>VEQZ01000021.1 GCA_018882975.1 Rhodocyclaceae bacterium | reverse complement strand
GGCTGGTACGGGCTCGGTTCGGCCATCGACACCTTCCTCGAGGCCGAGGGTGCCTCGGGTATCAAGCGCCTGCGCCAGGTCTATGCGCACTGGCCGTTCTTCCGGGCGGTGCTCTCCAACATCGAGCAGGTGTTGCTCAAGTGCGACCTGTCGATCGGCGAGCGTTACGCCGACCTGGTCTCCGACCGCGAGGCTGCGGAGCGCATCTTCGGCCGCATCCGCGATGCCTTCGAGCGCACCACCGAGCACGTGCTGGCCATCACCGAGCAGAAGGCGCTGCTGTCGGCAGACCCGGCGCTCGGCGAGAACCTGCGCGCCCGCATGGTCTATGTGGCACCGCTCAACCACTTGCAGGTCGACCTGCTGGCACGCTTCCGCAAGGGTGACCCGGAACCGCGTCTGCGCAACTCCATTCTGATGACCATCAATGGCGTTGCTGCAGGAATGCGCAACAGTGGATAAACTTCCTCGGGAACGAGGTGTTGCGGTTTGAAGTTGTTAAAGTATTGCCGGAAGCACACGGACCTTCTACCGAAAAACAGGTGTCAGATATGAAGCGCTCAATTCGATTCGCCGCTGCCGCAACGCTCGCGGTAGCCCTTGCCGGCTGTGCCTCGGCACCGCAGCAGACGGCGCACCCGCGCGACCCGATCGAGGGCTTCAACCGCGGCGTCCACGCCTTCAACAAAGGCTTGGACAAGGTGGTGCTGACGCCAGTGGCGAAGGGCTACAACGTGCTTCCGCCGGTCGTCCGCAAGAGCGTCGGCAATTTCTTCGCGAACCTCGGCGATGTCATGATCGGCATCAACAACCTGCTGCAGGGCAAGGGCGCGGCCGGCGTCAGCGACTTCATGCGCTTTGCCTTCAACAGCACCTTTGGCATGCTCGGCTTTGTCGATGTGGCGACGCCGGCCGGCCTTGAAAAGCACAACGAGGATTTTGGCCAGACCTTTGGCAAGTGGGGGGTCGGAAGCGGCGCTTACGTGGTATTGCCGTTCTTTGGCCCGAGCACCGTGCGTGATGCGGTGGGCCTCGCTGGCGACCTCTACACCGACCCGATTCGTCTGGCGAGTCCGGAAGCTGCCCGCTGGCAGCTGGGGGGTGGCCGCGTCGTGAGTCGGCGCTCGGAGTTCCTTGACGTGCAGGACATCGTCGATGCCGCCGGCAAGGACGAGTACGCTGTGGTCCGCGATTTCTACCTGAACCGGCGCGATGCGCAGGTCAGCGACTCGGGCGTGTCCCTGTCGAACGAGGAGTGAGGCGCGCGGGCCTGGCCCGCGTTGTCCGGCTATGGCAAGCGGCCTGCGGGCCGCTTTCTTTTTGGGGTCTCTGTCCACTGCCGGCGTTGGCGGGCGCAAGGCCCCGCGCCGGACCACGCTTGGGCGGGCGATGCAGGGCCCGGCTCAGGGAGCGCCCGGCGGGTCCTTGAGGATGGCCATCACGCGGCGGTTGCGCGCGCGGCCCTCGGGCGTGGTGTTGGCGGCCACTGGCCGGTGGGGCCCGAAGCCTTGCGCTGTCAAACGGCTGCCGGCCACACCCTCGGCCTCGAACAGGCGCGCCACGGTCGCTGCTCGCGCCGCCGAGAGTTCCCAGTTGGAGGCGAATGCGCGGGTATTGATCGGCGCGTCGTCGGTGTGGCCCTCCAGCGTGATGCGATAGTCGGTGGATGCCAGCAAGCGCGCGGCGGCGACCAGCGGCTCGCGCGCGCCTGCGGCCGGTTCGGCGACACCGGTGTCGAACAGTGCGTTGGCGCTGAAGTCGATGACCAGGCCGTCGGGTGTCTCCTCGACGCGGACGGTGCCCGCCTCGATCAGCGTCCGCAGCGCGCCGCGCAGGTGGCCGAGGGTCTGCTGCCGGAGCCGGATGCGTTGCTGTGCGTGCGAATCGGCGGGGCCCGGTGCCGGCTGATTGCCGACGACGCGTCCAGTGGCCGGCAGCAGCCCGCCACCGGAGCGGCCAAACGCCTCGCCCAAGGCATCGGACAGCGCCCGGTACTTGCCTTCGTTGACCTGCGAGTAGGCGTAGAGCACGACGAACAGGGCGAGCAGCAGCGTGATGAAATCGGCGTACGAGATCAGCCAGCGGTCCGGCCGCTCACTGTCCTCCGTCCCCTCGTCACGGTGTCTCATGCTGCCCGGTCCGGCGCGAGGTGGCTCCGCATGCGACGCTCGACGAGACGCGGATTGGCCCCGGCGGCGACCGCGGCGAACCCCTCGATCAGCATGCGGCGCAAGCGCACTTCGTCGACGATGCGCGCCTTGATGCGGTTGGCCAGCGGCAGCAGGAACAGGTTGGCGAGAGCCACGCCGTAGAGCGTCGAAACAAAAGCCACCGCGATGCCATGGCCGAGGGCCGCCGGTTCCGAGAGGTTCTGCATGACCTGGATCAGGCCCATGACCGCTCCGAGAATGCCCATGGTGGGGGCGCAGGCGCCAGCCGACTCCCAGATGCGGGCGGCCTGCCGTTCGCGCGATTCGAAGGCTTCGACATCGGCCATCAGCGTCCGCTGTAGTTCCTCCGCATCCACGCCATCCACCAGCATCTCGAGGGCGCGGCGGCGAAACGGTTCCGGTTCGACCTCGGCCACCGCTTCGAGGCTGAGGAAACCGTCGGCGCGCGACATGCGGCTGTAGTCGGTAACGCACTGGATCAGCGGCTCAGCGGCGGGGCCGGCGTCTTCCCGCAAGCAACGCGCCTGTGCCAGCCCGCGCCGCAACACTGCGGCCGGCGTTTGCAGCAGCAGCGCGCTGGCGGTGCCGCCGACGACGATGAGCAGCGCGGTGCCGTGCAGCAGTGTCCCGAGGTCGCCGCCATCGAGCAGGTGGCCGCCGATGACCGCGAGCAGGGCCAGCGCCAGGGCCGCGAGGCTTGAATTCATGCGCCCCGGCGGTGCCGGCGCGAGTCCCCCGCGCTCATTTTTCGGGACGCTGCCGGGGCGGACTCAGCCACTGCCGGATGTTGCTCTGGTGGCGACCGAGCATGACCGCGCTGATGGCGGTGACCGCCGCCCATGATACGCCGGGGCCGAGCAGCAGCCAGGCCAGCGCGGGCGTGGCGAGCCCCGCCGAGATCGCGCCAGCCGCCGAGATGCGCGTCGCCATGAAAGCCGCCAGCCAGACAGTGCAGACCGCCGCGCCGAGTCGCGGGTCCAGCGCCAGCAGCACGCCGGCCGCGGTGGCCACCCCCTTGCCGCCCTTGAAGCCGAGGAACACGCTGAACACATGCCCGACAAAAGCCGCAACGCCACATAGCGCCAGCGCATCGGCGTCGAGGCCGGCGAGCCGGCCGAGCACGACCACCAACGCGCCTTTGCCGGCGTCGCCAAGCAGGGTCAGCGCAGCAGCCTTGCGCGAGCCGGTGCGCATCACATTGGTGGCGCCGGGGTTGCCGGAGCCGAAACTGCGCGGGTCGGGCAGCGCCATGGCGCGGCTCACCACCACCGCGAAAGGCACCGAACCGATCAGGTAGGCGAGGGTCAGGGCGAGCGGCAGGACGAATGGCGGCATCGGGCGGAGTCCACTACAATCAGCGGCCGATTTTGGGGATTGCGGGATTTTGGCAGATGGATGTCATCTTCATTGAGGAATTCCGCATCGACACGCTGGTGGGCGTCTACGAATGGGAGCGCAAGGTCCCGCAGACCATCCAGTTCGACATCCAGATCGGCATTCCCGGCACCGACGCCGCGCACAGCGACGAACTCGACGACACCATCGATTACGGCGAGGTGGTGGCGCGCATCCGCGAGAGTCTTGCGGTCAATCACTTTCTGCTGCTCGAGCGCCTTGCCGAGCATGTGGCCGACATCATCCTCCACGAATTCGGCGCGCCTTCGGTCAAGGTCAGCGTCGCCAAGCTCAACTTGATCCGAGGTGTGGCGCGACTCGGTGTGCGCATCGAGCGCTCGGCCGGCAAGGCCGCCTGAACGCGCTGCGGCCCGGAACGCGCTGCGGCCGGGCCCGCGCTTCGATTGCAACCTCCAGCGCCGCCCTCCAGCGCAGCGTCGTACCTCGTTCACCCGCGCGGGTGGTGCTGCCGGTGCAGTTGCCGCAAGCGCTCGCGCGCCACATGCGTGTAGATCTGCGTAGTCGAGATGTCGGCGTGGCCGAGCAGCATCTGCACCACGCGCAGATCGGCGCCGTGGTTGAGCAGGTGGGTGGCGAAGGCATGGCGCAGCACGTGCGGTGACACCGCGCTGCCAATGCCCGCACGCAGTGCGTGCTGCTTGAGCCGCAGCCAGAAGGCCTGGCGTGTCATGCCGCCGCCGCGCCGGGTGACGAACAGTGCGGGGCTCTGCTGGCCATCGAGCAACTCGGCGCGCGTGCCGCGCAGGTAGCGGCCCACCCAGTCGAGCGCCTCCTCGCCGAGTGGCACCAAGCGCTCCTTGGCGCCCTTGCCCATGACCCGCACCACGCCCATGTCGAGACTCAGCGCTGCTACAGGCAGGCCGACCAGCTCGGACACGCGCAACCCGGTGGCGTAGAGCACCTCAAGCATGGTGCGGTCACGGCAACCTTCGGCGGTGCCCGTGTCGGGTGCGGCGAGCAGCGCCTCGACCTGCGCCTCGCTCAGGCTTTTGGGCAGGCTGCGCGGCAGCCGCGGGCTGGCGATGAGCGCGGTCGGGTCCTCGCTGCGCTCGCCGTCGCGGTGCAGGCGCCGGTAGAAGCGGCGCAGGCTGCTCACCGCCCTGGCCGCGGAGCGCGCCTTGAGACCGGCTACGCCGAACAGATGGGCCAGATACGCCTCGATCTCGCCAGCCCCTGCCGCAGACAGCGGCAAACCGCGACCGGCCAGCCAGCGCGCGAAGCGGGTGAGGTCGGCGCGGTAGCTCGTCAGCGTGCGCGGCGACAGGCCGTCTTCCAGCCACAGCGCATCGCAGAAGCGATCGAGCTGCGCCTGGTCGTCGGCCGTCAGGCCGCCATCCTCAGCCGGCAGTGGCCGCGGCCTTGGCGGCAAAGGACAACTTTTCCTTGATGCGGGCGGCCTTGCCGGTGCGGCCACGCAAATAGTAGAGCTTGGCGCGGCGCACATCACCGCGGCGCTTGACCTCGACGCTCGCCACCAGCGGCGAGTGGGTCTGGAAGGTGCGCTCGACGCCTTCGCCGGCCGAGATCTTGCGCACGGTGAAGGCCGAGTTGAGGCCGCGGTTGCGCTTGGCGATGACCACGCCTTCGAAGGCCTGCAGACGTTCGCGGTTGCCTTCCTTGACCTTGACCTGAACGATCACGGTGTCGCCCGGGAAGAACTTGGGCAGGGTCTTGCCCAGACGGGCGATCTCTTCTTGTTCGAGTTGCTCGATGAGGTTCATCTTTTCTCCTGTCCGGCGGAGCCGGTTGTGTTTTTCTCGTACAAGGCTTGTTCCTGCCGGGGCCCGTCAACCTTGTCCTCGCGGACCGGGTTCACCTGATTCTTGCGAATTCGCTCCAGCAGCCGAGCCTCTTCCTCAGTCAGTCGCCGATCTTGCAACAGGTCCGGACGCCGCGCGAGCGTGCGCGCCAGGCTCTGTTCGAGGCGCCAGCGACGGATCGCCTCATGGTGCCCCGACATCAGCACCGCGGGTACGGCCACGCCGTGGCGGTCGACCTCTGGCCGGGTGTAGTGCGGACAATCCAGCAGGCCGTCGGCGAACGATTCCTCGACCACCGACTGCGCGTCGTTGACCGCGCCCGGAAGAAGCCGGACCACGGCATCGATCAGGACCATCGCCGGCAGCTCGCCGCCGCTCAGCACATAGTCGCCGATCGACACTTCCTCATCGACTTCGCGCTCGATCAAGCGCTGATCAATGCCCTCGTAGCGCCCCGCCAGCAGGATCACCCCTTGGCGCTGCGCCAATTCCGTCACCTGCTCGTGATCTAGCACGCGCCCCTGCGGACTCATGTGGACCACGCGCGGATCGGTGACCCCCGCGTCCCGCTGCACCTGTCGCGCCGCGACGATCGCCTGCTCGAGCGGCTCGGCCAACATCACCATGCCAGGACCGCCGCCATAGGGGCGGTCGTCCACCGTGCGGTAGTTGTCCGAGGTGAAATCGCGTGGATTCCACGTCTGCAACGTCGCCAAGCCGCGCTCGAAGGCGCGCCCGGTGATCCCGCCGGCGGCCACCGCCGCCACCAACTCCGGGAACAGCGTGATCACATCGAACCTCACGCCGCCTCCCCTTGCCCCGCCGGCCGACCGCTCCGGCGCTGCCGCTAATAATCCTCGCCCCAGTCGACGCGAATGCTGCGTCCGGGCACATCCACCTGCTCCACCACCTGGGCGGTGTAGGGGATCAGCCGCTCGACGCGCTGCTCGCCGCTGCCCGCGACCACCACCAGCACGTCGTTGGCGCCAGTCTCCATCAGGTTGGCCACGTGGCCCAACCTGATGCCCTCGCGGTTTACCACCTCGCAGCCGATCAGGTCGACCCAGTAGACCTCGTCCGCCTCGGGCGGCGGCAACTCGCCGCGCCGCACCGCCACGTCGGACCCGCGCAGCGCACGCGCTGCCTCCGGTGTGTCGATGCCCTCAAAGCGGGCCACCAGGCCATCGCCGTGGACATCCGCCTCAAGCACCCGGCGGGTGTCCCAACGGCCCTGCCGGCCGACCAGCCATTCCTCGAAGTCGAGCAGACCGTCGAGCGCCTCGGTGAAGACCTGCACGCGAACGAAGCCGCGTAGGCCGTACGGGCCGGCGAGCCGACCCATCACCACCGGTTCCTCAGGCGGCAGCGGCACCAGTCTTGAGCAGACGCTGAACGGTCGGCGAGACTTGCGCGCCCTTGGCCACCCACGACTTCACCTTCTCGGCGTCGATGCGGACTTCCTGCTCGGCGCCGCTGGCAACCGGGTTGTAGAAGCCGACGCGCTCGATGAAGCGGCCGTCGCGGCGATTGCGCGAGTCGGTCACCACGACGCTGTAGAAGGGGCGCTGCTTGGCGCCGCCACGAGCCAGACGAATCACGACCATATTGAAGGTCCCATGAGAAATCGGAAAAGCCCTCCATCTTACCGGCCTAAACCCGGCTCGCCAAGCATTTGATGCAGGTGCCGATTCAGCCGAGCAGCGCGCGCACCGCCTCGAGGTCGGCGCGCTCGGCACGGTGGCCGTTCTGCCGCGGCCGGTCGTTGCGGTCGCGCGGCTCCAGCACCTCAAGGTTGACCACCGTGTCCTCGACAAACACCGACAGCACCGGCACCCGCCGCGTCTCGCCACGCAGCGTGCGCTTGCGCTCGCCGGCCTCGAACGGGATGCCGCGGTTGAGCAGGTCGATCTCGACGTCCTTGTCGCTGTCGGCGAACAGCAGCAGGTTGATGTCCGATTCCGGCCCCGCGGTGCCGTTGAGCACCGAGCCGGTCAGCTGCGGCTGGTAGCGCGCTAGCTGCTCCATGACTTCGGCCGCAATCGCGCGCAGGCCCTGCAGCAGGTCGGGGTGGCTGTCGGTCTGGAACACTTCGCGGTAGGCGCGCACCGCCGCTTCGATCTCATCATTGTTGGGCAGTTGCTGGCGTTCCGAGACGCCGAGCTGGCGCGCTGCCTTGCGCTTGGCCAGCGCGTAATCGTGCAGGCCGTCCTCGGCGATCATGCGCGCGGCGGCCTGGGCGATGGCCTCGCGCAACAGGCGCGGCGGGATGTCTCGAATCATCGCTTGGGCGCTCGATAGGCGGTGTGCATCGTCAATGGGGTAGCGCTGTCTCGACCGGTTCGGCACTGGTCTCGGCGCCCGGCAGGTCCTCGCTGTAGAAATACTCCATCAAGCCCTGCGTGGCGAACTGTCCGGTCACCGGGTTGATGAACGCTTCGGCGATGCCTTCAGGCTGCGCCAGCTGTTTGTCGGGGATGGTGCGCAGGGCGGTCTTCATGTAGTCGATCCAGATCGGCAAGGCGGCCACGCCGCCGGTCTCCTTGGCGCCGAGGCTCCGCGGCTGGTCATGGCCGATCCAGCTCACCGCTGCAAGACGCGTCGTGTAGCCGGCGAACCAGGCGTCCACATTGTCATTGGTGGTGCCGGTCTTGCCGGCAATGTCGCTGCGACCCAGCGAAAGCGCCTTGGTCGCGGTGCCGGCGCGCACCACATCCTTGAGCAGGCTGGTCATCAGCCAGGCGTTGCGCGCGTCGATCACTTGTTCCGCCCCGGCGCCCACCTGCACCGGACGCGTTTCGGCCAGCAAGCGGCCCTTGCTGTCGAGCACCTTTTTGACCAGATAAGGGCGCACGCGGTAGCCGCCGTTGGCCAGCACGGCGTAGGCCTCGACCATCTGCATGGGTGTGACCGAGCCGGAGCCGAGGGCGAGGCTGAGGTAGGGCGGATTGCGCTGGGCGTCGAAGCCGAAACGCGTGATCCACTGCTGCGCGTAGAGCGGCGTGATGGCCTGCAGCACGCGGATGGCGACCATGTTCTTGGATTTGGCCAGCGCCACCCGCAGACGCAGTGGCCCGTCGAAGTTGCCATCGTAGTTCTGCGGGCTCCAGGCGTCGCTGCCGGTCACACTGGCGTCGAAGTGCAGCGGCGCGTCCTCGACGATGGTCGCCGGTGTATAGCCCTTCTCCAGCGCCGCCGAGTAGATGAAGGGCTTGAACGAGGAGCCGGGCTGCCGCCACGCCTGGGTGACGTGGTTGAACTGGTTGCGGGTGGCATCGAAGCCGCCGGCCAGCGCGCGGATGGCGCCGTCATAGGGGTCGATGGCGACCAGCGCCGCCTCCGCCAGCGGCAGCTGCGCGAGCACCCAGCTGCCCTTGTCACCTTCGGGCGGTTTGAGCCAGACCTCGGCACCGCGCGCGAGGCGCTGGCCAGCCGGCGGCTTGTCGCCGAGCCAAGCCTTGGCCATGGTGATCGCCTCGGCACCGAGGGTGAGCGTTTCGCCCAGCCGCGTGCGCACCTTCAACTCGCGCGGGCTGGCGGCGAGCACGATGGCCGGCTGCAAGCCGCCCACCGGCAGGTCGTCCTGCAGCGCCTCGTCGGCGGTCTTCTCGGCCATGTCGGGAAGCTCGGGCAGACGCACGGTGCGTGTCGGCCCGCGGTAGCCATGGCGCGCGTCGTAATCCATCAGCCCCCGGCGCAAGGCGGCCTGCGCTGCTGCCTGATGTGCCGAGAAGATCGTCGTGTGTACGGTGATGCCGCTGTTGTAGGTGGCTTCGCCATAGCGTTCGACCATCTCGCGCCGCACCATTTCAGCCACGTAATCGGCTGACTCGCCGGCGGCCAGACGCGCGACGCGCACGTTGATCGGCTGTGCCCGGGCCGCGTCCAGCTGCGCATCGGTGATGTGACCGAGCGCATGCATGCGCTCCAGCACGTAGTTCATGCGCGAGCGGGCGCGCTTGGGGTTGGCGATCGGGTTGCCGGTCGAGGGCGCCTTGGGCAGGCCGGCGAGCATCGCCGTCTCGGCGATGGTGAGCTGCTTGAGGTCCTTGCCAAAATAGGTCCGCGCCGCTGCGGCAAAGCCATAGCTGCGCTGGCCAAGATAGATCTGATTGATGTAGAGCTCGAGGATCTGGTCCTTGCTCAGGTTCGATTCGATCTTGTAGGAAAGCAGCGCCTCGTTGAATTTTCGCGTGAGTGTGCGCTCACTCGAGAGGAAGAAGTTCTTGGCCACCTGCATGGTGATGGTGCTGGCGCCCTGCTTGGTTTCGCCGGCCACGAAGTTGGCCAGCATGGCGCGCAGCACGCCGGCGTAGTCGATGCCACCGTGCTGGTAGAAGCGCTCGTCCTCGGCGGCGAGGATGGCGTGCACCAGCGGCTTGGGCACGTCCTTGAAGCGCACCACCGAACGGCGTTCCTCGCCGAACTCGCCGATCAGCTTGCCGTCGTCGGCGAGGATGCGCAGCGGCAGCTTGGGCCGATAGTCGGTCAGCACCTCGAGCGACGGCAATTTGGGGTACGTGATGAAGGCGGCGAAGGCGCCGAGCATGCCGCCACCGAGGAACAGTGTGGTGGCGACAAGGGCGAGGCCGAGCAGCAGGCGTCTGGTGGTCAAGTGGGGTCCCGGGTGGCTGGGTCGGTACGGCGCCCGGCCGGCATCGGTCGGTTGGCGGATTCTCGAAAACGCGCGGATGGATTGCAATCCGCACACCGAACATCCTACGACAGGGGTCGCCCCGAATGTTTCCCGCCGCCTTCCGCCATGCCCTCGAGCCGTATGCTCGGGCCGCCCGACTTGCCGTGGGCATCGATGTCGGCGAGGACGCCGTGCGCGTGGTCGCGCTGCGCAATGGTGCAGAGGGCGCCGTGCTGGCCGGCCTGGCGCTGGCGCCGCTGCCGGTGGACCTGTCGCCGCAAGCGGCTTCGACTGCTCTCCCGGGGCTGCTTCGCAGCGCCGTGCGCAGCGCCTGTCGGCGGCGGGCCTGGCGGCCGCGGCGTGTGGTCATGGCGGTCTCCGCCGACGCTGCGCTGGTGCGCACCCTGCCGGTCGAGGCGTCTGCCGGCGCCGAGGAGGTGGCCGAGTCGGTGGAGCGGGTCCTGCGCCTGCAGCCGGTGCCGGCATCGGCCCTGCGCGTCGCGTGGGCGGAGGTAGGCGCCACGCCGGCCGCGCCGCAGCCTGCCATGCCCGACCGCGAGCCAGGGCAAACCGCGCCCCGACAAGTCTGCCTGGTGGCAGTGCGGCGGCACGAGGTGCTCGCCCGCCAGACCCTGGCGCTGCATGGCGGTCTCGGCCGGGTGCTTGTCGACCTCGACCTGTTCGCCGCCCTGCGCGGTCTGCTGGCGGGTCCGCCGACCATGGCAAGCGATCAACCCGGCGCCCGCGTCGGCGCGCGCGTGCCGCTGCTGATCCATGTCGGCAGTGCCGCGGTGCGCGCGCTGGCCTGGCCGGCGGGCATGCCGCCCGCCTTGCGTGTGGTGCCCGCCCCCCGCGTGGCCGACGTCGAAGCCTTGGCAGCCTGCGTGGCGGCGCTCAGCAGGGAGGTGGCGGCAAGCGCGGGCGTGCCACCGGACGGCATCGTCCTCGGCGGTGAGCGCGCCTTGCCCGACGGGCTTGCCGCGGCGGTGGTTCGGCGCGCCGGCTTGCCGGCCGCGCTCGCTGATCCGTTCGCCGGGATCTCACTCGATGCCGGAGCACCGCCGTGCGGAGCCGCGGCGTCACCCTGGCTTACGGCGCACGGGCTTGCGCTGCGAGGCCTGCTGCCATGATTGCCATCGACCTCGCCGACCCCGATCTGCCGCTCGGACCGCCGCCGCAGCACCTGCTGGCGCCGGTCTGGCTGTTTGGCGTGCTCTTGCCCCTCGCGCTGGTCGGCCTGCTGCGCCATCAGACCGACACCGCTCTGGCCAAGGGGTTGGCGCTCGAGCGCCGCATCGAGCAGGCGGCGCATGCCGAGGCGCTGGCGCAGAAGGCGCAGGCCCGGCAGGCCGAGGCGCTGCGCGAGCGGCAGGCGGCAGACCAGCTCGAGCAAGAGGCGATTGCCCTGCTGGAGCTTGTCCCTGCCCTCGCGCATGGCCTGCAAGCTGGGCTGCGCATCGAGGAGATCCACATCGCCGCCGGCGAGGTGTCGGCCAGCGGCAGCGCCGCGTCGGCCGCTGGGGTATCGGCGTGGCTGTCCGCCTTGCCACCATCGGCCGCGCGTGTGGCTTGGGGCGCGCCGGAACTGCGTCAGGCCGGCGCCAGCGGCGGCGTCAATTTCAGCGTGCGCGGCCAGTGGCCCGAGGCCGCGCTTGCCGCCCCCGACCGGCATGCCGGAGCGGCACCATGAACGCGCTCGCCAGGGGCAATGCCGGACGCGCTACGGCAAGCGGGCCCGGCGCGTCCCTTGACGCCGGCGTCGAGCCGCCGACGGCCGGCACCCCGTTCCTCGGGCTGTCGGCCGCCGCCCGGCTCTGGTGGCAGTGGGCGCTTGGTGGTGCCGCGGTCGCCGCGGCCTGCATGGCGCTCGGCTGCGCCGTCATCGCGCACGCCGAAGCGTTGCGGCAGGGTTGGGCGCTCGAAGCCCGCCTCCTGCAGGCCGGGTCGCTGCACGACTCGGCCGATGCGGGTGGCGCGGCGCTGCGGCCGCACGCGGCCGACGCGCCATGGCGGGCGCCGGCTGCAGCCGGGGTGTTCGCGACCACGCTCCCGGGCCCGGCCTATCGCAGCGAGCCGGCAGTCTTGCTGGATGAGTTGCAGACGCTCGCGGGCAGCAGCGGCGTCGACCTGGTGCAATTTTTCCCCGACGGACCCGCCATGCCCGCCCGCGCGCCCGGCGCGGCAGCCGGCGCCGGGCGCGGCGATTCGAGCTTTGCCGTGCAGGTGCGCGGGGGCTTGGGGCGGCTTGGCGAGTTCCTCGGCGCCGTGGCACAGGGTGACCTGGCGCTGCAAATGCTGTCCTTGCGGCTGACCGCGGCGGGCGACGGTTCCGGCGCGCTCGCCACCGCGGTGCTGCGCGCGCACGACCGGGCATCGCTTCTGGCGCTGCCGCTCGCCGCCATCGACGGCCATCCCGCCGACCCGCTCGGGCTCGTCGCCGGGGCATTCGGCTGGGCGGACATCCCGGCTGCCCTGTTCGGCTCTGCGCCGGTTCAAGCGGGCGGCCAGCCCGGCGTCCCATCCGGCCGACGCGACAGCGCCGCAGCGCTCGAGGCGACCGGGTCGGCTGCCGCACCGCGGCCCGGCCCACCAGTCGCCGATCCCGTCGCGGGCGCGCGACTCACCGGCCTGATCGGCGCGCGCGGCGCGTTCATGGCGCTGATCGACCTGCCCGGCAGCGGCACCCACGCCCTGCGGCCGGGCGACACGCTGCCGGGCACGCGTCTGCGCCTCGTCGACATCGGCAGCAACGGCGTGATGCTCGCCGGCGAAGGCAAGGCGCGCGTGCTCGAGGTCTTCGACGGCGCGACACCGCCGGCAGCCGCACCGGCCGGCTCGACCGCTCGAGGCCCTGTCGACACCCGCCCGGGTGGCGGCAGTGGCGAGGCCCTGCCATGAAGCTGCCAGCGTTGTACACAGGTCCGCTCTGCGGCTTTGGCCACCTGGTCGCGCTGGCGCTGCTGCTGGTCCTACCGGCGGTCGGCGCTCAGGCCGGTGCGATTGCCGCCGCTGCCGGGGCCGTGGGGCCGGTGGCCGGCGACTCGGCAGCGCCGCCCGCACTCCGGCGCGAGCCGGGCATCAGCCTGCAGTTCAGCAGCGCTGACATCCGTGCCGTGCTGCAGGCGATCGCCGATTTTGCCGGCGTGAGCATCGTCGCCGCGGAGTCGGTGGCGGGCACCGTCAGTCTGCGCCTGAGCGATGTGCCGTGGCAGCAGGCGCTCGAATTGGTGCTGGCCAGCCGTGACCTCGACCAGCGCCGCATCGGTGACCTCATCCTCGTCGCGCCTCGCGACGAACTGCTGCAGCGCGAACGCCAGGCGCAGGCCGCCGAAGCGCAGCGCGCCGATGTCGAGCCGCTGGTCGGGGCCAGCATCCAGTTGCACTACCAGCGCGCCGAGGCGGCGCGCGCCATGCTCGCTGATCAGGGCAACCGTATCCTGTCGCGACGCGGAGTGGTGCTGGCCGATGCCCGCACCAACCGCATCTTCGTGCAGGACACCGCGGCGCGGCTGGCCGAGGTGCGCCGGCTGGTCGCCGACACCGACATCCCGGTGCGGCAGGTGATGATCGAGGCGCGCATCGTCGAGGCGGTGGACACCTTCGGCCGCAACTTGGGCGCGAGGCTCGGCATCAATGACCTGTCCAACGCCCGTGGCCAGGTCCCCGGTCTCGGTGGCCGCACGCGGGTGCTGCCAGGTGGCGGCTTGCCGGGCGCCGCCGGGGTGGCTGGCCAGAGCGGCCAGTACGACCTGCCCGACAACCCGCGGGTGGAGCCTCCCGTCATCGGCAATGTGCTGGATGCGCTGGACCGCTCCTTGATGGTCAACCTGCCGGCAGCAGCCATCCGCGGGGCGGCGCCCGGTGCCTTCAGCCTGGCGCTGTTCAACGCCGGGCTGACGCGTTTTCTCAACCTCGAGGTGAGCGCGCTTGAGGCCGATGGCCGTGGTCGCGTGGTGTCCAGTCCACGCGTCATCGCCGCCGATCAGGAGGAGGCGGCGATCGAGCAGGGCAGCGAGGTCCCGTTCCAGCTCGCCACCTCCAGCGGCGCCACCGCCGTCACCTTCAAGAAGGCGACGCTGTCGCTGCGCGTGCGCCCGCAGATCACACCGGATGGCCACATCATCATGAATCTGCGGATCAACAAGGACTCGCCCAACTTTGCCAACGTCACCGCCTTCGGTCCGCCGATCGATACCAAGCAGATCCAGACGCAGGTGCGGGTGCAGAACGGCGGCACGGTGGTGATCGGCGGCATCCTCACCGAGTCCGAACAGAAGAACCGCGCTGGGGTGCCCTGGCTCGCCAGCCTGCCCGGGCTTGGTCGCCTGTTCCGCAGCAGCAGCCAGCAGAGCGACAAGACCGAACTGCTGATCTTCGTCACGCCGCGCATCGTCGAGCAGGCGCCCTTGGTGCCCGCCGACGCCCCCGGCCCCCAGGGTCCGCGGGAGTGACGCGGGGCTCGTTTAGAATCAGGGCATGTCGATTCCCTCGCGCATCTTCCTCGTCGGCCTCATGGGCGCTGGTAAATCCACCATCGGCAAGCTGCTGGCGCGCGAGTTCGGGCTCGATTTTGTCGATAGCGACCACGAGATCGAGGCGCGCAATGGCGTGCCGGTGGCCACCATTTTTGAGCTCGAGGGCGAGGCGGGGTTTCGCGCCCGCGAACGCAGGGTGATCGGCGAGCTCACCCAGCGTGAGCGCATCGTGCTCGCCACCGGCGGCGGCGCGGTGATCGACCCGGACAACCGCAGCGATCTGGCCGCCCGCGGCTTGGTGATCTATCTGCACGCGCGGCCGGAAAGCCTGTTCCTGCGGCTGCGCAACGACCGCGCCCGGCCGCTGCTACAGACCGCCGATCCGCGCACGCGGCTGATCCAGCTCTACCGGCAGCGGGACCCTTGGTACCGCGAAGTGGCCGACCTGGTGGTCGAGACCGGCCGCCAGAGCGCCGGCAAGCTGGCCCGTCACATCGTCGCGCAAATGTCCTCGCCGCAACCCGGCGAATTGCCGGTGGAGGTGCCTGCATGCGATCCCTGACCGTCGAACTGGGGGATCGCAGCTACCCGATCCACATCGGGCCGGGCTTGCTGGGTCGCGCCGACCTGGTGCTGCCGCATCTGGCCGCGCCGAGCGTGGCGATCGTCTCCAATACCACCGTCGCGCCGCTCTACATGACGGCCTTGGCCGACCCCTTGCGCGCTGCCGGCGTGACCGTCACCGAAGTGGTGCTGCCCGACGGCGAGGCCTGGAAGACCCTCGACACGCTCAATCAGGTGTTCGACGCCCTGCTGCGGGCCCGTTGCGAGCGCAAGACCACGCTCATCGCCCTCGGCGGCGGCGTGATCGGCGACCTCACCGGTTTCGCCGCTGCCACTTACCTGCGCGGTGTGCCCTTCATCCAGATCCCCACCACGCTGTTGTCGCAGGTCGATTCGTCGGTGGGTGGCAAGACCGGCGTCAACCATGCGCTCGGCAAGAACATGATCGGCGCCTTCTACCAGCCGCGACTGGTGCTGGCCGATACCGACACGCTGCGCACCCTGCCTGATGCCGAACTCGCCGCTGGCCTTGCCGAGGTGATCAAGTATGGCCTGATCCGCGACCTGCCCTTCCTGGAGTGGCTCGAGGCGCACATGGCGTCGCTGGTGGCCCGCGACACGGCGGCGCTGGTTGAGGCGATCGAGCGCTCCTGCCACAACAAGGCCGAGGTGGTCGCCGAGGACGAGCATGAGGGCGGTGTGCGCGCGCTGCTCAACCTGGGTCATACCTTTGGCCACGCCATCGAGACCGCCGCCGGCTATGGCAACTGGCTGCACGGCCACGCGGTGGCGGCGGGCACGCTGCTGGCGGCCGAGACCTCGCTCGGGCTGGGCTGGATTGGCGAGGCCGACGTCGCCCGCATCGAGGCGCTGTTCGGCCGTGCCGGTTTGCCGCTGCGCGCGCCGGATTTCGGCGTCGAGCGCTACCTCGACCTGATGGCGCAGGACAAGAAGGTCGAGGCCGGGCGCATCCGCTTCATCCTGCTCAAGGCGCTGGGCGAGGCGGTGGTAAGCGCGGCGGTGCCGACCGAACTGCTGCACCGGGTGCTGTCGGGGCGCTTCATCGAGAGCGGCGCGCGGCCCCTCGCATCGGCATCAGCCTGAGCGCGGCCACGGCCGCGCCGGGCGCGTGCGCAGTCGGCTCAGCCCGGTGACCGCCGCCGTGGCTCGGTCGGCCGGCGGCCGATCTCAACGTTCGCCACCAGCGACTTGCCGCCGCGCAGCAGATCGACCTGCGCCGTGCTGCCTGGCGCCAAACTCGCGACCTGGTTGAGCAGGGCTGGCGCTTCGCGCGCCGGTTTTTGGTCGATGGCGGTGATGATGTCGCCGGGGCGGATGCCGGCCCGCGCCGCTGGCCCGCCGCGCATCACGCCGGCGACCAGCACGCCCTGCTGGCCCTGCGCGCCGAGCGAGGCGGCGAGGTCGGGCGTGAGCGGTTGCATCTCGATACCCATCCAGCCGCGCGTGACGCTGCCGCTGCGGATGATCTGCTCCAGCACGCCGCGCGCCAGATCCACCGGGATGGCAAAGCCGATGCCCATCGAGCCGCCGTTGCGCGTGAAGATCGCGGTGTTGATGCCGAGCAGGTTGCCGTTCATGTCGACCAGCGCGCCACCCGAGTTGCCGGGATTGATGGCGGCGTCGGTCTGGATGAAGTTCTCGAAGGTGTTGAGGTTGAGGCGCGAGCGGCCCAGCGCGCTGATGATGCCGTGCGTCACCGTCTGGCCCACGCCGAAGGGGTTGCCGATGGCCAGTACCGGCGCGCCGACGCGGGCCAGCGAGGGGTCGGCGAAGGTGATGGCCGGCAAGCCCGCGATGTTGATGCGCAGCACGGCGAGGTCGGTGTCCGGGTCGACGCCGACGACCTGCGCCGGCGCCGTCCGGCCGTCGGCCAGTGCCACCTCGATGGCGTCGGCGGCTTCGACCACGTGGTTGTTGGTGAGGATGTAGCCATTCGGGCTGACGATCACGCCCGAGCCGAGGCCGGGCTGCTCCTCGGTCTGCGGGTTGTCCTCGAACAGCGGGCCGAACAGCGGGTGGCCGCGCAATGGGTTGCTGCGCGTCACTTCGCGCGAGGTGTAGATGCTCACCACCGAGGGGCTGGCGCGCGCCGCCGCTGCCGCCCCGCCAACCTCGCTCACTGGCGCGCCGGTCGCCGGCGGTGCCGCTTCGCGCAGGGTCGGCAGGGGCGCTGCTGGTGCCAGCGGCCGGCGCAGCCACTCCGGGTGGAAGGTCCACACGACGAACAGCACCGCCACCGCGACCGTGACGGCCTGACTGAACAGTTGCCAGAGGCGCAGCATCGGGAGATGGGGGGGCGGGGGTGGGAGCGGAGGCAGCGACGGAATTTGCTACATTCTAGCTGTCTGCCCATCCGGCTTCTCTGACCAAACGTCATGTCCTCGCCGCCAGAGCATCCCGGTGCCACGGGCATCGCCCTGCTCGACCTCGTCGCCCATCTCGACGCCCTGCTCGAGCCGGAGCGTTTTCGCGACTACGCGCCCAACGGCCTGCAGGTCGAGGGGCGTGCCACGGTGCGGCGCTTGGTCACCGGTGTCACCGCCTGTCAGGCCTTGCTGGACGCGGCGGTGGCGGTGGGCGCTGACGCGGTGCTGGTGCACCACGGCTACTTCTGGCGCAACGAGCCGGCCACCCTGACCGGCCTCAAGCGCAAGCGCATCGCGACGCTGGTCGGCAACGACATTTCCTTGCTGGCTTACCACCTGCCGTTGGATGCGCACCCGCTGGTCGGCAATAACGCCGGCCTCGGGCGCGCGATGGGCGTCGCCGCGAGCGCTTTCTTTGGTGAGCAGCAACTCGGCTGTGCCGGCGAACTGGCGGCGCCGGTGTCGGCCGGCGAACTTGCCGCCAGCCTCGGCCATGCCCTTGGCCGCGAGGCGCTGCTGCTGGGTGTGCCGCAGACGACGGTGCGGCGCGTCGGCTGGTGCACCGGCGGCGCACAGGGCTACTTCGGCGAGGCCATCGCGGCCGGCGTCGACGCCTTCGTCACTGGCGAAGTCAGCGAGCAGTGCGAACACCTCGCCCGCGAATCGGGCGTGGCCTTCATCGCCGCGGGGCACCATGCCACCGAGCGTTTCGGCGTGCAGTCGTTGGCCGCGCATCTGGCCGACGGGTTCGGTCTCGATTGCCGCTTCATCGACGTGCCGAACCCGGTCTGAGACGTGCCCGGCGCTTTGCCGGTGGCCTGCTAGCATTCGCACCATGAGACTTGAGCACATCCTCGCCACCACCGACGCCCCTGCGGTCGACATTCCAGCCTTCGACGCCGCGCCCTTCGTCGCCCGCCGGCAGGCGCTGCTGCGGCGCATGGCCGAGGCCGGGTCTGGTGTGGCGGTCATTCCCACAGGGGGTGAACGGGTGCGCAACCGCGATGCGCACTTCCCCTTCCGCTTCGACAGCTATTTCTATTACCTGACCGGCTTCACCGAGCCCGACGCGGTGCTGGTGCTGGTCGCCGGCGAGTCGCCACGCAGCATCTTGTTCTGCCTGCCCAAGGACGAGTCGCGCGAGATCTGGGATGGCTACCGCCACGGTCCGGAGGCGGCGCGGCAGACCTTTGCCATGGACGAGGCGTACGCGCTCGACGCCCTTGACGACAAGCTGCCCGAGTTGATGGCCGGCCGCGACGCGGTATGGTTCTCGCTCGGCCATGATGCCGCGTGGGACGCGCGCCTCAATGGCTGGCTCAACGCGGTGCGTGGCCTGGTGCGCACTGGTGTGACGGCGCCGGGCACAGTTCGCGATGTGCGCGTGCCGCTGGACGAGATGCGCCTGGTCAAGGACGCCAGCGAACTGGCGACCATGCGCCGCGCCGCCGCCATCTCCTGCCGCGCCCATGCGCGCGCCATGCGGTTCACCCGCCCCGGGGTGCGCGAGTTTCAGGTCGAGGCCGAGTTGCTGCACGAATTCCGCATGGGCGGTGCGCAGAGCCCGGCCTACGGCAGCATCGTCGCCACCGGCGCCAACGCCTGTGTGCTGCATTACCGCGCCGACAGCGCCGTGTGCCGGGGCGGCGACCTGTTGCTGATCGACGCCGGCTGCGAGGTCGATGGCTACGCCAGCGACATCACCCGCACCTTCCCGGTGAATGGTCGATTCTCCGGGCCGCAGCGCGACTGCTATGAGCTGGTGCTGGCGGCGCAGGCGGCGGCGTTCGCGGCCACCGCACCCGGCCGCCACTGGAATGAGCCGCACGATGCCGCGGTACAGGTTCTGGCGCAGGGCTTCATCGACTTTGGTCTGCTGCAGGGCTCGCTCGATGGCGTGGTCGAGAGCAAGGCCTACGGCCGCTTCTACATGCACCGCACCGGCCACTGGCTGGGCCTCGACGTGCACGATGCCGGCGACTACAAGCTGGGCGGCGAGTGGCGCGCGCTGGTGCCGGGGATGGTGCTGACCATCGAGCCGGGCCTGTACATCCGGGCTGCGGACGACATCGATGGGCGTTTCCACGACATCGGCATCCGCATCGAGGACGATGCGCTGGTGACCGCCGATGGCCACGAGAACCTGACGCTGGCTGCGCCGAAGTCGGTGGCCGACATCGAAGCGCTGATGCGCCGCTGAGGCGCCGGCGGGGCGGCATGGCGACGCGGCGCAAGACGCTTTTGGCTGACGAGGTGGCAGTGGGTTCTGCGCCCACGCCCGCCTCTGGACCCCTGTTCTTATCCGCGCCTGTGTCTGAACCGGCATCCGCGCCTGAACCAACGGGTAGGGCCGAACCAACTGCCCCAGCCGCCGCGGCAACCCTGCCCGCGTCTGTCACCGTGGTGGTGGTCGGCGGCGGCCCGGTCGGTTGCGCCTGCGCTGCGCTGTTGGCGCGCGCCGGCATCGGCGCGGTGGTGCTGGAGGCATCGACGGCGGTGGCGCCTGACCCGCGCGCCTTGGCCATCGCGTGGTCGAGCCGGCAGACGCTGGCTGAGTTGGGTTGCTGGGATGCGCTGCCGGCCACGCCGATGCACCGCGTGCATGTGTCCGAGGCTGGCCGTCCGGGCAGCACGACCCTCGACGCCGACGCAGCCGGGCTACCGGCGCTGGGCTACACGGTGCGCTACAGCGACCTTGCCGCAGCATTGCGTTCAAAAGCCGGCGCCGCCCTGCACACCGGCGTGCGGGTGACCGGTGTCCAGCCGCCGACCTCGCCCGAGGCGCCCGCCAAGGTGAGTGTCGAGACCGCCGACGGGCCGCAGGTGATCGAGGCGCGGCTGGTGGTGGTGGCCGATGGCCGCGGCGACTGGCCGGGCATCCGCCGCCACGCCCGCGAGTATCCGCACGAGGCGCTGCTGGTCGACCTGCGGTTCGAGCGGGCGCCCGAGGGCTGGGCGTGGGAGCGCTTCACGCCGGAGGGGCCGATGGCCATCCTGCCGCGCGTCACGCCGGCCGGTGTGCAGCACACGCTGGTCTGGAGTCTCCCGCCCGAACGCGCGCAGGCGCTTCTGGCACTCGACGATACTGGCCTGTCGCGCACCATCGAGGCGGCAGTGGGGCCGCGCCTGGGGCGCGTGCGGCAGATCGACGCGCGGGCGACACGCCGCACCGCGCTGGCGGTGGCCAAGCCGCGCACCGGCCCGCGCCTGGCGGTGATCGGCAACGCCGCGCAGACCCTGCACCCGATCGCCGGGCAGGGCTTCAACCTCGGTCTGCGCGATGCCGTGGCGCTGGCCGCGCAACTCGCCGACACCGTGCCGGGGGACATCGGCTCGGCTGCCATGCTGGCCGCCTACGAGCGCCGCCGCCGCAGCGATCAGTGGGGCGGGGTGGCATACACCGACGGCCTGCTGCGCGTCGCCAACTTCAAGTCGGGTCCGGTGCGGCTCCTGCGCGGGCTCGGCCTCGCCGCGCTCGACCTGCTGCCCGGTGCGCGGCGCGCCTTGCTGGCGCGCAGCGTGTTCGGCCTGCATCTGTGAACTGCTGACGTCTCGGCAGCGGACCGCACGCGCTCACGCAGCCGTCGCCGGATGACCTCACCGGCGCTCGGGCGTGCCACCAGGTGGCGACCGGGGCAAGGGCAGCGGCAAGGGCGGCGTGGCACGCACCCCGTCGGCTGCGATGTCGTATCCCGAAAAACTTTCAAAAATCGCTGGCGTTCAAGACACGCAAATGACAGTTCCGCTAGCGCACGCCGGAACGTAGAATCCAAGTGCTCCCACCCATGTGGTTTTTTCGCGCGCCGAGCGCCCGCGGCTCGGAATTTCTTTATGCAGATCGGCAAGCACGTCCTCCGCAACAACCTGTTCGTCGCACCCATGGCGGGTGTGACCGACCGGCCGTTCCGGCAGTTGTGCAAGACGCTGGGCGCTGGCGTGGCAGTGAGCGAGATGGTGACCTCCAACTCGCTGCTCTACGGCTCCGAGAAGACGCGCCGCCGCGCCGACCATAGCGGCGAGGTCGACCCGATCTCGGTGCAGATCGCCGGCGCCGACCCGGCCATGCTGGCCGAGGCCGCGCGTTTCAACGTGGACCAGGGCGCGCAGATCATCGACATCAACATGGGTTGCCCGGCCAAAAAGGTGTGCAACGTGATGGCCGGCAGCGCGCTGATGCAGGACGAGCCGCTGGTCGGCCGCATCCTCGAGGCGGTGGTGAATGCCGTGCCCGAGGTGCCGGTCACGCTCAAGTTCCGCACCGGCTGGAACCGCGAGAACAAGAACGCGCCGACCGTCGCGCGCATCGCCGAGGAGTCGGGCATCCAACTCGTCGCCATCCACGGCCGTACGCGCGCAGACCAGTACATGGGCGACGCCGAGTACGACACCATCCAGCTGGTGAAGCGCCAGCGCGGCATCCCGGTGATCGCCAATGGCGATATCACCAGCCCGCAGAAGGCCAAATTCGTGCTCGAGCACACCGGCGCCGACGGTGTGATGATCGGCCGCGCCGCGCAGGGTCGGCCGTGGATCTTCCGCGAGATCGAGCACTTCCTGAAGACCGGCGAGGTGCTGCCGCCGCCGCGCGTCGACGAGATCCACCGCGTCATGGTTGTGCACATCGAGGACCTCTACGGCTTCTACGGCATCGAGCGCGGCCTGCGCGTCGCGCGCAAGCACATCAGCTGGTACACCAAGGGCCTGGTTGGCTCGGCGAGTTTTCGCCACGCCATGAACCAGCTCGAGACGGTGGCCGAGCAGCGTGCCGCCATCGACCAGTTCTTTGCCTCTCTGGGGCACACCGGTGAGCGGCTGGTCTACGACGAGACGGCCGATGCGGACATGCCTGCGGAACTCGCGGCATGAGCGGGTCCGGCGTGGGCGAGTCGGCCATCAGCCGTTGCGTGCGTCAGGCGCTGGAGGAATACTTCCAGCAACTCGATGGCGAGCCGCCGCACGAGGTGCAGAAGATGGTAATGGACGCGGTCGAGCGCCCGATGCTCGAAGTGGTGATGCGCCACGCCCGCGGCAACCAGACCCACGCCGCGCAGGTCCTCGGTATCAGCCGCAACACCCTGCACAAGAAGTTGGTGCAGCACGGCCTCGATGCCTGAGTCGCGCGTGAGCGGTTCTGCCGCTGTCCGCCGCTACGCCCTGCTCAGCGTCTCCGACAAGCGCGGCGTGGTCGACCTCGGCCACGCACTGGCAGCGCTGGGCTATGGTCTGCTCTCCACCGGCGGCACCGCAGCCGCGTTGCGCGAGGCCGGCCTCGCCGTGACCGACGTGGCCGAACACACCGGCTCGCCGGAGATGCTCGACGGCCGCGTCAAGACGCTGCACCCGCGCGTGCATGGCGGCATCCTCGCCCGCCGCGACCTGCCCGAGCACATGGCCACTTTGGCGCAGCACGGCATCCCGGCCATCGACATCGTCGCCGTCAACCTCTACCCCTTCGCGCAGACGGTCGCCAAGCCCGGCTGCAGCATGGATGACGCGATCGAGAACATCGACATCGGCGGCCCGGCCATGGTCCGCGCGGCGGCCAAGAACCATGGTGGCGAGGCCGGTGGTGTCGGCGTCGTCACCGATCCGGATGACTACGCGGCGGTATTGGATGAGTTGCGCGCTGGCGGTGCGCTGAGTGCGGCCACGCGCTACCGTCTGGCGGTCAAGGCCTTCACCCACACCGCGCGTTACGACGGCATGGTCGCCAACTGGCTGTCATCACGTGCGCCGGGCGGCGAGGCTTCCGAATTCCCCGAGCGCCTGCAGCTTGGCTTCGACCGTCTGCAAACCCTACGTTATGGCGAGAACCCGCACCAAGCGGCGGCCTTCTATCGCGACCCGCTGGCCGCCGCGGGCGGCATCGCCGGCGCCACGCAGCTGCAGGGCAAGGCACTCAGCTACAACAACATCGCCGACGCCGATGCGGCTTGGGAGTGCGTCAAGGCTTTCGCCACCGGCGCCTGCGTGATCGTCAAGCACGCCAACCCGTGTGGCGTGGCACTCGGCGACACGCCGGCAGAGGCCTATGCACGCGCCTTCGCCACCGACCCGACCTCGGCCTTCGGCGGCATCATCGCCTTCAACCGCGAGGTCGACGCGCAGACCGCCGAGGGCGTGAGCAAGCAGTTCATGGAAGTGCTGATCGCGCCGGCCTATACCCCTGAGGCGCTGCAGTTGCTCGCCGCCAAGGCCAATGTGCGGGTGCTGCAGTGCGGCCTCGGCGACCCAGATGGCGTGTGGGATCTCAAGCGCGTTGGCGGCGGCCTGCTGGTGCAGACGCGCGACGCCCGCACCGCGGCCGACGACGCCCTGCGCGTGGTCACCGAGCGGCAGCCGACCCCTGCTGAGATGGCCGACCTGCGCTTTGCCTGGACGGTGGCGCGCTTCGTCAAGAGCAACGCCATCGTCTATTGCCGCGATGGCCAGACGGTGGGCGTCGGCGCCGGCCAGATGAGCCGCGTCGACTCCACCCGCATCGCCCGCATCAAGGCGGAGAACGCCGGCCTGCAGATCGCCGGCTCGGTGGTCGCCTCGGACGCCTTCTTCCCCTTCCGCGACGGGCTCGATGTGCTGGCCGGAGCCGGCGCCACCGCGGTGATCCAGCCGGGCGGTTCGCAGCGCGACGCCGAGGTGATCGCCGCCGCCGACGAGCACGGCATTGCCATGGTGTTCACCGGCTACCGGCACTTTCGGCACTGAGCGCACCTACATGAAACTCCTTGTCATCGGCAGCGGCGCGCGCGAACACGCGCTGGCCTGGAAGCTCGCGCAGTCGGAGCAGGTCGAGGAGGTGGTGGTGAGCCCGGGCAATGGCGGCACCGCGCGCGAGCCCGGCTGCCGCAACGCGCCCGGCAGCAACGTCGGGCAGTGGCTCGGGCTGGCGCAGCGGGAGGACGTCGATCTCACGGTGGTCGGCCCCGAGAACCCGCTCGCCGATGGACTGGTGGACACCTTCCGCGCCGCAGGCTTCCCGGTGGTCGGGCCGACCCGTGCCGCCGCACAACTTGAGAGCTCCAAGGACTTTGCCAAGGCGTTCATGACGCGCCACGGCATCCCCACCGCGCCATACGCCACGTTCACCGATGCCGCTGCCGCACACGCCTATTTGGACGCGCAGGGTGCGCCGATCGTGGTCAAGGCCGACGGCCTCGCTGCCGGCAAGGGCGTGGTGGTGGCGCAGACCGTGGCCGAGGCGCACGCCGCCATCGACGCCATGCTTGCCGATGATCTCCTCGGTTCGGCCGGTTCGCGGGTGGTCATCGAGGGCTTTTTGAGTGGCGAAGAGGCCAGCTTCATCGTGGTGGCGCACGGCGAGCAGGTAGTGGCCTTTGCCTCCAGCCAGGACCACAAGCGTCTCAAGGATGGCGACGAGGGCCCCAACACCGGCGGCATGGGCGCCTATTCGCCGGCCCCGGTGGTCACGCCGGAGCTGCATCAGCGCGCCATGGATGAGGTGATCCGTCCCGCGCTGCGCGGCATGGTTGAGGAGGGCATGCCCTTCACCGGCTTCCTCTATGCCGGCCTGATGATCGGGGCGGATGGCAGCATCGGCGTGCTCGAGTTCAACTGCAGGATGGGCGACCCGGAGACGCAGCCGATCCTGATGCGCTACGCCGGCGACTTTGCCGCGCTGATGCAGCACGCCGCGCACGGCACGCTGGATGAGGCCTTTCCCGAGTGGGACCCGCGCCCGGCGCTGGGTGTGGTGCTGGCGGCTGCGGGCTACCCCGAGTCGCCGCGCAAGGGTGACGCCATCACCGGCTTGCCCGCTGATGGTGACCGGCTGCACGTGTTCCATGCCGGCACCGCGCTGGGCGAGGACGAGGTGCTGCGCACCAGCGGCGGCCGTGTGCTGACCGTGACCGCGCTCGGTGACGACGTTGCGGATGCGGCGCGCCGCGCCTATGCCGGTGCCGAGGGCATCGACTTTGAGGGCCGGCAGATGCGCCGCGACATCGGGCACCGCGCACTCGGCAGAGGGTAAACTTGGCGCATGGACACCCGCGCCGTCTACGACTACCTCACCGGCCTGCAGAGCCGCATCATCGACCGCATGCAGGCGATCGATGGCAAGCCCTTCCGCACTGACTCGTGGCAGCGCCCGGAGGGCGGCGGCGGCATCAGCCGCTTGGTGGAAGAGGGCAATGTGCTCGAGCGTGGTGGCGTCAATTTCTCGCACGTGCTGGGCAGCAAGCTGCCGCCTTCGGCGAGCGCGCACCGCCCCGAGCTGGCGGGCAGGCCGTGGGAGGCGATGGGCGTGTCGCTGGTGCTGCACCCGCGCAACCCTTACGCGCCGACCGTACACATGAATGTGCGCTTTTTCGTGGCATACCCCAAGGGCACGACGTCGGCTGATTTTCAGGGAGCGAGCCAAGACGGCAGCGAGTCCGCGAAGCAGTCGTACGAGGGTGTACGTCGAGGAGCGGACGCTGCTACCGGCGCAGGCGCAGCCCGCGAAAATCAGCCGATCTGGTGGTTCGGGGGCGGCATGGACCTGACGCCCTACTACGGGTTTGACGAGGACGCGAGCCACTTCCACCGGCAGTGCCAGGCCGCGCTCGAGCCCTTCGGCGCCGACTGGCACCCGCGCTTCAAGGCCTGGTGCGACGAATACTTCTTCCTCAAGCACCGCGGCGAGCCGCGCGGCGTCGGTGGCGTGTTCTTCGACGACCTCGGCGCGCAGGGCGAGATCGGCTTCGACGAGGCCTTTGCCCTGATGCGCAGCGTCGGCGACCACTTTTTGTCGGCCTACGCGCCCCTCCTCGAGCGCCGCAAAGACCTTCCCTACGGCGAGCGCGAGCGCGACTTCCAGGCGTACCGGCGTGGCCGCTACGTCGAGTTCAACCTGGTGTTCGACCGCGGCACGCTGTTCGGCCTTCAGTCGGGCGGGCGCACCGAGTCGATCCTGATGTCGATGCCGCCGATCGTGAAGTGGCGCTACGACTGGGCGCCGGAGCCGGGCTCGGCCGAGGCCAAGCTTTACGAGCGCTATCTGGTGCCGCGCGATTGGGCGGCGCTGGAGGCCGTCCCGGCCTGAGGTCTGGCCGCAGAGCTCACTTCTTGATGATCGGCTCGATCATCACTTCCTTGGTGAAGAAAGTGTCCTGCTTGCCGGCGCAGGTCATGAAGGCCAGCGCGTCACCCACCCGCAGAAACTGCCCCTCCTGTCCGAGGTAGCGGTTCTGCACGCGGTAGGCCTCGGTCTCGGTCTTCATCGTGGTCGGGCAATCGGCGAAGATGGCTTCGCCCTTGGCCTTGTACTGCAGCACGTGGACCAGTTCGTGCAGCAGAAAGCTGTTGTCGGACGGGTTGTCGAGGTCGAGGTTGTCGCGGATGAGGATCTGGTAGCGGTCAGTGTCGAAGATCGCGACCATGCCCTCGCAATGAGACGGGTCCTCGGGGCAGATCTCGCGGCTGATCTCGGCCACCGGCAGCTGGCGGATCGGCGGCAGGTCCTGCTGCGGGATGGCCGGATAGCCGGAGAGCTTGGCCGCCAGCGGCAGCAAGTAGGCGACGAGATCGGCTGGCACCACGGCATGACTCCCCTGTCCGGACTCAACGTTCAGCTTGCAGGGTAGACGGCGCGTCCGGCCTTGGCCGAAATCAGTATTGGTTCTATTTGACCTTCATCCCCGGCTGCGCGCCGCTGTCCGGCGAGAGGATGAACAGCCCGGCCACGCCGCCGGTCTCGTCGGAGGCGGCCAGCACCATGCCCTCAGAAACACCAAATTTCATCTTGCGCGGCGCGAGGTTGGCGACCATCACCGTCAGCCGGCCTTCCAGCGCCTCGGGCGCGTAGGCACTCTTGATGCCGGCAAACACCTGCCGCGTGCCCAGCGTACCGAGGTCGAGTTGCAGGCGCAGCAGCTTGTCTGCGCCTTCCACGTGTTCGGCTTTGGCGATGCGCGCGATGCGCAGGTCGACCTTGGCGAAATCGTCGATGGAGATGGGTGGGTTGTCGGCAGCGGGCGCGTCGGACATAGTGGCTCCGGAGGGTGCGGTTTTTGCGGCGGGGTTGTTGGCGGCAGGCGTCTTTGCCGGCGCGGCCTTGGCCGGCTCCAGCGTCTGCCGGTTGGCGGCGAGCAGGGCGTCGATCAGTTTGCTGTCGACCCGCTGCATCAGGTGCTGG
>VEQZ01000020.1 GCA_018882975.1 Rhodocyclaceae bacterium | reverse complement strand
CCCATGATCAGCGCCATCATCGCGCCGACGGTGCCGGCCACCCGCGCGGCGTAGTCGAGCAGCTCGTCGAGCGTCTCGTAGCGGCGCCCCACGGCGTCCCAGGCGAAGCCCTCGAGCAGGGCCTGTGGCAGCAGGCGCGGAATGCGGTAGTGGGCGACCACCGGCGCAAAGGCCCGGTCGGCCACCGCCGGGAAAGCCTCGCCGGCGTAGATGGCGTCGAGTCGGCGACACAGCGCCTCGAGCGCCTGGTGCGGGTCAGCAGCGTAGTCGATGGCGTCGTCAGCCACCCGGCAGAAGGCGTAGAGCGCCGTGGCCGGCTCGCGGTAGGCCGCACCCAGCAGACGCGAGGCGGCAAAGAAGGACTTGGAGCCGCCGCGCAGCATCTCGGTGCAGGTGGCGTCCTCGTCGTAGTGCAGTTCGGCCTGCGGCAGGTCTTCGCGTTTCACAGGCGGCCCTCCAGCACGATGGCTGGCTCGGGCAGCACCGACTCCAGCGCCTTGGCCGAGGCCAGCACCCCGGGCATGCCGGCACCGGGGTGGGTGCTGGCGCCGACCATGTAGAGGCCGCGGATGTCCTCGCTGCGGTTGTGCGGGCGGAACCAGGCGCTCTGCGTCAGGACCGGCTCGAGGCCGAAAGCCGCACCCTTGAACGAGAGCAAACGCTCACGGAAATCCAGCGGCGTGGTCACGAAGGAGGTCACCACATCCTTTTCGAAGCCCGGCAGCACGCTGGCATCGAGGTGCCGCGCGATGGCCTGCCGGTAGGTCTCGGCAAAGGCCTTCCAATCGGTGCCGCTGTCCAGATGCGGCACTGGCGACAGCGCGTAGAAGGTGTCGCAACCGGGCGGCGCCATCGACGCGTCGGTGGCCGTGGGACGGTGCAAGTAAAGGCTGAAGTCTTCGGCCAGATGGTGACGCTTGAAGATGTCGGTGAGCAGGCCCTCGTAGCGCGGCCCGAGCACCATCATGTGGTGCGGCACATCGGGGAACTGCCGCCGCGTGCCGAAGTACCAGACGAACAGGCTCATCGAATAGCGCCCGCCCTCGACGCGGCGGTCGGTCCAGTGCCGGCGGTGTTGCGGCGCGATGAGGTGGCGGTAGGTCCAAGCCGTGTCGGCATTGGACACGACAATGTCGGCGGCCAGCCGCTGCCCGCTGGCGAGCCGGACGCCGGTAGCGCGGCCCCGCTCCACAGTGATCTCGGCGACCTCGGCGTTGCAGATGAGCGCGCCGCCCTGAGACTTGAGCAGGCCCGCGAGGCCCTTCACCAGCGCGCCGGTGCCGCCCATGGCCCAGTGCACGCCGTGGCGCTTCTCCAGCGCCGTGATCAGGCTGTAGACCTGCGTCACCGCGAACGGATTGCCGCCGATCAGCAGCGGGTGCAGGCTCATCACCATGCGCAGCTTGGGGTCGCGCAGGTGCTTGGCGGCGAGGCTGTAGAGCGTCTTCCAGGCGCGCATGCGGACCATGGCCGGCAGCGCGGCGAGCAGGTCGGCGATGCTGTCGAAGGCCTTCTCGCTCAGCCCCTCGAAGCCATGCTTGTAGCAATGTTCGGCATCGGCAAGGAAGCGCCGGTAGCCCGCTACGTCAGCCGGGTTGAAGCGCGCCACCTCGGCGATCATCTGTTCCTCGTCGCCGCGGTAATCGAACCAACTGCCGTCTTCGAAACGCACGCGGTAGAACGGGTCCAGGCGGCGCAGGTCGATGTCGTCGGACATCCTGCGACCGCACAGCGTCCAGAGTTCCTCGAACAGGAAGGGCGCGGTGACGATGGTCGGGCCGGCATCAAAGACAAAGCCGTCGCGGCGGTGCACATAGGCACGGCCACCGGGAGCGTCGAGCTTCTCGAGCACGGTGACCTGATAGCCGCGCACCGCGAGGCGGATCGCGGCGGCCAGCCCGCCGAAGCCGCTGCCGATGACCAACGCCACCGGCTTGCCCGCCGCGCCGGCATCGGCCTCCCAGTTGACCGGACTCGATTCCATCAGCATGCGGTAAAGCCTCCAAGGTGTCCGGTGGACCAAGGTGTCCGGTGAACCACCGCGTGGCAGTGCGCAGGGCGCACCCGCCATGCCCCGGACGAGGGGGACAGGCAGACAGGCCGTCGCCTGTGTCACGCGGCAGTGACGCTTACCTGTAAATTGCGATTGACGGTGGAAAATGTCAAGTGTGAGAATGAGTCAATGGACGTCGCGACCCATCCCTACCCGGCCCCATCCGCCGTTGCCGAGCTGCTGAAGCCGATCACCTGGTTTCCGCCGATGTGGGCTTTCGCCTGCGGGGTGGTGGCCTCCGGGCAAGCGTTCGCCGGGCACTGGGCGCTGATCATCACCGGCATCCTGCTCGCCGGTCCCTTGGTCTGCGCCACCAGCCAGGCGGTCAACGACTGGTTCGACCGCCATGTCGATGCCATCAACGAGCCGCAGCGTCCGATCCCCTCGGGACGCATGCCGGGCCGCTGGGGGCTCTACGTGGCAGTGGCGTGGACGCTGCTCTCACTGTTGGTGGCGCGCTCGCTCGGCGACTGGGGCTTTCTCGCTGCGGCACTCGGTCTCGCGCTGGCATGGGCTTACAGCGCGCCGCCGCTGCGACTCAAGCAAAACGGCTGGTGGGGCAACGCCGCCTGCGGCCTCTGCTACGAGGGTCTGGCGTGGATCACCGGCTCGGCGGTGATGGCCGGTGGTGCCATGCCCGAGCCACGTTCTTTAATGCTGGCGCTGCTCTACAGCATCGCCGCGCACGGCATCATGACCCTCAACGACTTCAAGTCGATCCGCGGCGACCGCGAGATGGGCGTGCGCTCGCTGCCGGTGCAACTCGGGGCCGACGGTGCCGCCCGCTCCGCCTGCTGGACCATGATCCTGCCGCAGCTGGTGGTGGTGGCGGTGCTGCTGCGGTGGGGCGCGAGCGGGCACGCCCTGGCGATCGTCGCGCTGGTGGTCGGGCAGGCCGTGCTGATGCGCTGGTTCGTCGCGCGGCCGGTCGAGCGTGCCTTGTATTACAGCGGCTTCGGTGTGCCGATCCTGGTCAGCGGCATGATGGTGGCGGCGTGGGCACTGCGCGGCGTCGGTGGAGGTATGGTGTGAACACCGTCGCCCCGCAGAAATCGCTCGGCTGGACCGGCATCGTGCGGCTTGGCCTGGTGCAAGCCTGCATCGGCTCGATCGTGGTGCTCACCACCTCGACGCTGAACCGGGTCATGGTGGTCGAACTCGCGCTGCCCGCCCTGTTGCCGGGTCTGCTGGTGGCGATCCACTACGCGCTGCAGATCCTGCGCCCGCGCATGGGTTTCGGCTCCGACCGCAGCGGCCGGCGCACGCCGTGGATCGTCGGCGGCATGGCCGTGCTGGCTGCCGGTGGCGTCACCGCGGCGCTGGCAACGGCGTGGATGGCCAGCGCACCGACCGCGGGCCTGCTGCTGGCCGTCCTCGGCTTCGTGATGATCGGCGTCGGCGTGTCGGCGGCCGGCACCTCGCTGCTGGTGCTGCTCGCCAAATCGGTGGCGGAACACCGGCGGGCACCGGCAGCAACGCTGGTGTGGATCATGATGATCGCCGGCTTCGCGGTGACCGCCGGCACCGCCGGCTCCTTGCTGGACCCGTATTCGCCGGAGCGACTGGTCGAGGTTGCAGTCGGCGTCGCCGCGCTGGCCGTGGTGGTGACGCTGCTCGCGCTGTTCCGCCTCGAGGCCGATGCGGGCGCCACGCCGAACGACGACCAGACCCCCTTCCTGCAGGCGCTGCGACGGGTCTGGCGCGAGGCCGATGCGCGGCAGTTCACCGTGTTCATCTTCGTCTCGATGCTCGCCTTTTCGGCGCAAGACCTCATTCTCGAGCCCTTTGCCGGCCTGGTGTTCGGCTTCACCCCGGGCGAGTCGACAAGACTCGCCGGCGTGCAGCACAGCGGCGTGATGGCCGGCATGATCCTGGTCGCGCTGGCTGGCAGCCGTCGCGGCCGACCGACCGGACAGACCCTGCGCCTGTGGACGGTGAGCGGCTGCATCGCCTCGGCGCTGGCCCTGCTTGGCCTGGTGGCGGGCGGCGCACTGGGTGGCGAATGGCCGCTCAAGGCCAATGTGTTTCTGCTGGGCGCCGCCAATGGCGCCTTCTCGATCGCCGCAATCGCCTCGATGATGCAACTCGCCGGCCGCGGCGAGAGCGGCCGCGAAGGTGTGCGCATGGGCCTGTGGGGCGCCGCACAGGCCATCGCTTTCGGCCTCGGCGGCCTCGGCGGCGCCGTCGCCAGCGACGTCGCACGGCAGTTCATCGCCGCGCCGGGGCTGGCCTACGGCAGCGTCTTCTTCGCCGAAGCGCTGCTGTTCCTTGCCTCGGCCCGACTCGCCACAGCCATCCCGGCCCGTCCGGCAATCGGCGCGGCCAAGCCTGAGCCGACAGACCTTCGGGGGGTGGCCACACCACGCCCCGCCACTTCAGCAGTTACCTGAGCCAGCCACCGGGCCGAGACCCAAAAAGGGGAAGAATGTCATGAGCCAATCCGAGACCTTTGATGCCGTGGTGATCGGTGGCGGGCCCGCCGGGGCCACCGCCGCCGACGATCTGGCGCGTGCCGGCAAACGCGTGCTGCTGCTCGACCGCGCCGGCCGCATCAAGCCGTGCGGCGGCGCCATCCCGCCACGCGCCATCAAGGACTTCAACATTCCCGACGAACTACTGGTGGCCAAGGCGCGCTGCGCACGCATGATCTCGCCGCGCGACGAGAAGGTCGATATCCCCATCGAGGGCGGTTTTGTCGGCATGGTCGACCGCGAGCAGTTTGACGAGTGGCTGCGCCAGCGCGCCGCCTCGCACGGCGCGGTCCGCCGCACCGGGCTCTACCGGCGCATTCAGCGCGGCAGCGACGGGCTGGCCGAGGTGTTCTTTGGCGACAAGGAAGAAGGCGGCGTCGAGCAGTCGGTCAAGGCGCGCTGCGTCATCGGCGCCGACGGCGCCAAGTCACAGGTGGCCCAGCAGGAAGTGCCGGGCGCCGAAAAGACCAAATATGTGTTCGCCTACCACGAGATCCTGCGCAAGCCGGCGCAGACCGAGAGCGACTACGATGGTAGCCGCTGTGATGTGTACTACCGCGGCAGCCTGTCGCCGGACTTCTATGGCTGGGTGTTCCCTCACGGCGACACCCTGAGCGTGGGTCTCGGCAGCGCCGAACGCGGATTCTCGCTGCGCAAGGCCACCACCCGGCTGCGCGAGGCTGCCGGCATGACGCATTTCGAAACGGTGCGCCAAGAGGGTGCGCCGCTGCCGCTCAAGCCGCTGCCGCGCTGGGACAACGGCCGCGACGTGGTGCTGGCCGGGGACGCCGCCGGCGTGGTGGCGCCGGCCTCCGGCGAGGGCATCTACTACGCCATGCTGGGCGGCCGACTCGCCGCCGAGGCGGCGGCGGAGTACCTGCGCACCGGCCGGGCGTCGGCGCTGGCCAGCGCACGCAAGCGCTTCATGAAGTTGCACGGCCGAGTGTTCTGGATCCTCGGCATGATGCAGCATTTCTGGTACTCCACTGATAAGCGGCGCGAGAGTTTCGTCAAGATCTGCCGGGACAGGGATGTGCAGAAACTCACCTTCGACGCCTACATGCATAAGGAACTGCAGCGCCGCGACCCCATGGCCCATGTGCGCATCTTCTTGAAAGACATGGCGCATCTGCTAGGGTTGGCTAAAGCCTGAATTCCCCTTGGGACCCCTTGTCACTACGCCAGCAGAGCCTCGTCGCCGCCAGCATCACCCTTGCCAGCGCAGCCGCGGGCGGCGCCCTGACGCCGTTGGACGACTGGTATTACGGCCTTCAGCAGCCGTGGTTCAAGCCGCCCGACTGGGTCTTCGGGCCGGCTTGGACGCTGATCTTCACGCTCACCGCGGTCGCCGGCGTGTTGTGCTGGCGCGCAACGCGCGAGCCAGCGGCCCAGCGTCTGGTGCTTGGCTTGTTTCTCGCCAACGCCGCGCTCAATGTGCTGTGGAGCTTCCTGTTCTTCTGGTCTAGACGCCCGGACTGGGCGCTCACCGAGGTCGGCGTGCTTTGGTCATCGGTGGCGCTGCTGGTGTTTGCTGGCAGCCGGCTGGACTGGCGGGCAGGTGCGCTGTTGGTGCCCTACTTGGCCTGGGTCTCGCTGGCGAGCCTGATCAACCAGCAGGTGGTGGCGCTCAACGCGCCGTTCCACTAGGGCCGAACGCTGTAACGAGCGCGGACCCGTTGACGCCGGTTCGGCTGAGGATCCACTCAAGCCCGAAGCCACTCAGCGACTATCCAGCGAGGCCTCGTGCGCCAAACTCGGATCCTGCTCCGGATGCGGTCAGCCTACGAAGAAACGCCGGTGCGAACACCGGCGTCTCGCGCTGCGCGCTGACCGGGCTCACTGCGCCGCGGCCACCTTCTGCTCCTCGGCAGCCGGCTTGCCCTCAGCCGGGTAGAGCGGCTTGCCATCGGTGCTCGGCTTGCTCAACTCGGGGAAATCCTTGAGCATGCTCTGGCCATAGAGCGGCTTGTAGGCGCCCTTGTGGCAGGTGGCGCAGAACAGCTTCGGGGCGTCGCCCTTGGGGCCGAGATCGTCTGCGTCATAGACCGGCTTGAGCGGATCGAGGAACTCGTTGTTGAGGTTGCGCACCATGCGGATGCCATACCAAGCGGTCACGCGTTGCGGCGCGCTCTGCGGCCATGAAGAGAAAGCGCGGCTGTTGTGGCAGTAGTCGCAATTGACCCCGAGTGACTTGGACATGTGGATCATCAGGCCGTAAGTCCATTCGGTGGCCTTGATGTCCTGTGTGCTCTTGGCCATGGGCAAGGCATGCTGGCTCTGCACGCGGATGTTGCTGTCGCCGAGAAGGAAGCGCGAGAAGGGCTCGTTCGGCAGCGATGCCGCGCCGACCGAGTAGGCCGGCTCATTCTGGCCATCGCGCCAACCCAGCATGCCGCCCTTGTGCGCCGGGTCGCCCGCCGCGTACCAGTAGGCCATTTGGCCGTTCTGGTCCTGCGGCTTGGGATGGCCGCGGTGGCAGGTGTAGCAGGTCACGCCGGTCTCGGCCACGTGCTGTTGCCAGTTGGCGTTGATGTACTGCGTCATTTGCAGCATGCGCCGCGCCACCACCTTGGTGTACTTGCTGTCCTCGGCAAAGTTGGCGGGGTTGTGGCAATACACGCAACCGCCATCGTTTGGCGACACCCAAGTGGCCATGGAGGCCATAAGGCGCGTGAACTGCGCAACCGACAGGTCACCGAGCACCTGCACGTTCTTGTAGATCTCCTTGGCCTTGGGGCCTTCGGCAGGCGCAGCGGGAAGCGCCACCGGCACTTTGTTGAGATCCTGCTGCTTGACGAGTGTGCGCGGGTTGTAGACCTGCGCCATGCCGGTGCCGCGATAGCCGTGCTGGACCATTTCCACCGGCGGCCGCTCCCAGCAGCCCGCCAGCAGCATGACCGCGCCGGCGACGAGCCCCAGCCTGACGAATCTTTGGATCTTCATGAGAGGGTTCCTCAATTGGCGGGTGCCGAAAGCGTGGCGGGGTCGACCAGCTTGGCTGGGTCCCACACATCCGGATAAGCGGGTGCCACATGGTGCTTGACCGCCCACAGATACCAGTTGTCGACGACCGTGCCGGTGAGCAGGATGCCGATGCCCCCGGTGATGCAGGTCAGCACGGCGAACCACCAGGCCCAGCGGTGTACGGATTCCATGGTCGCGTTGAAACCCATGGTCCAGCGCCAGAACAGGGCGGCGCGCTCCGACGCGGTACCGCGGTCGACGATCTGCTCGATCTCGCGCTCGCCGCCATAACGGCTCACGGCAAGGATGGTCGCGCCGTGCATGGCGAACAGCAGGGCGGAGCCGTAGAGGAAGGCGATCGAGAGCATGTGGAACGGGTTATAGAACAAGTTTCCGTAGCGGATGGAGAAGGCTGCGGTCCAGTCGAGGTGCGGGAACACGCCGAACGGCGGAGCTTCCGACCAGCTGCCGAGCAGCAGGGGGCGGAAAAGGCCAAGCACCAAGTAGAGCCAGATCGCCGCGGCGAAGGCCCAAGGCACGTGCGTGCCCATGCCCAGCGCGCGGGCGCGGCGGTACATGCGCAGCCACCAGAGCAGAATGGAGACGGTGATGAAGAAACCGGCGAAATTCCACCAGCCGCCCTCGTTGAGCGGCGCCAGCTTGAGGCCGTACTCCGGCTTGGGCGGCTCCAGCGCCAGCCAGAAGAGCTGGCGGATGAACTGGATCGGGTCGTAGTCGACCTGCACCAGCATGTTGAAACCGATGGTGGTGAAGCCGATCAGGAAGAAGAAGACCGACGCCACGCCGAGGAACCCGAGGTAGATCGGGCCGATCTGCGCGTTGCCGAACCAGCCGGCCAACTTGACGTGGATCGGCGTGCCGATGCGCTCACGGGTGTCGCGGTCGCGGGCCAGGGGAACACCCGGATAGCTCGGCGCATGTGCCTGCACCTGGGTAAAAATATTCTGATATTCAGCCATTTGTATTCTCCCCAGTGCTCACGACCAGATTGGCAGGTTAAGCCACCATCCCCACCACTCCGGCCATCCACGTGTCCAGAACGGGCCGCTGATGACGATGCAGACAGCGCTGAAGAACACTGCGCCGAGGGCAAGGAACAGGCCGAGACGGTGAATGCCCAGCGTGCCGATGGAATAACCAATGGTGTCGCGGAAGAAGGTGTCCTCGTGCTCGGGGGTCTTGACGTTCTCGCCCGGCGCCGGGTTAGTGGCCGACAGGATCAGCGAACCGTGCAGCGCCAAGGCAAACGCATTGGTGAAGAACAGGCTCACCGCGATCATGTGCGCCGGGTTGTAATGGAAGTGCAGGTACTGGTAGCCGACATTGGACACCCAGTCGAGGTGACTGAGGATGCCGTAGGGGAAGCCGTGACCCCACGCCCCGAGCAGCAGCGGCCGGATGACCACCAGCGTGACGTAGGCGAGGATGGCAAAACTGAAGGCAAAGGGCACGTGCAGCCCCATGCCGAGTTTGCGACTGATCTCAACCTCGCGCAGCGCCCATGAACCAAAGGCACCGATCGCGCAAACGGTGATGATCTGCCATAAACCACCCTTCATCAGGGGCGCCAACCCGAGCCCATATTCGAGGTTGGGCGGCGCGATGTTGATCGTCCACGGGTTAAAGACCCCGGCCTGCGAGGTGCCGTAAAAGATCAGCGCGGTGCCGATAAAGGTAAAGAAGACGGTGGTGAGTCCGAAGAACCCGACGTAAAAAGGCCCCACCCAGAAATCGAAGAGGTCGCCGCCGACCAGGGTGCCACCCCTGACTCGATATTTTTTCTCAAAGCTGAGCATTGCCATGTTCAATCTCCCGGGCCGTGAAGGACTGTCGGTCTTGGGTTGCTGCCGGTTCGGTTGAAGCGGGCGAGGACAGGACCGAAGCCCTGACCCCACCTGCCCTTGCTGCGTCTACTGCTGCTGCAAAGTCCCGAGCCGGAACTCAGGTCGATGAAGCGGCCGGGGCCGGCGTGGCCGAGGCGCCCATCAGCTGCGCTTGGCTCTTGCCATCCAGCCAGTTGAAACGGTCGGTGCTGAGCAGGATGAGATGGATCATCGCTGCCAAGCCGAACAAAAACACGCCCTGAGCCACCATGGCCCGAAGCGGATCGTACAAACGCCAGACTCTCCACATGGTTCCAACTCCTAAGTAAGGTAAGACATGAACGTGTAAACGGCGGACCGGACATCACCGATCAGCGTCTGACCGCCCTCCGCACCCGGAAACCAGGCGCGCCATTGCAGCGGAAGCAACTGAACGACAATGGCTACGGCCAGAAACACGGTGAAACTCACCGCATAGATGCCGCGGAACGTGAGCGAATCCCGCCTCACGGCCTCGTGCAACGCGTTTTCATGTGTGCTAGCCATGGCAATTCCCCCGTTTATTTGGCTCAGTGGAACCAGGGACGCCAGGCCCAGACCAGGATGTGTGCAATCACCGCGATGGCGGTGAAGCCCACCAGACCCTGCATATAGAACTGGTGGAACTCCTGGGCCTCCTGGTCAGTCAGGCCGGAAATCGAACCCGAATGCTCTGCCATAGGATGACTCCTCTACCAAATGGCCTTGCGGCCGTTACCGCGCAAAGCCCGCGCGGAGAGGGCAGCTGCCACGGATGTGACAACACCGTTGAACGCCGGCCCCAGGGCCCGCGTCATGAACTGTTCAAGGGCGGAACTGCCGGCGTGGCTCATGCCACCACCCCGCTGCGCAATGCGACCGTCGCCGCCACCACCCGCGCGGCATTGACACGCGCCTCGCCAGCCTGCCGTGCGTCGCGCTCGGCGCGGTCGCGCAGGCGCTTGGCTGCGGAGATCTGCACCAGCACCGGCTGGCTCGTTACCCACTGGTTCATGAGCTGCTGGGCATCGGGGTCCCAGTCGAGCGTCTCGGCCTCATCGCCTGCGCCCCTGGCCAGCGTCTGCTCGACACGGTCCATGTCGGTGGCCAGCGGCAGGATGTGGAACAGCGCATCGAACAGGCCGTTGCAGAACTCCTGCACGATGTAGGTGGCACCCGAGTAGCCCATGTAGGGGGTGCCGGTATGACGCCGCACGATGGCGCCCGGCAACGAGGCCGGGATGTAGGTGGCGCGGCCACCGGCCTCGGCCAGGTACATGCGCTCGTTGTAGGAGCCGAACAACACCAGCGGGGTCTTGGTCTGCACCAAGTCGCGAATGGCGGCGTTGTCGGTCTTCTCGCCCGGCTTACGCGACACCGCGAAGTTGCAGGGCATGCCGAGTTCGTCCTCGAGGAAACGGCGCACACCGCGGGCATAGGTGTCGGTGGCGACGATGCCGAAGCTGGCAGTACCGAAGAAGTCCTGCGTCACCGAACGCCAGAGGTCCCACACCGGCTTGATGGTGGTGTGCTTCTCGCGCTCGATGAACGGTTCGGGGTCGAGGCCGAGCAGCGCGCCGAGCGTGCGCAGAAAGCGCGTGGTGTTGTGCAAGCCGATCGGGGCCTGCAGGTAGGGCCGCTCAAGCGCCTCGCAGAGCATGCGACCGAATTCGCGGTACAGGCAGATGTTGACGTCGGCTTCAACCAGACGCGACACCTCGGCGAGGTGGCTGCCCAGCGGGAAGACCATGTTGACTTCGGCGCCGATGCCCTCGACCAAGCGGCGCATCTCGGCCAGATCGCTGGCCATGTTGAAGACGCCGTAGCAGGGCCCGATGAGGTTGACGCGCGGCTTTTCGCCAGGCTCGCGCTCTTCGAGCGGCTTGCGCGCGGGGATCTTCTTCATGCCGTATTCGGACCAGAGCCAGTACATGGCGCGGTTGGCGCACTGCCACTGGTCTTCGTCGATGGTGCGCGGCAGGAAGCGCTGGATGCCGGTCCCCTCCGGGGTCACACCGCCGCCGATCATCTCGGCGATGGAACCGGTCACCACCACCGCCGGCAGGTCGGGGTCGAGCACGCTGTGGGCGCGCTTCATGGCGCCCTCGGTGCCGTGCTGGCCGAGTTCCTCCTCGGCCAGACCGGTGACGACGATCGGCAACTCGTGCGGTGGCAGCGCATCGGTGTAGTGCAGCACCGAGGTGACCGGCAGGTTCTCGCATCCCACCGGACCATCGATGACCACCTGCAGGCCCTTGATCGCAGTGAACACGTAAACCGCACCCCAGTAGCCGCCGGCGCGGTCATGGTCGAGGACGAAGTTCGGCGTGGCGTTCATGAGCCCATCGACTCCTGCTCGAGCTTCTTCTGCAGGCGGATGATCTTTTTGCGGGTCTGCTCGCGGAAGCCCGGATGCTCGGTTGGCACCCCCTCCCAAACACCGGCCTTGTCGCCGCTGCCGACATCACCAAAGAAGGCCTTCATCGTGTCGAAACGGGTCTTGTTGGCGATGGCCGCATTGATCACCTGCGCCAGCGAACCGGCGCCAGCCGGACCCATCAGCGGACGGGCCGAGATCAGGTTGGTGAAGTAGAGCGACGGGATGCTGGCCTGCTTGGCAGCCTGCACCACCGGCGTGGTGCCGATGGCCAGATCCGGCCGGAATTCGTCCACCGCGGCGAGGTCCTGCTCGAGCGAGGCGCGGAACTGTACGCGCACGCCCTTGGCCTCTAGCCACTCGCGGTCGGCATCGCTCCAGACGGTGCGCGGGCAGGCGCTGCCAACGTAGCGCACATCTGCGCCCGACTCGACCAGCAGACGCGCCACCAGCAACTCCGAACCTTCATAGCCGGACAGGGTGATGCGGCCTTTGATGGGTGCCTTGGCCAACACGCCGCGAATGGCGGGAAGCATGGCGTTTTTGGCGGCGTCGATGCGCGCCTGCGGCACGTTGGCGGCGTTGCCGATGGCCTGCAGCCAAGCCTCGGTGCCGTCATGTCCCACTGGCGCGGAGCCGACCACCGGCCGCACCGCGGCTTCGAACTCGCGGATGCTCGCGGTGTAGAAGGGATGAATGGCGGCAACAGCGGCGCAATCGAGAGCAGCGTAGAGTTCGCGCCACTCGCGGGTCGGCACTACCGGACCGGCAGCCAGGCCCATGGGCGCCAGCATCATGCCGATGCCGACCGGGTCGGCCGGGAACATCTCGCCGAGCAGGGTGATTGTGGGCAGCTGGGCGCGGCCGTTGCGCGGTGCTGCCACGGGGCCGGCGGCAGCCTCCTCACGGGCATAGCGCAGCATGGCGCCGGCCAGCACGTCCTTGGCTTCAGCGTGGGTCGGCACGCCGAAACCCGGCACGTCGATGCCGATGATGCGCACGCCGTTGATTTGCTTGGGCAGCAGTTGCAGGGGCACGCCGCTGGCGGTCGGCACGCAAAGGTTGATGATGACGACGGCGTCGTACCGAGCCGGGTCGGCCTCCTTGTGGACGGCGTCGCGGATGTCCTCGAACAGCTTGCCGGTGACCAGCGTCTCGGAATTGAACGGTACGTAGCCGACACTCCGGCGCGCGCCATAGAAGTGGCTGGTGAAGGTCAGGCCATAGACGCAGCATGCCGAGCCGCTGAGGATGGTCGCGGTGCGGCGCATGCGCAGGCCGACGCGGAGCGACCCGAAAGCCGGGCACATGCTCTGCGGCTGGTCGTGCGGGCCGGCCTCGGCCGCCAGCGGATAGTCACGCGCGTACTGCTCCAGCACCTCGCTCTTGCCGGCCTGCTGGGCAGCGGCGAGCATCTCGGACTTGCCCGAGTGGCAACCGATGCCATCGCCCTGCGTGGCGTCGGCCTTGAACTGGGGGGGGCGCGGGTCGTTCACCGTCAGGCCTCGTCGTAGATCACTTCGAGCGACTCGCGGACGACATCCTCGCGGCCGAGCATGTCGCACACCGTGGCCGGTTCCAGCACCACATCCCGACCGGTATGGGAGGCCGAGAACAGGCCGAGCAACTCGTCCTGGCTGAGGGGGGTCGGACGCTGTGGCGGGGCCTCGGCAACATTGGTGGCCAGACCGGCGAACAGCGGGCCCCACTCGCCATCGGGCTTGCCGATGATCTCGTAGGACGCGCTCTTGCGGCGGATGTCCTCGTGAGCCGGGATAGAGGCCAGCACCGGGATGCCGGCGCGATCGGCAAAGGCCTGCGCCTCGCCGGTGCCGTCGTCCTTGTTGATGACCATACCGGCCACGCCGACATTGCCGCCAAGCTTGCGGAAGTATTCGACGGCGCTGCAGACGTTGTTGGCCACGTACAGCGACTGCAGGTCGTTGGAGCCGACGACGATGACCTTCTGGCACATGTCGCGGGCGATGGGCAGGCCAAAGCCGCCGCAGACCACGTCGCCGAGAAAGTCGAGCAGGACGTAATCGAAGCCCCAGTCGTGGAAGCCGAGCTTCTCGAGCGTCTCGAAACCGTGGATGATGCCGCGCCCGCCGCAGCCACGGCCGACCTCAGGACCGCCGAGCTCCATGGCGAAGACGCCGTCGCGCTTGAAGCAGACGTCGCTGATGGTGACCGACTCGCCGGCCAGCTTTTTCTTCGAGCTGGTCTCGATGATGGTCGGGGTAGCGCGCCCGCCGAACAGCAGGCTGGTGGTGTCGGACTTGGGGTCGCAGCCGATCAACAGGACCTTCTTGCCCTGCTGCGCCATCATGTAGCTGAGGTTGGCCAGCGTGAAGCTCTTGCCGATGCCGCCCTTGCCGTAGATGGCAATGATCTGGGTCTCGCTCTTGACCTCGCCGGTGTGCACCGGATCGGGTTCCACGGCCGCCTCTTCGCGCAGTGACTGCTTGTGGAACTGCACCGGCGATGCGGTGCCTGTGGCGCAGGAATGGCTCATTGCAGGTGTCTCCAGTCGAGGACCATCTTCAGGCAGTCGGGGTCGCCAAACGCCGTGCTGTAGGCGTCGGTGGCGCGTTGCGGGGCACTGCGGTGGGAGATCAGGCCGTCGAGCGAGAGACGGCCATCGGCCACCATCTCGCGGACTTTGAGCAGGTCGGCCGGCTGCCACTGCGCGGCGATGCGCAGGCGCGCCTCGCGCATGAAGGCCGGCGGGAAATTGAAACTGAGCGGCTGGTCGTAGAAACCGGCGAGCACGATCTCGCCACCGGGAGCGAGGTGCGCGACCAGGGTGTCGAGCAGGCCCTGGGCGCCGCTGACGTCGCAGATGCACCGGTAGTCGCGGCGGGTGTCTTCGGCCGGGTCGATGACTGCATAACCCTCGGCGCCCTCGCGGCGCGTCGGGTTGGTCTCCCACACCACCGGTTTGGCGCCCTGCGCCACCGCGATGCGGGCGATCATGCGGCCGAGCACGCCGTGGCCGACGATGAGGTCAGGCTGCACGGCCCCCGGCACGTGGGTGACATGCAGCGCAGTGGCGGCCAGCGCGAATAGCACGCCGCGCTCGCCGAGCCGCTCGTCGATGGCAAGGATGCGGTCGCCGGGGACGACGACGCGCGAGGCGGCGCCGCCGAACAGGCCGCGCACCTCGCCATAGCATTTGGCACCCGGCACGAACACCGTCTCGCCTTCGCGGAAACCCGAGTCAGCGCCGGCGCCGACCACCGTGCCGACCGACTCGTAACCCGGCACGAGCGGATAGCCCATGCCCGGGAACCGGGGCATGCGCCCCGACCACAGCAGCTTCTCCGTACCGGTGCTGATGCCGCTGAAGGCGATGTCCACCACCACGTCCTGCTCGCCGGCGGGCGTCAGCGGCAGGCGGCTGAGGGCGACCTTTTCCGGCTCCTCCAGCACGACCGCATGGGCATTCAGGGCAACTGCGAATGTCATCTTTTTTATACTTTCTAAAATGTCAGGTAGACCTGACATATGGCCATCCTAAGCCTAACGGAGGGCGAGTCAAGGGAAATCTTTTTGACGGTTTCGAGTTTGTTTAAAAATCATGGTCTTGCGACGATGACGCGGGTCTGCAACGGCAGGTGGGTGGCGAGGATGCGGATGCGCGAGAACCCGGCCTCGCGCAGCAGGGCGCTCAATTGGGCCGGCGTGCGCGCCTCGCCCTTGCCCATGGCCAGCAGGTAGAAGCCGAAGTAGGCGTCGCCCATGGCCTCCGCGCCCGGCGTGCCGGCCATCGGTTCGGCGAGGATGAGCGTGCCGTCGCCGGGCAAGGCGCGGCGCACGGCGCGCAGGATCCGCAGCGCGTGGACGTCGTCGTGGTCGTAGATGACGCGCACCAGAGACGCGACGTCGGCCCCATCGGGCAGCGGGTCATCGAAGAAACTGCCGCCGTGCGCCTGCGCGCGGTGCGCGATGCCCTGCGCCTCGAAACGATGACGCGCGCGTTCGGCCACCGCCGGCAGGTCGAACAGGCGCAGCTGCAGGCGCGGCACACGGCGCGCCACCTGCGACAAAAAAGTGCCTTCGCCGCCGCCGACGTCGAGCAGGACACGGTAGCGGCCGAGGTCGCAGGCGTCGATGATCTGGTCCGCCACCAAGGGCTGCGACGCCGACATCAGCGCCGAGTACTCGGCCACCTGTTCGGCACTGAGCGCGCGTGCCTGCTCGCTGCCCTCGTCGCCGGCGTAGGCCCAGTAGCCCGCCAGACGGGTGGGCGAGTCGCGGCGCAGCAGCGCCACCGGGTCGGCCAGATCGAGGTAGACCGAAGCATGGTGCTCGACCATCGCCGCCACCGCGCGGTTGCCCACCATCACGGCACCGAGTTGGCCCAGCGCGTAGCGGCCATCGGCGCGGCGCGCCAGCAGGCCGATCGAAGCGGCAGCGGCAAGCAGACGGCGGGCCGAGTTCTCGGAGAGTTCGAGCCGATGCGCCAGCGTGGTGACGCTCTGCGGCCCCTCGGCGAGGATCTCGAACACGCCCAGCCGCACGCAGGCCAGCAGCACCTGGCTGTAGACGAAGCCGGCGACCAGATCGAACAGCTGCGCCGCCTGCCTGCGCGCGATCGGGCGAGTGAGCGGAAAGGCCGCAGCCCAACGCTGAAAGGTCTGGCTCCCGACCAGACGGTCGCGCCACGCATAGAAGCGGTCGGTGAGGGTGAGCGGCAGGCTGTCAGCCATCGGGGTCTCCGGGGAAGTCGCAAGAAACGCGGGTTCGGCGCAGCGGACGGCGCGCGCCAGAGGCCTCAGCCGCCGTGCACGGCCACCGGCGCTGCCTCGCCCGAGCGGATGCGGTTGATCCAGGCCTTGGGCACCAGGCGCTCGGACTCCGACTGCACCAGGGCGCGCAAGGCTTTGGCGCCACGGCAATCGGGGATCGAGCGGACAGCGCGATCGAGCAACTCGTCGAAATGCGCGACCGCGCCAGCGAGGCCGAGCTCGCGCGCCGAACTCATGCGGTCGAGCGTCTCGTCGCGGCCGGTGGGCTTGCCCAGCCAAGCCGGATCGGCCATCACGTCGCGAATGTCGTCGGCGACCTGATAGGCCTCGCCGAGCCAATCGCCGAGGTCGCGCCAGGCGTCCGGATCATGGCCCGCCGCCTGCGCGCCGGCTGCGGTGGCGGCGGCGAACAGGGCGCCGGTCTTGGCGCGCTGGTAGGTGGCGAGGTCGGCCTTGGACTCGCACTCCCAGGCTTGTCCGGCGACGATGCCCAAAGGTGAGCCGACGCCGTCGGCCACCGTGGCAAGCAGACGGCCGAGGCGATCGGGGGCTTGCGGGCCGGCCTCGGCCAGCGTGCGGAAAGCGAGCACGATGAGCGCGTCGCCGACCAGCACGGCGAGGCGCTCGCCGAAGGCGGCATGCACCGAGGCCTGGCCACGGCGCATCGCGGCATCGTCGAAACAGGGCAGGTCGTCGTGCACAAGCGAGGCGCAGTGCAGCAACTCGATGGCCACGGCCGCAGCATCGGCCAGCGCCGGCCGGTCGTCGCCACAGGCCCACGCCACCGCCAGGCACAAGCGCGGGCGGATGCGCGCACCACCGGGGAACACGGCGTGGCGGGTGGCCGCCTGCAAGCGCGGCGGCGCTGCCGTAGACTCGCCGAGCCGCAACGCCGCGTCCAGAGCCTGCTCGATGCGCAATTGTGCGTCCATCCGTCCTCCCCCGCCGCCTGCGGCTGCGCCGCGACTGCGTTCTAGTGGCTGCGTGCCAGTTTGGCCTGACATCTCAAGTGTCAGTCACAATAGACACCTAGACTGTTCGCGTCAACCAACATTCCGGAAGCCCATGAGCCTGCGCCCCGCCCAAGACATCCCCGCCGACTGGCCCAACCGCGGCAGCAGCCATCGCGTGCTGGCCGCCGGTCTCGACTGGCACGTGCAACTGGCCGGTCAAGGCCCGCTGGTGGTGCTGTTGCACGGCACCGGCTCGTCCACCCACAGTTGGGCGCCGATGTGGCCACAGCTCACGGCCAAGACCCGGGTTCTGGCGATCGATCTGCCCGGACACGGCTTCACGCGTGGTGCCGACTACGCCCGACTCGACCTCGCCAGCATCGCGCAACAACTCGATGTGCTGCTTGAGGTGCTCGACATCGGGACGCCGGCCTTGGTGGCCGGACACTCGGCGGGCTTTCCGCTGGCGCTGCGCTGGTCGCTTCTGGGCAAACACCAGGCCAGCCGGCTGGTGGGCTACGCGCCCTCACTGGTGCCGCCACCGCCGGCCTATGCGATGTTTCTCGGGCCGCTGATCAACCCGCTCGCCACCTCGGGACCGATGGCGTCGCTGCTGGCGGCGACCATCGGGCCGTCCGGGATGGTCGACCGCCTGCTCGATTCCACCGCGTCGATCCTCAACGACACGCAGCGTGCGCACTACCGCACGCTGTTCGGGGAAAGCGGCCATGTGCGGGGTGCCATGAACTTCATGGCCGCGGCCGACCTGCCGGTGCTGCTCGAGGACGCCGCGGGCCTGCGCACGCCAATGCACCTGGTGGTGGGCGAGCTCGACGCCTGGGTGCCGGCTGAGCCGTTGCTGCAGGTGATCCGTCGTTACCTGCCGCAGGCCCGGGTAGAGCGCTGGCACGCCGGCCACCTGATGCATGAGACCGAACCGGGGCGTGCCGCGCAGTGGCTACTGAACGCGCTCGGCCTCGACGACGCGGCCTAGGCGGCCACCAGTGCCTTGACGCTGGCGCCGATGCGGCTGGAGAGCGTGCGCGGTTCGGCGTAAGGCAGGGGCTGATAGAGCGCGCCGAGTTCGGCTGCCAGACGCAGGCCCTGCGGCGCCGGCTGCGGTGAGGTGTCGACCAGCACGCTGGCCATGCCGCTGAGGCGGGCGCGGCGGGCGGCCGCCAGCGCGTCGGCCTGCGCCTGCTCGCGACCGGGCCTGCCCTCGCGGTCGAGGTTGGCGCGGCCGTCGGTGAGCAGCACCACGACCACGCTGTCGCCGCGTCGCGAGAGCTGCTCGTAAAGCTGCTGCGCGGCCTCGATGGCAGTGGCCATCGGCGTGCCGCCACCGCCCGGCAGACCGGCCAGCGCGCGCTTGGCCCGCGTCAGCGAACGCGTCGGCGGCAGGAGGAGGTCACAAGCCTTGCCGCGGAAGGCCATCAACGCGACGCGGTCACGCCGCACATAGCAATCGGCCAGCAGCAGTTCCACCGCACCCTTGGCCTCGGCGAGGCGGTGCAAGGCCGACGAACCGCTGGCATCCACCACAAACAGCGTGGTGGTCTCGCTGCGCTGCTGGTAGCGCGTCACCTGGAAATCATCAGACCGGATGAGCACACGGCCGTTTGCTGGCTGGCCAGCCGCCTCCCGCTCGCGGCGACGCAGTGGCTGCCACGGCGCAGCGTTGCGCAGCGTGTCGATCACATTGAGACGGATGCCCGGCCGCAGGCTGCCGCGCCGCGAACCGGTGGGCCGGCCGCGCCGGTAATTCGTCTGCGCCGCGCCGGACTTGCCACCGCTGCGCGTGCGTCCCATCAGCAGCGAGGCTTGCAGCATGGCCAGCAGACCCGCCGGGATGGCCGCCTGTGCGGCCTCGAGCACGGCGTCTTCGAGCGGCTTGTCGGGAATGCGGTCCGGGTCGTCCGGCGGCGGCTCGTCGGGTGGCGGCGCCTGATCCTGCGGCGGTTCGGGCGGCTCCTCGGATGGCGGCTCGTCCGACTGCTGCGGCGGCAGGCGCGTGGCGCGCGGCGCGATCACCAATCGAGCGGCCAGTGCGCAGTCGTCGCCATCGACCTCGTCGCGGCCGTCGAGCGCGGCGGCCATGCGCGCCAGATGCAATGCGGCAAGCCCGAAGCGCGGTGAATCGACGCCGAGCGCAGCGGCGGTGCCGCACAGCGCCTGCAGCACCTCGTCGCCAGCCCTGACCTGTCGCCAGGCAACGCGGGCGGCAGCGATGTCGTGCTGCCAAGCGCGCAGCTCGGCGGCATCGGGCGCTTGGCAGTGGCTCGGCAACAGGCCGTCAAGCGCGAGGAAGAGGCCGAGCCGCTCGGTGAGCACGGTGGCCGGCGGCTCGTCGTCGCCGGTGGATTCGTCGAGCGCGACCACGCCCACCCGCGCCGGCAAGCGGCTGTCGATCCCGTCGCGCGCTACCAGCACCTCGCCGCTGTCGAGCACCTGCGCGATGCGGGTGGCGGTGGCGGCGGGCACGCGTTCGGCCATGGCCAGCGTGACGATACCGCCATCGGCCTCGGCCAGCACGCCGCGCTGCGCCACCGGCTGTCCGGCCTGCAGCGTGGCGGCGAGGTCGAGCCCGCCGAGCAGGCGCTCGTCGGCGATGTTGAGCGGGATGCGCCGGCGCGGCGTGTCGTCAGGCAGCAGCGCATCGAGCAGTGCGAGCCAGCGCTCGCGCACCGGGCCGGCGCCGGCCTTGAGCCAGACGCCACCGAGCGCGGCCGGTTCGATGGCCAGCAGCGCGGCGGCGTGCATGGCGCGGCCCCAGCGTTCGGCGGTATCGACCGCCGCAGCCGGGCCACCAGACACACCGGCGGGCGTGCCGGGCGCGAGTATCGCGCCCTCGCTGAGCGCGTTCACGCCGCGGCGGTTTCCACGCCGAACAGCTCGTCGATGGCGCGTTCGACGCGCACGCCGGAACCGGTCTCGTCGAGCGGGTCACGGCGCAGGCGGTGGCGCAAGACCATGGGTGCAATGCTCAGCAGATGCTCGACGCGCACGGTGCGCGCGCCATCCAGCGCCGCCTTGGCGCGCGCCGCGCGCATCAAAGTGAGTTCGCCGCGCAGGCCGTCGGTGCCCAGGCGCGAGCACAGCGTCGCGGCCGCTTCCAGAACCGCATCCGGCACTTGCAGCTTCTCCAGACGTTTGCGCGCCTTGAGGATGGACTCGCGGATGGCCGCATCGGCGGCGTCCCAGGCGGCGAAAAAGGCGTCCGGGTCGCGCTCGAAGGCATCCCGGCGGCGAATCACCTCGATGCGCTGGGCGAGGTCGGTGGGCGTGCGCACATCGAGCGAGAGGCCGAAGCGGTCGAGTAGCTGCGGGCGCAACTCGCCCTCCTCCGGGTTACCGGAGCCGACCAGCACGAAGCGCGCCGGGTGGCGGATGGACAGGCCCTCGCGCTCGACCACGTTCTGGCCGGAGGCAGCGACATCAATGAGCAGGTCGACCAGATGGTCTTCGAGCAAATTGACCTCGTCCACGTAAAGGAAGCCACGGTTGGCGCGGGCCAGCAAGCCCGGCTCGAAGGCCTTCTCACCGGCAGTGAGCGCTCGCTCAAGATCGAGCGCGCCGACCACGCGGTCTTCGGTGGCGCCGAGCGGCAGGTCGACCACCGGCACCGGTTTTTCCACCGACTTGGGCTTGCGTCCACGCGCGTGCACCGCAGTGCACGCCGGACACGCGGAACCGGCGCCGCCCGGCTCACAGCCGTAGGGGCAGCCCTCAATGACGCGGATCGGCGGCAGAATGGCGGCCAGCGCGCGCACCGCGGTGGACTTGCCAGTGCCGCGGTCGCCAAGCACCAGCACGCCACCGATGGCCGGGTCGACTGCCGCGAGCAGCAGGGCCTGTTTCATGTCGTCCTGGCCGACGATGGCCGAGAACGGAAAGGCGCGGCTCATATCAGTTCCTTTGGCGACGCGAGCGGCGCCAGTTGCGTTTGAGATCCCAGGCATGCAGCAGACCAGCGCCCATCAGCCACGGCGCCACCTCGAGCAGCCCGCCGCCGCGCGCGACAGCCAGCATCCCGGTCAGCAGACAAAGCCCCGAGGCCCAGTTGAGCAAAAAGACGCGACTCGGCAACCCTCGGCGCGTGACGCGGTCGTAGGTCCACAACCCGAGGCCTTCCAACAGCGTGAGGCTCAGCACGCCGCCGATCAGCCAGTGCAGATGGGCCGGGTCGTTCACTGGCCGGGCACCGGCCCGGGCCGAGCGGTAGGGTGTGGCAATCGTGTCATGAGAGGCTGACATTGGAAGATGTCCGAACAGATTACATGAGACAGGGCAGGAGGCAAGATGCGATTCGTCAGTTGGCTCGTGGTCGCCGCGTTGGCATTGCTGTGTGCGGGTGCCGCCATGGCCGTTGAGGAGCCGCGGTACAGCGTCGAGCGTGCCGAGGCCAGCATGGAGTTGCGCCAGTACCCGGGCTTCGTCGTGGCCGAGACTTGGGTGCAGGGCGACTTCGACAGCGCCGGGCGGACCGGCTTCCGCCGCATCGCCGGCTACATCTTTGGCAAGAACCTGTCGACCCGCGGCGATGCAGAGAAGATCGCCATGACCGCACCGGTGACCATGGCGCCGGGAACCACGGCGCCAGTGAACCCGGCGCCGGCCAGCGAGCGCATCGCCATGACTGCGCCCGTCACCATGCAGGCGGATGCCGCCGCAGACGCCGGCAGTTGGCGCGTCCACTTTGTCATGCCGTCGGCTTACAAGCTCGCCGACCTGCCGCGGCCGCTCGATGCCGACGTCAAGCTGCGCGAGGTGCCGGCACACCGGGTGGCGGCGATCACCTTCAGCGGCTGGACCACACGTGCCAGCATCGCCGAGAACACCGGTCGCCTGCAGGGCTGGATGGCGAAGCTTGGCCTCAAGCCGGCCAGCGCGCCGCAGGTCGCGCGCTACAACGACCCTTTCACCCTGCCGTGGAACCGGCGCAACGAGATCCTGATCGAGGTCGCGCCTTGAACACAGTGCCCACGCGACAGCCCCGGACACCCTGATCATGCACGCCGACCTGCCCCTCATCGTCACCCTTGCCAGCGCGTTTGGCCTGGCGCTCCTGCTCGGCGTGGTCGCCACGCGACTTCGGCTGCCAGCGCTGGTCGGCTACCTGGCGGCCGGCGTGCTGATCGGCCCGCACACGCCCGGCTTTGTCGCCGACACGGCGCTGGCCATGCAACTGGCCGAGGTCGGCGTGATGCTGCTGATGTTTGGCGTCGGCCTGCACTTTTCGATCGATGACCTGCTCTCGGTGCGGCGCGTGGCGATCCCTGGCGCAGTGGTGCAGATGGCGGTGGCCACCGGGCTCGGTGCCGCGCTTGCTCTGGCGTGGGGCTGGTCGATCACTGCGGCGCTGGTGTTCGGCCTGGCGCTGTCGGTGGCCAGCACCGTGGTGCTGCTGCGCGCGCTCGAAGCGCGTGGCGCGTTGGAGACGCCCAACGGGCGCATCGCGGTGGGTTGGCTGGTAGTCGAGGACCTCGCCATGGTGCTGGTGCTGGTGCTGCTGCCGGTGCTGGCTGGCGGACAAGCACCGCTCGAACCGGGCGACATGGGCCTCGGAGAGGCAACGCAAGGCGACATGGCGCTTGGCGCCACCCTGCTGGTGACCCTGCTGGAAGTCGCCGCATTCGTGGCGGTGATGTTGCTGGCCGGGCGCCGCGTGCTGCCGTGGATCCTCTGGCAAGTGTCGGGCACCGGCTCGCGCGAGCTGTTCACGCTGTGCGTGGTGGCGCTGGCGGTATCCATCGCCTTTGGCGCAGCGGCACTGTTCGGGGTGTCGGTGGCGCTTGGCGCGTTCTTTGCCGGCCTGGTACTGCGCGAGTCGGAGTTCAGTCAGCGCGCGGCCGAGGAATCGCTGCCCTTCCGCGATGCTTTTGCGGTGCTGTTCTTCGTCTCGGTGGGGATGCTGTTCGACCCGGCGGTGCTGGTCAGCCACCCGCTGCAGGTGCTGGCCACCACCTTGGTCATCGTCGTCGGCAAGTCGATCGCCGCCGGCGCGCTGGTGCTGGCCCTGCGCTACCCGCTGGGTACGGCGCTCACCGTGTCGGCGAGCCTGGCGCAGATCGGCGAGTTCTCCTTCATCCTTGCGACGCTCGGCAATTCACTGGGCGTGCTGCCGGACCAGGCGGCGAGCCTGATCGTCGCCGGCGCCATCGTCTCGATCGCCATCAACCCACTGTTGTTCGGCACCATCGAACCGCTGCGGCGCTGGGCGCTGGCGCGGTCGGAACTGGCGCGCGAACTGGATGCGCGCAGCGACCCGCTGGCGGAACTGCCGCAATCCACCGAAGCGAGCTACCTCTCCGGCCAGGTGGTGCTGGTCGGGCACGGCCGGGCGGGGCAACGGGTCGCCGCAGCGCTGGAGGCGGCCGGAACGCCGTTCGTGGTGGTGGAGGAAGACCGCGAGATCGTCGAATCGCTACGTGGGCGCGGCTACAAGGCGGTGCTGGGCGACGCGCGGGAGCCGCTGACGCTGGTGCAGGCGCATGTGGCGACGGCGCGTCTGCTGGTGCTCGCGGTGGCCGACCCGACTTTGGGCGCGACCGCCCTGCGTCATGCCAAGCGCCTGCGCGCCGACCTGCCGGTGCTGGCGCGCGCCGAGACCGCCGACGAGGCCGCGCGACTGCGCGAGGCGGGCGCCGAACGGGCGATCGCTCCGCCACAAGCCATGGGCGATGCGCTGGCGGGCGCCGCACTCGAGGCGCTTGGCAGGACCGCTTGAACGGCTGCGGCGGCCGACCGGCCCGCCCGCCTGGACGCGTGTCGGCGCCGCGGCCCGATCAGCCTTCGCGCGTCTCGTTTGGACCCGGCTTAAGCCCATACGGCTCGACCAGCCGCCAAACGTGCGCCGGGACCATGTGCTTGATGCGGTCCGGCGCCTCACGGCGTAGATGAATGACCGTCTCGGCGGCCTTCATCTCGACGCGGGTACGGGCGAACTCGAGCCCGCGCGGCCCGACACGCGGCATGAGCCAACCCATGATCGGCCGCAGCCAGTCAGGCATGCGCCGCAAGGGCAGCCCCCCGGCCGCGCGTTCGACATTGCCGATAAAGCCCTTGACCGCGCCGCTGCGCTTGCCGGCGTCGCCGGGTGTCTCCAGCGTGACCTCGTCGCCGAGCAGGTCGAGCATCTGCTGGCCGCGCGCGTTGCGGACAATGAGCCACTGCCGCCCTTCCCCGCCCATGTAGCCGACCGTGATGTCGGCGAGGACATTGGTGTAGTCGACACACGTCCGACAGGTCAGCGGGAAGAAGTCCGGGCGCAACCGCGACAACGGCAGTTGCAGGAACGGGATGGTGCGCGTGCGGCTGTCGGCGTAGCGCAGTTCCACATGGTAGTCGGCGCGGAACTCCAGATAAGTAATCGTCTCGGGCGCCGGATCGATGAGGGCGAGGAACTCGTGGAAGTTCTCGGTCGATGTGTTGTCTGAGCAGGGCGTGCCGATGACGTAGAGCTGCTCCAGCCCCCATTCGGCCTGCAGGGCGCGCAGCGCGTAGACTTGGCAGGGGATGCCGACCACGGCGATGCGCGTGTGGCCGGCGGCGACGGCCGGCTCGAGCAACTCCAGCAGCGGCGCGTAGCCCATGCGCATGCCGCGACAGGCGGCCATGTCCTGCGCGCGCGTCACCAACACCGGCTGCGGCCGCCAGCGGTCCTCCGGGTCGGCAGTCATGCATAGCACGGCGCTGACCAGACCTTCCTCGAGCAGGCGTTCGGCCAGCCGGGTGGTGATGCCGGTCCACTGCGCGCCGGCTCTCGGTGCCTTGAGCGCGGCACGGTGCATGTCCGTGTACGGCCCGAAGAAGGCCTCGTCGGTGCGACCCGGGTCCTGCCCGTTGTCACGCGTGCGGCCATGCACGGCGGCTTCCAGCCGCGGGTAGTCCGGCGCGATGAACTGGCAGGCGCGGCCGCAGCGCTTGGGCTCACTGGTGCGGCTGATGCCGCAGTCGGTGCAGAGGCTTCGGAAAGGCGCTTGGGTGGTCATATGCCCAGTATGCCTGTCAAGTCGGCGTGACACCCGAAACCTGGTCCCGCAGCAACGCCGCCAGACGCTGCACGCCGGGCCCGACTGCCGCGCCGTCTGTCAAAACCATGTACAGAGTGATGCGATGGGTGCTTCCGCTGGGCAAAGGCAAGGGTCGCAAGCGGCCGGATGCCAGATCGTCGGCCACCAAGTGCTGCGGCAGCCAGGCAAAGCCGGCGCCTGCACGTACCGCCTCGAGGCTGCCGATAATGCCTGAGAACACCCAGCGCTGCGCCACGTTCACCGTCACTGCCGCGTCGTCGCGCCGGGTGCCGGAGTCGCGTACCAGGAGGTGCCGCGCAGCTTGCAAGTCGCGCGCATCGAGCGGACGGCCAAGCCGATGCAAGAGGTGGTCGGCCCGAGCGACGGCGAGTAGCTCGACATCCAGCAGAGGGTCGCCGAGGAAGCCCGCCGGCACGTCGGGCAGGATGGCGATATCGACGGTTCGCGCCAGCAACGCCTCGCGCCCGCCACCCATGACCGTGTCGATGACCTCAATGCGGGTCTGCGGGCTCTCCGCCGCAAACGCTTGCAAGGCCTGCAAGAGCCAGTCGATGGGGAAGAGGATCTCGACGCCGATGCGGATCTCGGCTTCCCAACCGGACTGCAGCAGGCGGCCGAAATGCTCGAGTTTGCCAGCGTCATCCAGCAGCATGCGCGCGCGCCGATACAGCGCACGCCCGGCCTCGGTGAGCACCGCCCGGCGACCTTCTCTTTTGAACAGTTGCATATCCAGCAATGCGCCGATGCGCTGCACGGCATAGGTCACGCTCGATTGCGTCTTGTGCAGCGCCGTGGCGGCCTGCGCATAGCCGCCGTGATCGACCACAGCGACCAGCGCGCGCCATTGGTCCAGACTCACTCGCGTAGTGGCGTGCATCAACAAATCGATCCATTCGATGAATTAGACGCAAATTTTGCACTTTTCTATCGAGCAGAAAGGCTTTTGAATAGTGACTCCACAATCTGCGGAGAAACCCGAGATGAGCACAGCCGTGATCGCCCAAAAGGCCCCCTACCCCGTCGAAGTCGAAGCCGGCAAGAGCTACTGGTGGTGTTCGTGCGGCCGCAGCAAGTTCCAGCCGTTCTGCGACGGCTCGCACCAGGGCACCGGCATGGCGCCGACGGAATACAAGGCTGCCGAAAGCGGCACCGTGTACTTCTGCGGTTGCAAGCACAGCGGCAAAGGTGCCCTGTGCGATGGCAGCCACCAAAAGCTCTGAGCACATGACGCCGCGCCGTATCCAGACCGTCGTCCCCGGCACCGACACCTCCGACGGCGCCGGCGTCCGCCTGCGCCGCTCGCTCGGGGCGCAGCGCGGGCTCTATCACGACCCCTTCCTGATGCTCGACGAGTTCGGCACCGATAGGCCGGAGGAGTACATCGCCGGCTTCCCGCCGCATCCGCACCGCGGCTTCGAGACGGTCACGCTGATGCTCGAGGGGCGCATGCTGCACGAGGACCACATGGGCAACCATGGAGAGCTTGGCCCCGGCAGCGTGCAATGGATGACCGCCGGGCGCGGCGTGATCCATTCAGAGATGCCGCAACAGCAGGAAGGCCGACTGCGCGGCTTTCAACTCTGGATCAACCTGCCGGCAGCCGAGAAGATGAAGCCTGCGGCGTGGCGCGACATCCCGGCGGCGGACATCCCGGTGGTGACGTTCGAGGGCGGCACGCTGCGCCTGGTCGCCGGACCGTTACGCTGGCGGGCGTAACGCATACTGGCGCGGTGCACGGCATCAGCCGCGCGCCCTTGGTGGCGGACGTTCATCTGCAAGGGGACTGCGCGCTGCGACTGCCGGTCACCGCGACCGCCAATGTGGTCGTCTATCTCTACGAAGGTGCCGCGACCTTGGCCAATGAGACGCTGGTGCCGCAGGCCGCCACCCTCACCAGCGCTGGCGACGCGCTGGACCTGCATGCCGGCCCCGACGGGGCGCGGCTGCTGGTGCTCGCCGCCGAACCCATCAACGAGCCGGTGGTGCAGTACGGGCCGTTCGTGATGAACACCCGCGAGGAGATCGAGCAGGCAGTCGCCGATTACCACAGCGGGCGGCTCACAGTGGCGGCCTGAGCGCTCTGGGCCCGGCCGACCGCCCCGGCCCAGCCGCTGCCGTTAAAAGGCGCGGCGGCGATGGGGTGCATGGCATGAGCGTGCAACACCTCTGATCGCCTATCGCTCCCCATCCCCGCCCAACTCCGCCGCCACCACCGCGCCGAGCAGCACCACCCACCAGGTCAGGTACAGACTGACCAGGAACAGTGGCAGGCTGGCAAAGGCGCCGTAGACCAGCTTGAAGGTCGGGAACAGCTTGACGTAGGCGGCGAAGCCCAGCCGCGTCAGTTCGAAGCCGACCCCGGCCACCACCCCGCCGGCCAGCGCGTGCGGGCGCTCGACGGCACGGTTGGGCACGGTCAGGTAGAGCGCGGCGAAGCTCAGCACGCTCAGCGTTAGCGGCACCAGCTCGCTGATGCCCTCGGCCAACAGCGGCAGGCGCTGCGTGGCAC
>VEQZ01000090.1 GCA_018882975.1 Rhodocyclaceae bacterium | reverse complement strand
GATGTAGCCGGCGTGCGACAGCGTCACTACCATGTCCAGCGGGGTGATGAGGTCTTCGATGCCGAGTTCGCTGGTGGCAAAGATGATCTCGCTGCGGCGCTTGTCGCCGAACTGGTCGCGGATGGCGGTCAGTTCTTCGCCAATGATCGTGGTGACGCGTTCCGGACGCGCGAGAATGTCGAGCAGGTCGGCGATGCGCTCGAGCAGGTCCCGGTAGTCGTTGACGATCTTGTCGCGCTCAAGGCCGGTCAGGCGCTGCAGGCGCAGGTCGAGGATGGCCTGGGCTTGCGTTTCGGTCAGTCGGTAGCCCTCAGGTGTCAGGCCAAATCCTGCCGGGATGCCGTCCGGACGGCTGGCGTCCGAGCCGGCGCGCGCCAGCATGGCGCCGACCGTCGGTGACGGCCAGGCTTTGTTCACGAGCCCCTCGCGGGCGTCGGCCGGGGTCGGCGCGGCCTTGATCAGGGCGATGATCTCGTCGACATTGTCGAGCGCCACCGCCAGGCCTTCCTGCACGTGCGCCTTCTCGCGCGCCTTGCGCAGCTCGAACACAGTACGGCGGGTCACCACCTCGCGCCGGTGGCGGAGGAAGGCGTCCAGCATCTGCTTCAGGTTGAGCAGGCGCGGCTGGCCGTCGACCAGCGCCACCATGTTGAGGCCGAAGCTGTCCTGCAACTGCGTGTGCTTGTAGAGGTTGTTGAGCACGACCTCCGCCACTTCGCCGCGCTTGAGCTCGATGACCATGCGCATGCCCGACTTGTCGGACTCGTCGCGCAGGTCGGAGATGCCCTCAATGCGCTTGTCGTTGACCAGCTCGGCGATCTTCTCGATGAGCGTCTTCTTGTTCACCTGGTAGGGCAGCTCGTCGACGATGATCGCCTGACGCTCGCCCTTGCCGATGTCCTCGAAGTGGGTGCGGGCGCGCATCACGCAGCGGCCGCGACCGGTGCGGTAGCCCTCGCGCACGCCCTCGATGCCGTAGATGAAGCCGGCGGTGGGAAAGTCGGGCGCCGGGATGTACTCGATCAGGTCGTCGACTGTGAGATCCGGGTTGGCCAGCAGGGCCAGGCAGGCACTCACCACCTCGTTGAGATTGTGCGGCGGGATGTTGGTGGCCATGCCCACTGCGATGCCCGAACTGCCGTTGATCAGCAGGTTGGGGATCTTGGCCGGCAGCACCAGCGGTTCGTGCTCGGAGCCGTCGTAGTTGGGCCCGAAGTCGACAGTCTCCTTGTCGATGTCGGCCATCAACTCGTGGGCGATGCGCGACATGCGGATCTCGGTGTAACGCATCGCGGCCGGGTTGTCGCCATCGACCGAGCCGAAGTTGCCCTGGCCATCGACCAGCATGTAGCGCAGCGAGAAGTCCTGCGCCATGCGCACGATGGTGTCGTACACCGCCGTGTCGCCGTGCGGGTGGTACTTACCGATGACGTCGCCGACGATACGCGCCGACTTCTTGTAGGGCTTGTTCCAGTCGTTGGAGAGTTCGTGCATGGCGAACAGCACGCGCCGGTGCACCGGCTTGAGGCCGTCGCGCACATCCGGCAGGGCGCGGCCGACGATCACGCTCATGGCGTAGTCGAGGTACGACCGGCGCATCTCCTCCTCGAGGCTTACAGGGAGGGTTTCTTTGGCAAACGGGTCCATGGCTTCTGCGCGCTCTGTCGGGCTTTTTCCGGGATCCACCGCGGGCCGGATCCGCGGGGCATCGTGACGGCTTGATCAAGCTCACGACTTTACCATGCCACCCCCGTCCGCCTTGCCGTGCCGCCTTGCTGGCGGCGAGGGCGCTGCGCTATCCTCGGCACCCGTTGACTCGCGCAATGTGGTTTCGACCGTTGGTGGCTCCGGCCGCATCGGCTTCTTGCGCGGGCGAGTTTTTAGTGTCAGAGCGCGTGGAATGTTTCCCGCGGACCGTTGTCCATTTTTCGTCCTTTCTCCATGGAGTCGTCATGATCAGCAGATGCATCGCACTCACCCTGGTCGCAGCTGTGTCGGCGGGGGCATCGACTGCCGCTTTGGCTCAAGACAAGTCGGGTTACTGGGTCAACACTGAGGGCACCGTCTGGCGCAGCGGCTACAACCTGTGCTGGCGCGCCGGCTACTGGACCCCCGCGCTGGCGATCGCCGAGTGCGATCCCGACTTGGTGGCCGACTCCGCCAAGTCGGGGGACGCGCCCGCGCCGCATGCCGCTGCGCCGGAAGCGCCGACCGAGGCTTCGTCTGCTGCGGCGCAGCCGATCGGCCCGCAGAAAGCCGCGTTCGAGAAGTTCACGTTTGGCGCTGAGACTCTGTTCGCCTTCGACAAGGCGGACATCCGCCCGGACGCGGCCGACGTCCTGCAGAACGTCGTCGAAAAGATGAACCGCTACCCGGAGGTGGAGGTGATTGCCGTCACCGGCCACACCGACCGCATCGGCAGCGACGACTACAACCAGAAGCTCTCCGAGCGTCGCGCCTCGGCAGTGCGCAGTTTCCTGGTCGACAAGGGTGTGCAGGGCGGTCGCATTCGCGCCGCCGGCCGTGGTGAAGCGGAGCCGGTGGTGGGCTGTGGCACCATTAAGGGCAAGGAGAACCGCGCCAACAAGTCTCTGATCCAGTGCCTGCAACCCAACCGCCGGGTGGTGGTCGAGATCGCCGTGCAGCGCGAGACCGGCGCCTACTGAGCCGTTCTTTTCCTGCAGCGCCTGCGCCCCGCCCCGTGCGGGGCGTTTTGTTTGAAGCGTCGTTGGGATGGGGTTATGGTGCGGCCTTGGGGTTTATGGTGCCGCCATGGAGATTCTGGCCGACGAACTGATCGAGGCGCGCTGGGTGCTGCCGATGCAGCCTTGGCGCGTCATCGAGCACGGCGCGGTGGCGCTGCGCGATGGCCGCATCGTTGCCGTGGGGCCGGCTGCCGAACTGGCGCCGCGGGTTGCCGCCACCTGCCACGCGCGGCTGCCCGGGCATGCCCTGCTGCCGGGCTTGGTTAACGCCCACGCCCACGCCGGCATGACCCTGCTGCGTGGCTACGCCGACGACCTGCCGCTGATGCGCTGGTTGCAGGAGCGCGTCTGGCCGGCCGAGGCCAAGTGGGTCGAGCCCGCGTTTGTGCGCGATGGCACGAGGCTGGCCTGCGCCGAGATGCTGCGCGGCGGCACCACCACCTTTTCCGACATGTATTTTTTTCCAGACGCCGCCATCGCCGCGGCGCAGCGCGCCGGCTTGCGCATGGTGGCGGGGCTGGTGGTGCTGGAATTTCCCACTGCCTACGCGCGGGATGCCGCGGACTACCTGCACCGAGGGCTGGCCCTGCGCGACCGCTGGCTGGGCACGCCCAACCTGCATTTCACGCTGGCGCCGCATGCGCCCTACACGGTGTCCGACAGCACTTTTGCGCAGGTCGCGACCTACGCCGCGCAGCTCGATCTGCGCATCCACATCCATATCCATGAGACGCGGGACGAGGTCGCACAGGGCGTAGCGCAGAGCGGCGAGCGCCCCTTGGCGCGGCTCAAGCGCCTCGGCTTGCTCGGGCCCGAGCTCATCGGCGTGCATGCCGTGCATTTGAGCGATGAGGAGATCGCCCTGCTGGCCGGGCACGGCGCGTCTCTGGTGCACTGCCCGGTGTCAAACCTAAAGCTCGGCAGCGGTATCGCGCGGCTGGCCGATTGGCTGGCGGCTGGCATCACCGTCGGTTTTGGCAGCGACAGCGTGGTCAGCAACAATCGCCACGATCTCTGGGCGGAGATGCGCACCGCGGCCTTGCTGGCCAAGGGCGTGTCGGGCGATGCCGCCGCCGTGCCAGCGCAGCAGGCGCTGCATGCTGCCACCCTGGGCGGGGCGACGGCGCTGGGGCTGGGCGACGAGACCGGCTCGATCGAGCCGGGCAAGGCGGCTGACCTGCTTGCTGTCGACCTTGCCGGCGCCGATCAGCAACCCCTCTACGACGTCGCTTCGCACCTCGTGTACTGTGCCGGCCGCGAGCAGGTGAGCGATGTGTGGGTGGCAGGGGAACACCGGGTCTCCGCAGGCTGTCTGCAGAGCGACGACGAGTCCGAGTTGCGTGCGCTGGCGGCGGACTGGCAGTTGCGCGTTGCCGCGACCTGAGACGCCGTCGCAGCCCGAACCCCTACCCAAGACACCGAAGGTCCCCGCACCGTGAGCACCGTCAACGTCGATCCCTCCGAGATCGCCAAATTCAGCGCACTGGCCAGCCGCTGGTGGGACCCCCACTCCGAATTCGCGCCGCTGCACGCCATCAACCCGCTGCGCCTGGGCTGGATCGACCAATTGGCGCCGCTGGCCGGCCGCGAGGTGGTCGACGTCGGTTGTGGCGGCGGCATCCTCGCTGAGGCCATGGCCGGGCTCGGCGCGCGCGTCACCGGCATCGACCTCGCCGAGAAGTCGCTCAAGGTGGCCAAGCTGCACCTGCTCGAGTCCGGCCGCGAGGTGAACTACCGCGCTGTCTCCGCCGAGGACCTCGCCGGCGAGGCGCCGGAGCGGTTCGACGTGGTCACCTGCATGGAGATGCTCGAGCACGTGCCCGACCCGGCATCGACCGTGGCCGCCTGCGCGCGGCTGGTCAAGCCGGGCGGCTCGGTGTTCTTCTCCACCATCAACCGCAACCCCAAGAGCTGGCTGTTCGCCATCGTTGGCGCCGAGTACGTCTTGCGCCTGCTGCCCAAGGGCACGCATGAGTACGCCAAGTTCATCACGCCAGCCGAACTCGCCGGCTTCGCCCGCCGCGCCGGGCTTGAAGTGGGGGCCATGAACGGCATGACCTACAACCCGCTGAGCAAGGTGTATGCGCTCAATCCGCGTGACACCGACGTCAATTACCTGATGCACACGGTCAAGCCGGCATGAGCTTGCCGACCATGCTCGAGGCGGTCTTCTTTGATCTGGACGGCACCTTTGCCGATACCGCGCCGGATCTCGCCGCTGCCGCCAACAGCCTGCGCGCCGACCGTGGCTTGGAGCCGCTGCCGCTCGAGCGCCTGCGGCCAATGGCTTCGCACGGCGCACGCGGCATGCTCGGCGAGGCGCTTGGCCTGACGCCGCAGGACGAGGCCTACGCCGCTACTGCGGAGGTTTTCTTGCAGCGCTACGAGGCCGCACTATGCGTGCACACCGTGGTGTTCGATGGCCTGTGGCCGGTGGTCGATGCGCTCGAGGCGCGCGGACTGGCCTGGGGTATCGTCACCAACAAGGCGATGCGTTTTGCTGGGCCGCTGTGCCGTGCGCTCGGCATCGAGGGCCGCGCCGCCGCGGTGGTGGGTGGCGACACCACACCGCACGCCAAACCGCACCCGGCGCCGCTGCTGCATGCGGCCAGCGTCGCCCGGGTCGAGCCGGGTGGCTGCATCTACGTGGGCGACGACTTGCGCGACGTGCAGGCGGGCCGCGCCGCGGGCATGCGCACGGTGGCGGTGGCCTACGGCTACAACGGCAAGGGCGACCCGCCCGATGCCTGGGGCGCCGACCACCTGGTCATGACACCGGCTGAACTCGGCGGGGCCTTGGCCCTCTAAGGGGTATACTTGATTCACTGCATCGAAACGGGGCCGACCTGGTTTCGACGTGGGTTGCGAAGCAAGCAGGGCATGCCGAGGATCGGTTCACCTCGTAAATCCATCCGAAAACTAGATAGTCGCCAACGACGAATCTTTCGCTCTGGCCGCTTGAGGCCGGACGCTGCACCGATCGTTCTGCGGGTCGGGCCGGGTAACCGGCGCAGCGTCATTAACAGCAGAAGTAAGGGTGTGTCTGGCCGCGCGGCACATCACGAAAATTCAGCGGATCGCTCTGCCTCAGCCTGCCTGTCGGCGGTTGCAGGGCTAGACCAAACGACTCGGCTACGCATGTAGAACTGTTTGTGGAGGGCTTGCGGACGCGGGTTCGATTCCCGCCGGCTCCACCAATAACGATGTCCAACTGTGTATGCAGTTGGACATTTTTTTTGAACCCGCGCGTACCTACGCGGGTTCGTGCGGATTCCTGCGGACTTCGCCCCCACAGATCTGGCGCGGAAAAGTGCCCGTTTTTACTCTCTCTTGGCAAAACCTCGCTCCTACCTCACTCCTCCGAAGTGGCCGAAGTCCGCAAAGGCTTCATTTCATGGCTATACAAATCAGCAAGTTACGCGCGGACGAATCAAGCGGTTGATTTTTAGCATCGGCAGGCGGAGGAACCCGCCCCGATTCGGAGAGAGGATAATGTTGACAACGGCGTTAATTACACGCCAGCTATCAGCAAACGAACCGGCGCATGCTTAGTACAGCGGCCGTTCAAAGGGAGCGACAATGAAGCTGGTATCCATTCAAATCGAAAAGTTCAGAGCCATACGCGAATCTGTCATTCAAGTCGGATCAGAATTAGCTCTAGTGGGACAAAACAGCGCGGGTAAATCATCGATACTTCGCGCACTGAACGCATTCTTTAATTTTGAGCATGAACGTGCCTCATTCGAGTCGGGAAGGCACTCTTTCCAGAAGACAGCCACAGCAGTTGTCGAGGTTGGATTTTCCGATGTACCAGACGCCTGCACTTTACCAAGGTCCTCGGTCGGCGGATCTGATATTCGGGCTCGCCTGAGGTACAAGAGGACTCCGAGTTGGCAAATCTGGTCTCAAGGAGCCTGGAAAGCGGCCCCTACGGAGTTTCATGGCGAACTTTCGAAATACATTCGTTACGAGTACGTCCCGCTTCGACGGGATCACGAAGTTTCTGGTTGGGGAGCAGGAGGATTGCTCAAATTAGCCGTTGAGGCTTGGCTGGAACACCATACAAGTAGGCGGGATAGCAT
>VEQZ01000019.1 GCA_018882975.1 Rhodocyclaceae bacterium | reverse complement strand
CATCCACACCCAGCACGCTCGCTGCACCCGCCTGCAGCAGGCAATCGGTGAAGCCGCCGGTCGACTGGCCCACGTCCAGACACTGCATGCCGCGCACATCCAGACCGGTACGTTCGAGTGCGCCCGCGAGTTTGAGGCCGCCGCGCGAGACATAGCGGTCTGCCGGGTCGGGCGTGACGGCGAGTTGCGAGGGGTCTGGCGCCAGCGTGGAGGCGCGCTTGACCTGCACGCCGGCCAGCCAGACGCGACCGGCGTCGATTAGCCTCTGCGCCGCGGTGCGCGAGTCGGCCAGCCCCTGCGCGACGAGCACCGTATCGACGCGCAGGTCGTGGTCGGCCGAGGGCTGGCTTACATGGGCCTTGTGGCCCGGGTTGGGCGGTCGGCCTTTGCGGGGGTGGAAGGATTTCATTCGGGCTGCGGGCTCGGTGGGTACCTAAAGGTTGCCAAGGTGGGTCTTGGCGGCCTCGGCCAGACGTCGATCGAACGTGGCGAGTGGGGCCTTCAACTCCGCCGCGACCCATAGGTAAGCAGCATCGTAGGCAGTCAAGCCATAGCGTTCAGCCAGCTCGAGCACGGCCGGCGGTTTGACGGTGTGCCAAGTGATGTCTTGGCATTGAAAGTCACCAAGCACGCGGCAGACTGATGCACTTGGCGCCCCTGCCCTGCGCTTGTTTCGCGCAACGTTGGCGACCTCGTAGGGCAGCAGCGTGGGCGCGTGCAAGGTCTTGCCAGCCATTTGTTGCGCGGCTTTCTGACCCTCGGATTCCTCGAACAGCCACGCGATGAGCGTACTGCAGTCGATGACCAACGGCGGTCTGGCTTGCCAGCGGGCGGAGGGCTCGGCGACCCAGAGCGGCCGGTTGCTCAAGGATCCAATGGACTGATAACCCTCAGCGGATGTCGCGGTCGGCACGAATGATGTCCACACCTCGCGGGAGGTCCGGCGGGAAATTCAGGGGCGGTTGCGCTGCACGTTCGGCCATGAGTTGTTCGATCGTCTTCAGGGCGCACGGTTCTCCATGCGGCTTGGCCGCGAGCGGCTCCGGCTCCGTCGGCATCGAGGACGGTGATTGCATCGCCTGCTCGATGATTGCCATCAGTTCGCCCTGCAGCGAACGGTGGTTGCGCGCTGCGCGCTCGCGCAATTGCTGCGCAAGGTCGTCCGGCACATCCTTGATCGAGAGGTTGACGCCCACATCAGCTCCGAAACGGATCCGTTGAGAATCCATTCTGGAGCTGGCGGGGTGTCGCGTCAATACGACGTCTGACGCTTAGTAGCGATAGGTATCGGCCTTGTAGGGGCCTTCCTTCTTCACGCCGATGTACGCCGCCTGCTCGTCGGTGAGCTCGGTCAGCATGGCGCCGACCTTCTTCAGGTGCAGACGGGCGACCTTCTCGTCGAGGTGCTTGGGCAGCACGTAGACCTTGCCCGGCTGGTACTGCGCGCTCTTGGTAAAGAGTTCGATCTGCGCGATGGTCTGGTTGGCGAAGCTCGACGACATGACGAAGCTTGGGTGGCCGGTGGCGCACCCGAGGTTGACCAGGCGGCCCTTGGCCAGCAGGGTGATCTTCTTGCCATCGGGGAAGATGACATGGTCGACCTGCGGCTTGATCTCGTCCCACTGCAGCTTTTCCAGCGCTGCGACGTCGATCTCGTTGTCGAAGTGACCGATGTTGCAGACGATGGCCTCGTCCTTCATGGCGGCCATGTGCTCGTAGCGGATCACGTTCTTGTTGCCGGTGGCCGTCACAAAGATGTCAGCCTTGTCGGCGGCGTACTCCATGGTCACGACCTTGTAGCCTTCCATGGCGGCCTGCAGGGCATTGATCGGGTCGATCTCGGTGACCCACACCTGGGCGCTCAGCGCACGCAGGGCCTGAGCCGAGCCCTTGCCCACATCGCCGTAGCCGGCCACCAGCGCGACCTTGCCGGCAATCATCACGTCGGTGGCGCGCTTAATGGCATCGACCAGGCTCTCGCGGCAGCCGTACAGGTTGTCGAACTTGCTCTTGGTCACCGAGTCGTTCACGTTGATGGCGCGGAATTGCAGCGTGCCCTTGGCCGACATCTCATTCAGGCGCAGCACGCCGGTGGTGGTCTCTTCGGTCACGCCGATGATTTGCGCAGCCTTGCGCGTGTACCAGGTCGGATCGACCGCAAGCTTGGCCTTGATGGCGTTGAACAGGCAGGTCTCTTCTTCGCTGCCCGGGTTGGCCAGCACCGACGCGTCCTTCTCGGCGCGCTGGCCGAGGTGCATCAGCAGCGTGGCATCGCCGCCGTCGTCGAGGATCATGTTCGGGCCTTCGTTGGCCGAGCCCGCCGGGGCGAACTCAAAGATGGCGTGGGTGAAGTCCCAGTAGTCGGCCAGCGTCTCGCCCTTGTAGGCGTAGACCGGCGTGCCCTTGACCACCAACGCGGCCGCGGCGTGGTCCTGCGTCGAGAAGATGTTGCAGGAGGCCCAGCGCACCTCGGCGCCGAGCGCCTGCAGGGTCTCGACCAGCACGGCGGTCTGGATCGTCATGTGCAGCGAGCCGGTGATGCGCGCGCCCTTGAGCGGCTGGCTCTTGGCGAATTCCTCACGGATGGCCATCAGGCCCGGCATCTCGGTCTCTGCGATCTTGATCTCCTTGCGGCCCCATTCGGCCAGCGAGATATCGGCGATCGCAAAATCATTCTTCAGGTCAGCCACGGCGTTCATGTGTTCTCCTTGAACGGTGGCCGGGAGGCAGGCGGTGGACTCACCCTCTGCCCGTGCCCGGCACGGGTTGTCGATTGTCCCGCGGGTGCGGGGCGTCGAAAGGGTGAGCGCCGTTTGCCGCTTGCGCGGTACCCGAGCCTGGGGCCTGTGCCTCGCAGCGCTCCTCGGGAAGGAATGCGGATTCTAGGACAATCCGGCAGCCTGTCCAGTTGCAAAGGATTTTTGCCGCGCCCGACAGGCGGACTTACTGCGCGATTCAGCGTGGCCGGTCGGCCGCCCACCCCGTTCCCAGCGCCTTGAGCAGGTCGATGGTCGCCGCGATTCGCGCCTGCCGCGCCGCCACCCAAGCCTGCTCGGCGGTGTTGGCGCTGCGCTCGGCGTCGAGCACCTCGAGCCAGCCGGCGTAGCCGCCCTCGTAGCGGATGCGCGCGACCTTGGCTGCGGCTGTGCTGGCATCTCGCTGCGCTGCCTGTGCGGCCTCGATGCGACGATTCTGCTCGAGGCTCGTGAGCGCATCGCTCACTTCACGGAACGCGGTCAGCACCGCGCCCTCGTAGGCGGCCTGCGCTTGCAGCGCCTGCGCGCGCGCCTGGTCGGTGCGCGCCTCGGCCCGGCCGGCGTCGAACAGCGGCGCGGCGAGTCCTGCGGCCAGCGTCCAGATGCGCCCCGGCGCGGTGAGCAGGTTGGCGAGGTCGCCGCTCTGCTGACCCAGCGTGCCTGTGAGTGTGATGAGCGGGAAGCGCGCGGCGCGTACCGCTTGCGTCTGTAGCCGCGCGGCCTGCATCTGCGCCATGGCCGCGCGGATGTCCGGCCGGTTCTCCAGCAGCGCCGAGGGCAGGCCTGCGGGCGGGACGGGCGCCTCTGGCATGGCGAGGTCTGTGCGGGGCGGCAGGATCGTCGAAGGCTCGCCGCAGAGCAGCGCGAGCTGGTTCTGCAGCAGGCCGCGCGTGCGCTCGAGTTGCAGCAGTTGCGCGCGCAGGCTCTCCAGCGTCGCTTCGGCCTGCCGCTCCTCGAGGTCGCTGCCAAGGCCTTCGGCGCGGCGGATGCGGATCAGGCGCAGGCTCTCCTCGCGGCTGGCCAGCGTCTTGCGGGTGAGGGCGAGCGAGAGGTCGGTGGCGCGCAGGCTCACCACTGTCTGCCCGACCGTGCCGGTCAGCGTCATGGCCACCGCATCGGCGGTCTCCTGCGCCGCCAGCAGGCCGGCGCGCGCGGCCTCGCGGGCGTCGCGCAGGCGGCGCCACACGTCCACCTCGTAACTGGTGGTCAGGACGAGTCGCTGGTCGGCCCGGTAGACCGGTGCATTGCCCGGCAGCGGCACAGCACCGACCTCGGTGACGCGGTTGCGCGCGGCAGCGGCCTCGGCGTTGACCTGCGGCAGCAGCGCCGCGCCGTTGAGGCGCAGCAGCGCGTCGGCTTCGTCGATGCGCGCGATGGCGCGCTTGAGCTCGCGGTTGTTGCGCAGTGCGGTCTCGACCAGGCTGGGCAGGTCCGGGTCGTCGATCAGCGTCCACCAGCGCGCGTCGCCCAGGGCTGCGGCGTCTTCCGTCGGCGTGGCGGTGTAGTGCGCGGGCAGCGTGGCGTCCGGCTCCGGGAAGGCCTTGAGCGGGGCGCAGGCGGTGAGTGCAAACACTGCGAGCGCGACCGCGGTGCCCGCACCATTTATCAGGTGCGCGCTCACGGCCCCCCCACCTCTCGCAGCCCGGCCCGAGCCTCATCCTGCCGTGTCCGCAGCGTAAGCAGGCGGAAGAACAAGGGCACGAACAGGGGCGCGACGAAAGTCGCCAGCAGCATGCCGCCGAACACGCCGGTGCCCATCGACTGCCGCGCGCCCGCACCGGCGCCCTCGGCAAAGATCAACGGCACCACGCCCAGCACAAAGGCCATCGACGTCATGACGATGGGCCGAAAACGCTGACGCGCCGCCTCCAGCGCAGCCTCCGCCGGCGCCATGCCCATCGCCTGCTTCTGCGCGGCGAATTCAAGAATCAGGATGGCGTTCTTGGCCGAGAGGCCGACCAGCACGATGAGCCCGATGTTGAAGTAGATGTCGGCCGGCATGGCACGCAGGGCGATGGCCAGTAGCGCGCCGAGCAGCGCGAAGGGCACCGACATCACCACCGCGACCGGCAGCGACCAGCGTTCGAACTGCGCGGCGAGGATCAGCAGCACCATCACCACCGCAAAGCCGGCCGCCACCAGCGCCGCGCGGCCGGTGCGCTTCTCCTGGAACGCTTGCCCGGTCCAGGCCAGCGAGTAGCCCTCCGGCAGGGTCTGCGCAGCGATCTCCTCGACGCGGCGGATGACCTCGCCGGAGCTGCTACCGGGGATGCCGGCGCCGAGCACCTTGGCGCTAAGGAAGCCGTCGAAGCGCTCGAGGAACTCCGGCCCGACCACCGGCTTGACGCTGACCAGCGCCGCCAGCGGCACCATGGCGCCACCCGCGCCGCGCACGTAGGGGCGGCCGATGTCCTCGGGGCGGCTGCGGTAGTCGGCTTCTGACTGCACCTGTACTTTGAAGGTCCGGCCCGAGCGGTTGAAGTCGTTCACGTAGAGCGCGCCGATGGTCGCCTGCAGGGTGGCGTAGAGGTCGTCGAGCGAGACGCCGAGCGAGAGCGCTTTCTCGCGGTCCACGTCTACTCTCAGCTGTGCAAGGGCGGGCTTGAAGGTGCTGCGGATGTCGGTCAGCAGCGGGTCGGCCTTGAGCGCCTCGGTGAAGGCTGAGGCCACCTTGGCGAGATCGGCGGGCTCGTTGCTGGCGCGGCTCTGCACAAAGGCTTCGAAGCCGCCGGCGGTGCCGATGCCGCGGATCGGCGGCGGGTTGTTGAAGCGCACTGTGCCCTCACGCAGGCCGGCGATCTGGCCGTTGTAGGCCTTGGCGAGGTCGATGGCCTTTTGGCCGGGGCGCTCGTCCCAGTCGCTCAGGACTACAAATAGCGTGCCGACATTGGTCTGGCTGCTGCCGCTGATGAAGTCCAGCCCCATGAATTGGGTGATGTGGTTCACCTCGTCGTTCTGCCGCAGGCGCGTGACCACCGCATTGGAATAGGCTGCGGTGCGGCCGAGCGCGGCGGCGTCGGGCAGGGCGACGCTGCCGACCACGAAGCCGCGATCCTCGGCCGGCACGAAGGCGGTCGGCGTGCGGGCGAACAACCAGACATCGCCGGCCACCAGCACGGCGAACAGACCGACACCCAGCGCACCGCGCCGCAGCAGGCTGGCAACCACACCGGCATAGGCGCCGGTCATGCGCTCGAAGGCGCGGTTGAAAGGGGCGAACAGCCTGGACTCGCGGTGGCCGTCGCCGAGCAGACGCGCGCACAGCGCCGGCGTGAGCGTGAGCGCGACCACGCCGGAGAGCACCACTGCTATAGCCACGGTGATGGCGAACTGCTTGTAGAGTGCGCCGGCGATGCCGCCGACGAAGGCGATCGGCACAAAGACCGCGGTGAGCACCAGCACGATGGCGACCAGCGCGCCGGAGACTTCGCCCATCGCCTCGACGGCAGCCTCGCGGGCGCTGAGCCCGCGCGTGCGCATCAGCCGCTCGACGTTTTCCAGCACGACGATGGCGTCGTCGACGACGATGCCGATGACCAGCACCATGGCGAACAGCGAGAACTGGTTGATCGACAGGCCGAGCAGGTAGAGCCCGGCCAGCGTTCCGGTGAGCGAGACCGGCACCGCCAGCACCGGGATCAGCGTCGCGCGCCAGTTCTGCAGGAACAGATAGACCACCAGCACCACCAGCAGCGCCGCCTCGCCGAGCGTCTCGACCACCTTCTGGATGGATGCCGTGACCACCTCGGTGGTGTCGAACGGCACGCTTGCCTCGACATCGTCGGGGAAACTTTTCTGCAATTCGTCGAGGCGCTCGCGCACCTTGGTTGCCACCTCAAGGGCGTTGGCACCCGGCCGCAGAAAGACCCGCATCAGCGTGGCCGGGCCGGCGTCAAGGCCGCTCGACTGGTCGTAGGTCTGCGCGCCGAGTTCGATGCGGGCGACATCGCGCAGGCGCAGCACGCCGCCGCTGCCGGCGGCACGCACCACGATCTCACCAAAGGCTTCCGGTTCGAGCAGGCGCCCGCCCGTCGTCACCGTGTAGACCAGTTGCTGGCCGGGCGGCGCCGGGTCCTGGCCGACCTTGCCGGCGGCGTACTGGTTGTTCTGCGCGCGGATCGCCGCCACCACCTCTGCTGTGGTGAGGCCGAGTTGCGCCAAGCGGTCCGGCTGCAGCCAGACGCGCATCGAATAGTCTCGTGCGCCCACCACTCCCGCGTCGCCCACGCCGGGGATGCGCTTGATCTCGTCGACCACATTGATGCGCGCGAAATTGGAGAGGAACAGCGTGTCGCGGGTCTTCTTCGGCGAACGCAGTGCGGCCACGAGGAGCAGGTCATTGGAGCGCTTGGTCACCGTCACGCCCTGCCGCCGGACTTCCTCCGGCAGACGCGGCAGCGCGGCCTGGATGCGGTTGTTGACGTTGATCGCCGCCTGATCGGCGTCGGTGCCGCTCTCGAAGGTGACGGTGGTCTGCAGGGTGCCGTTCGAGGCCGCCTGCGAGTTGAAATACAACAGGCCCTCGACGCCGTTGATCTGCTCTTCCAAGGGTCCGGCCACGGTGCGTGCGATGGTGTCGGCGCTGGCACCCGGGTAGTTGGCCTGGATCTGTACCGAGGGCGGCGCGACCTCGGGGTATTCGGAGACCGGCAGTTGCGGCAGCGCGACCAGACCGGCCACCACCAGCACCAGCCCGATGACGACGGCGAACACCGGCCGGTCAATGAAGAACCGGCTGTTCATGCGTGGCTGTTCATGGGCGGTCAGCGGGCCCGCGCGGGGAGCGCTGAGGACGAGGGTGAGGCTGGCTGCGGCGCGCCACCCGGCGCGGCCTTTCCTGCACTGTCTTGCGCCAGCTGCAAGCGGCTGTCCGGCTTGATGCGCAGCAGGTTGTCGAGCACCACGCGATCGCCGGCCTTGAGACCCTCGGTGACGACCCAGTTGCCCTTGGCGTCCCAGCCAGCGGTGCTGACGGGTTGCTTGCGCGGCTTGCCGCCGTCCTCGTAGACGTAGACGAAGCGACCCTTGTCACTCTGCAGCATGGCCGGCTGCGGCACCAGGAACACACCGTCGCGCTCACTGGTGACCAGCCGCACACGCACGAATTGGCCGGGCAGGACCGCACCATGACCATTAGCGAACTCGGCGCGCAGGGTCACGCTGGCAGTGCGCGCATCGACTTGGCTCGCAGCAAAGTTGAGTCGGCCGGGCACGGCGAGCGTGCTGCCGTCTGCGAGCACCGCCTGCACCGCACGCAGGCCGCGCACGCCGCCGTTGCGCGTCAGGCGCGCGTACTCGGCGTCGGGCAGGCTGAAGCGCACCCAGATCGGGTCGTTCTGCGTGATCACGGTGAGCGCCTCGCCGCCACTGGCAGTGATGAGCGAGCCCTCGGAGTAGCGTGCGCGACCACTGATGCCGCCCACCGGCGCCTCGACCCGTGTCCAGGAGAGATCGAGTCGCGCCTGACGCAGCGTCGCCTGTGCGGTCTGGCGCTGGGCGCGGACCAGCGCGAGTTGCGAGGCGGCATCGTCCGCCTCCTTGCGGCCGATGGCGTTCTGTTCGGCCAGACGCGCGGCGCGGGCAGCCTCGCGTTCGGCCTGTTCGAGCCGCGCCTCGACCTCGGCCAGTTGCGCTTCGGCGCGGGCGAGCGCGTTCTCGAACGGGGCCGGGTCGATGCGGAACAGGGTCTGGCCGGCGCGCACCGGGTCGCCCTCGTTGTAGGCGCGCTGCAGCAGGATGCCGCCGACGCGGGCGCGCACCTCGACCTCGCGCTGGCCCTCGGCTTGGCCGACCGCCTCGAGGGTTTGGGCGGCGCGGGTGGGCTGGACGACCAGCGTGGCGACCGGCACCGGCTTGTTCCCCTCAGCCGCTTTGGGATCGGGTGCGGGCGCTGGCGAGCAGGCCGCTAGCGTCCCGACCACGAGGCCTAACGAAACCCGCGACATCGACCTTCTAGCGAGGCGTACGAAGTTCGGGCAGGGGCTGCGATGCCTTGGCGGTGCGGACATGGATTGGGGCGGGACGGGTCTGCTGGATCAAGTCGAAGATTGTCGCAGACCCAGCCTTACGGTTGTCTGACAGCGCCTCTGTCCGGGCAACTCTTGTGCCACACAAAGCCCAAGCCCCAAGCCCGGCCCCAAACCCAGTTCCCGGCCGCGCGCGTCTTCGCGCGGTGCGGAGTTCGGTCTCGGCCGGGAGGGTCAGAGCCCCGCGGCGCTCCTCAGTGCCGCCGCCTTGTCGGTGCGCTCCCAGCTGAACTCCGGCTCCTCGCGACCAAAGTGGCCGTAGGCGGCAGTCTTGCGATAAATCGGCCGTAGCAGGTCGAGCATCTGGATGATGCCCTTGGGGCGCAGATCGAAGTGAGCGTTCACCAACTCGGCGATGCTCTCGTCGGCGATCTTGCCGGTGCCGAAGGTGTTGACCGTGACGTTCATCGGGCGCGCCACGCCGATGGCATAGGCCACTTGGATCTGGCACTGCGTGGCCAGCCCGGAGGCGACCACGTTCTTGGCGACATAGCGCGCGGCATAGGCGGCCGAGCGGTCGACCTTGGTCGGGTCTTTGCCGGAGAAGGCGCCACCGCCGTGCGGGCAGGCGCCGCCATAGGTGTCGACGATGATCTTGCGGCCAGTGAGCCCGCAGTCGCCCTGCGGGCCGCCGATCACGAAGCGACCGGTCGGGTTGATCAGGTACTTGGTTTCGGCCGTGAGCCATGCCTTGGGCAGCACCGGCTTGATGATCTCTTCCATCACCGCCTCGACGAAGGCCGGTTTCATGGTCGGGCCGTCGGACATCTCCGGCGCGTGCTGGCTGGACAGCACCACCGTATCGACACTGACCGGCTTGCCATCCACGTAGCGCAGCGTGACCTGGCTCTTGGCGTCGGGGCGCAGGAAGGGCAGGCGGCCGTCTTTGCGCAGCGCGGCCTGGCGCTCGACCAAGCGGTGGGCATAGTAGATGGCGGCGGGCATCAGCACCGGGGTCTCGCTGCAGGCGTAGCCGAACATCAGGCCCTGGTCGCCGGCGCCGAGGTTGAGGTAGTCGTCGGAGGCGCGGTCCACACCTTGCGCGATGTCGTTGGACTGTTTGTCGTAGGCCACCAGTACGGCACAACCCTTGTAGTCGATACCGTATTCGGTGTTGTCATAACCAATCCGTTTGATGGTGTCGCGCGCGATCTGGATGTAGTCGACATTGGCCTGCGTGGTGATCTCGCCGGCCAGCACCACGAGACCGGTGTTGGTCAGCGTCTCGGCGGCGACGCGCGAGACCGGGTCCTGCTCGAGGATGGCGTCAAGGATGGAATCCGAGATCTGGTCGGCGACTTTGTCCGGATGGCCCTCAGAGACCGACTCCGAGGTAAAAAGGTAATCGCTCACTTCTGCTCCTGCAGCGGCTGTGCCGCAAAACAAAAATCCCCGTTGGCCGGCGACGGCCAGCCCGGGGATCGGAAGCAGGCGACGCTTTAGCAGATTCCCGGCTGCGCGGACCTGTGCTGCGTGGTCTGGCCGGCCGCCCTGCAAGTTGTCCTGATTAACTCGGCGGTCATCGCAAGTATAGCGGGCGAATGCTGGTGGTGGGCGGCCGCCCGGCGAGGTTTTTCCTCGGGGCCCTACAATCGGTGACATGGAACTCAAATTCACCAAGATGCAGGGCCTCGGCAACGACTTCGTCATGATCGATGCTGTGCGTCAAGCTGTACGGATGACGCCCGAATTGGCGCGGCAGTTGGCCGACCGGCGATTTGGCATCGGCTGCGACCAGGTGTTGGTGGTCGAGTCGGCGGATGGGCCCGACGTCGATTTCGTCTACCGCATCTTCAACGCCGATGGTGGCGAGGTCGAGCAGTGCGGCAACGGCGCCCGCTGTTTCGCACGCTTCGTGGTCGATGCCGGACTCACCAGCAAGCGCGAGATCGCCGTGCGCACCAAGGGTGGCGTGATCCGCCCGCGCCTCGAGGACGATGGCCGGGTGACGGTGGACATGGGCGCACCGCGTCTCGCGCCGGTCCAGGTGCCTTTCGTTTCCGATTCCGAGGCGGTGCTGCAGGCGCTGGAGGTGGCCGGCGCCACGCGCTACATCACCGCCGTGTCGATGGGCAATCCGCATGCGGTGCAGGTGGTGGCCGACGTCGATACTGCCCCGGTTGCTGCCGAGGGTCCGCTCATCGAGTCGCACGTGCGCTTCCCGCAGCGCGTCAATGCGGGCTACCTGCAGGTGCTCGACCCGCAGCACATCCGCCTGCGCGTGTTCGAGCGTGGCGCCGGCGAGACGCTGGCCTGCGGCACCGGCGCCTGCGCGGCGGTGGTCGCCGGCATCCTGCGTGGATTGCTCGAGTCGCCGGTCGCCGTCGAGACACGCGGCGGACGGCTCGACCTCGCCTGGGCCGGCCCGGGCCAGCCGGTGCTCATGACCGGGCCGGCGGAGCGGGTGTTCGAGGGTGTGGTCGAGGTGTGAGAAAGGCTGGCGATCGCCGGGGAAACCGAGAAGGGCATGCAGACAAGCGGATTTCAGGCTCCGGCAGCCATCCGGTACTTGCGGTCCAGCGCCGTCACCTGGGCGGCAAGCTGCTCCAGCGAGTCCTGGTTGACGATGACATCGTCGGCCAGCGCCAGTCGGGCCGCATCGCCGGCCTGCGCCGCCATCATGGCATCGACCTGTTCGGCGCTCACGCCATCCCGCAGCATCACACGCTGTTGCCGCGTTTTGGGGTCGCAGTCGACCACCAGGATGCGGTCGAGCAGGGTTCGATAGGACGCGCCGGTCTCGGCAAGCAGCGGGATATCGACCACCACGTAGGGTGAGGTGCCAGCCGCGGCGATTCGGCTCGCCACCTCGGCGCGGATGCGCGGGTGCAGGATCGCTTCCAGCGCCCGCCGCGCATCCTCATCGGCAAACACCTTTTGTCGCAGCGTCGCGCGGTCAAGGCCGCCAGCAGGAAGCAGCGTGGCCGGGCCGAATCGCGCGACGATGTCGGCCAGCGCCGGCTGGCCCGGCTCGACCAGTTCGCGGGCGATGGTGTCGGTGCAGATGAGCGGCACGCCGAGCGCCAAAAACGCTTTGGCAACAGCGCTCTTGCCGCTGCCGATGCCGCCGGTGAGGCCGATGGTGAGCGGTTTGGACTGCATCAGGCTGGGGCGCTCACACCCGCCTGAGCGGCGCGGCGTGGCGCGCCGGTTGCGCTCAGAGGGATCAGATGCCGCGGCCGCGTCATCATGCCAAAGCTGGTGAGACGCCGGTCAGTAGCCCTGCCAGGCTATCCGGCCAGACCAGTGCCACCAACCCCGCCAGGGCGAGCATCGGGCCGAAGGGCATGGGCTCGGCGCGCGACCGGCCGAGAGCAAGGCAGGCCACCGCGGCCCAGAGCAGGCCGAGCAGCGCGGAAAGCAGGATCACCCCGGGCAGCGCCTGCCATCCGGTCCACGCACCGATCGCAGCGAGCAGGTGGAGGTCGCCAAGGCCCATGCCCTCTCGCCCGGTGGCCAGTCGGAAGCCCCAGTACACCAGCCACAAGGAAAGGTAGCCGGCGACCGCGCCGATCACCGCATCCTCGGGGCTGGCAAAGCGCCCCCCCAGGTTGGCGACCAGCCCGATCCAGAGCATCGGCCCGGTCACTTCGTCGGGCAGCCAGCCACGCTGGATGTCGATCACCGCTGCCAGCAGCAGCATCCAAACAAAGATCGCCGCGAAGGCGCGATCCCAATCCGGCCCGAAGCGCCAGACCACCAGCAGCGCGAGCGCAGCGGCGGCCACCTCCACCAGAGGCTCGCGCCAGCCGATGAAGCTGCCGCAGGCGCGGCAGTGGCCCCGCTGCAGCAGCCACGACACCAGCGGGATGTTTTCGAGGATCCCGAGGCGGTGCTTGCAGGCCGGGCAGTGCGAGGGGGGGCGAAACAGGTTGTAGTGCGGACGTGATGGCGCCTTGGCACCAATGGTCTCCGCGCAGTGGTCGGCCCATGCGCGTTCCAGCATCAACGGCAGGCGATGCGCCACCACGCCGAGGAAGCTGCCGACCACCAGCCCCAACAGCACGGCAAACAGCGCCTCCACACCCAACAACATCTCCATGGTCATACGATCGCCGAGCCGAGTTGGAACACCGGGAGGTAGAGCGCGATGATCACGCCGCCCATCACCACACCGAGTACCAGCATGATGGCCGGTTCGAGCAAGGTCGTCATCCGTGCCACCGTCTCCTCAACCGCTTGCTCGAGGCTTTCCGCCGCCTTGCCGAGCAGCGCGTCCAAGGCGCCGGACTCCTCGCCGACGTGTGCCATCTGCACGGCGAGCGTCGGAAAGCAGGCGCTGCGGGCCATCCCCGACGCGAGTCTCTGGCCGAGCGCGGTCTCGCGCCGGAGGTTTCTGGTCGCCGCCTCGAGCCGGTGCTGGCCGGCCACCCGGGCGACCGTGCCGAGCGCATCGTCGAGCGGCACCCCGGCGCCCAGCAGCATCCCCAGCGTGCGGCACCAGCGCGCCGAGGCGGCGTCGGCGAGGACCGTCCCCAGCAGCGGCAGACGCAGCAGCCAGGCCTCGGTGCGCAGTTGAAGCGCGGTCGAGGCGCGCCATTTGCGAACGAACAGGCTTGCCGCTACAGCGAGCGCCAGGCCGACCCACAAGCCGTGGCCGAGCAGCGTCTCGGACAGCGCCACCACCACGCGGGTGGGCACCGGCAGGTCGGCGCCGGCGCGGTCGAACAGGGCTTGGAAGCCCGGCACCACCCAGACCAGGATGACGCCCACCGACAGCATCGCCACGGTCAGCACCGCCGCCGGGTAGACCAGTGCCGAGCGGACCTTGCCACGCAGCCGGTCGGCGCGTTCCCGGTGGCTGGCGATGCGCTCGAGCATGGTGTCGAGCAGGCCGCCGAGTTCCCCGGCGGCGACCAGGCTGCGGTAAAGCGCGTCGAACACCTGCGGATGTCGCGCCAAGGCCTTCTCCAGTGTCAGGCCGGACTCGACATCGCGGCGCACCTGATCCAGCACCGGCCGGAGCGCGCCCGTTTCGCTGCGGGCCAGGGTCTGCAGCGCCTGCGCCAGTGGGATGCCGGCGCCCAGCAGCGTCGCCAGCTGGCGGGTGGCGCTGTCGAGCTGGCGCGACGCGCGCTCACGCATGGCACACCGACTCGGCTTCGGCCAGCGAGGTGACGCCGGCAAGCACCTTGGCCAGCGCCGCTTCGCGCAGGGTCATCACCCCCTCGCTCTGCGCCTGACGCGCGAGTTCGCGGGCGCTGGCCTGTTGCAGGATGAGCGCATTCATGGCGTCGGACACCGGCAGCACCTGATGCACGCCGACGCGGCCGCTGAAGCCGGTCCCGCCGCAGGCGCTGCAGCCATCGGCCGTAAAGGGCGCCACCCGGTCCACCTCTGAGGCGGTGATGAGGGCCGGCCCGACGACGTCCGCGTTCTGCAAACGCGAGGCGGCCTGCGCATCCGGCCGCCGGCACTGCCCGCAGAGCCGGCGCACCAGCCGCTGCGCGGTGATGATGCGCACCGCGCTGGCCAGCTGGAATGGTGCCACGCCCATGCTCATGAGCCGTGCCAGCGTGCCCGGCGCATCGCGGGTATGCAGTGTGGAGAGCACGCGGTGGCCGGTCTGTGCCGCCTTGATGGCGATGTCGGCAGTCTCGAGGTCGCGGATCTCGCCGACCATCAGCGTGTCCGGGTCCTGCCGCAGGAAGGCGCGCAGCACCGCCGCGAAGCCGAGCCCGGTGCGCTCGTTCACATTGACCTGGTTGATGCCCGGCAGATGCATCTCGGCCGGGTCCTCGGCGCTGGAGATGTTCTCGCCGGCGCGGTTGAGGCGCGCCAGCAGGGTGTAAAGCGTCATGGTCTTGCCGCTGCCGGTGGGGCCGGTGACCAGCACCATGCCGTCCGGGCGGTCGATCGCCTCGAGCAGGGCGGCCTTCTGCGCCGCTTCCAGGCCGAGCCGGTCGATGTCGAGCGTGCCGGTGTCGCTCGGCATCAGGCGCAGCACGACTTTTTCGCCGAACAGGGTGGGCAGCACGCTGACGCGCATGTCCACCACCCCGAGGCCGTCCAGCGGCAGGCGGATGCGGCCGTCCTGCGGCCGGCGACGCTCGGCGATGTCGAGTCGTGCCATCACCTTGATGCGCGAGGCCAGCCGTTCCCGCACCGCCACCGGCGGCTGCCGTGCCTCGTGCAGCACGCCATCGCGCCGGAAGCGCACCCGGTAGACGAGCTCGTACGGCTCGAAATGGATGTCCGAGACGCCGTCGCGCACCGCTTCCTCGAGCAGGCCGTGCAGGTAGCGCACCACCGGCGCGTCGCTGGTGTCGGCATCGCCCGCTACGGCGCCGGGCGTGGCTGCATCGGCCAGCGCATCGATGCCCATGGCGGCCTCGTCGCGGTTGCGCGATTCGGCGGTGAGCCGTTCGAGCAGGGCGGCGCTGGCGGTGGCGATGGCAGCCGCCTCGGCCGGCAGCACCTCGAGCAGGTGCCCGGTGCCAAAACGGATCGCCTCGAGCAGGTCGTGTCGGTCGGCATCGGCCAGCGCCAGCCGCAGCACGCCGTCGCGTACCGAGAGCGGCACGCAGACACCATCGCGCAGCCAGCGCGGATCGAACAGCCCGGCTGCAGCGGGTTCGGTGACCAGTGCGGTGAGCGGTGTCCGGCTCGGTGGGAGGTGTGCGGTAGCCGGCGGCTGGCCTGCAGTCGATGGTGGCGTTGTTGGGGCGTGCGAGTACATGCCGCCATCCTGCCGCGACTGGCCCGATCCGCGCATCGGTCAAACGGCCGAGGTCGCGGTCTCCGGAAGCGCGATTCGCCGCAGACGCACCGACCGCACCGCGCGGTCCTGCACCGACAGGATCTCCAATGTCACGCCGTCCAGGCGCAGGCTCACGCCGGCCTCGGGCAGGTCCTGCAGATGCTCAAGGATCAAGCCATTCAGCGTCCGCGGCCCGTCGAGGCTCAGCGCCAGACCGAGCTTGCGGTTGAGATCGCGCAGCGGCGCACTGCCATCGACCACCCAGCCGCCCGCGGCGTCTTCGGCCCAAGCGGTGACGCGGTGCGGCGACTGCGTGGTGAACTCGCCGACGATCTCCTCGAGCACGTCCTCCAGTGCCAGCAGGCCGCGGATCTCACCGTACTCGTCGATCACCAGCGCCATGCGCTCGCGCTGCTCCTGCAGCGCCTGCAACTGGCTCAGCAGGTTGGCGCCCGAGGGCACGAACACCGGCGGCTTGACCTGCGCCTCGAGCGCTTCACGCGAGAACTCCTCGGCCTCCCAAAGGTGCAGGATGCGCCGCACGTGCAGCAGGCCGACCACATCGTCGGCGCTGCCGCGGCAGACCAACACGCGGTTGTGGTGGCAGGTGGCGAGTTGGTGGCGCAACTCCGCGTCGCTCGCCTCGAGATCGATGGCCTCGATCTGCTGGCGGGGCACCATGATGTCGTCCACCGTGGTGTTCTCGAGTTCGAGCAGCGACAACAGCATGCTTTGGTGTTTTGCCGGGATGTAGCGGCCGGCTTCCAGCACCAGCGTGCGCAACTCCTGCTGGGTCAGCGGTTGCGGCCCGGATGCCGGCGGCTGCAGGCGCAGCAGGCGCAGAATGGCCTGTACGAACAGGTTGATGAACCACACCACCGGCGACAGCAGGCGCAGCAGCGGCGCGAGGATGAAGGCCGCGGGCAACGCGATGCGCTCGGGGTAGGCGGCGCCGATGACCTTGGGCGTGACCTCGGAGAACACCAGGATGGCGAAAGTGAGCAGCAAAGTGGCCAGCGACAGCGCCCATTCGCCCTCGCCAAACAGGCGCAGCGTGATGATGGTGGTGAGCGTCGCCGCCGAGGCGTTGATCAGGTTGTTGCCGAGCAGGATCACGCCGAGCAGGCGGTCGGTGCGGTCGAGCAGGGTCTGGGCGAGTATGGCGCCGCGCGACCCCCCGGCTGCCATGTGCTTCAGGCGGTAGCGGTTGAGCGCCATCATGCTGGTCTCGGCCATCGAGAAGAAGGCCGACAGCGCCAGCAGCACGATCAAGGCACCGAGCAGGGTGCCGGTCGACAGATTGTCCAAATGCGAGGTGCCGGAAGCGACGCGGTCAGTATGGGGACGCGTGCGGCGCTCAGGCAAGCCCCTTGGCTGACCTGTCGCAGAAATGACCGATGCGGCGTCGGCCGCACCCGGGCGCTAGACCCGCCCGAGCAGGATCTCCGCCACGAACCGCGCGCCGATGTAAGCCAGCAGCAGCACGATGCAGCCGGCGATGGTCATGCGCGCGGCGATGCGGCCACGCCAGCCGCCCACATGCCGGCCGAGCAGCAGCCAGCCGAAGATCAGCCAGCTGGTGATGCCGAGCACGGTCTTGTGATTGAAAGGCAGCGCGCGGCCGAAGATCTCCTCGGCGAACAGCGCGCCGCTGAGCAGGTTGAGCGTGAGCAGCACGAAGCCCGACCAGATCAGGCGGAACAGAATGTTCTCTTGCGTCATGACCGGCGGCAGCTGCGATACCCAGCCATCGACGCGGCCGGCGAGCAGGCGCTCCTCGGTCCACTGCATCAGCCAGGCCTGCAGGCCGGCCAAGGTGAAGAATGCGTAGGCGAGGATCGCTGCCACCAAGTGGCCTTGGAGGAGTGGCCGGTCGCTGCCGGCGATGGCATGCACATCCGGCCACACCAAGGCTGCCAGGCAGCCGAGCGCGGCGAGTGGCCACACCAGCATGCCCAGCGCGCTGACGCGGTCGCGCAGCGAGATGATGCCGAGCGTGGCCACCGCGATCCAGGTGAAGGCGGCGATGCTGTGCCCGACACCCAGCAGGAACTGGCCCTCGACCCAGACCGCCTGCCGTAGCGCGGCACCTTGCAGCAGCCACGCCGCCAGCACCACCAGCAACAGGGCGCGACGGCCAGCCACCGCGGGTGCCCGCCAAGCCAGCGCGCCGAGCACGGCGTAGGCCACAGCGGCGGCGATGTTCATCAGGGCAGCGTTCATGGCGCAGGGGTCGCAAAGACCTTCCGGGGCGCGGGCTGAAGTAGACTCGACAACATGCCGTGAGTCTATCAGCCGAGCCGGGTGGCCCGGCGTTGATTCGGGCGCATCCCGGCAAACCGCACGCCCATGGCTGGCGTTGCCGCCAATACCGCCGCAAACCCCGTCAACAGATCCTGCCCATGCTCGAGAACCTCTCCCAGCGCCTTGACCAGGTCGTACGCAAGCTGCGCGGCCAGACCCGCCTCACCGAGGACAACATCAGCGATGCGCTGCGCGAGGTGCGCATGGCGCTGTTGGAAGCCGATGTGGCGCTGCCGGTGGTCAAGGACTTCATCGCTGCGGTCAAGGCGGCGGCGGTGGGCGAGGCTGTGGTGGGTAGCTTGACGCCCGGACAGGCGCTGGTCGGCGTGGTGCACCGCGAACTTACCCGCGTCATGGGCGAAGAATCCAAGGGCCTCAACCTTGCAGCAGTACCACCTGTCGTGGTGCTGATGGCCGGCCTGCAGGGCGCCGGCAAGACCACCACCACCGCCAAACTGGCCAAGCACCTGATCGAGCGGCAGAAAAAAAAGGTGCTGCTGGTCAGCTGCGACGTCTACCGCCCGGCGGCCATTCAGCAATTGGCAGTGGTCGGCGAGCAGGTCGGCGCCGGGGTGTTCCCGTCCTCATCCAGCGATTCCCCGCGCGCCATCGCGGCGGCGGCGCTGGACCATGCCAAGCGCCATTTCTTCGACGTTCTCATCGTCGATACCGCCGGCCGCCTGGCCATCGATGCGGAGATGATGGCCGAGATCCAGGACCTGCACGCCGCGCTCAAGCCGACCGAGACGCTGTTTGTGGTCGACGCGATGCTCGGCCAGGACGCGGTCAACACGGCCCGGGTGTTCGGCGAGGCGCTGCCGCTGACGGGCGTGATCCTGACCAAGCTCGACGGCGATGCGCGCGGCGGCGCGGCGCTGTCGGTGCGACAGGTCACCGGCGCGCCGGTCAAGTTCGTCGGCGTCTCCGAGAAGATGGATGGGCTCGAGGCCTTCCACCCCGACCGCATGGCCTCGCGCGTGCTGGGCATGGGCGACGTGCTCTCGCTGGTGGAGGAGGCGCATCGTCAGGTCGATGTGGCCGAGGCGCAGAAGCTGGCCGACAAGCTCAAGTCGGGCAAGGGTTTCGACCTCGAGGATTTCAAGCAGCAGATCATGCAGATGCGCAAGATGGGCGGCCTCGCGGCGATGATGGACAAGCTGCCCGGCCAGCTCACTGCGCAACTCAAAGGTCAGCAGCCGGATGAACGGCGCATCGCCCGTACCGAGGGCATCATCAACTCCATGACCCCGCTCGAGCGGCGCAAGCCCGAGCTGATCAAGGCCAGCCGCAAGCGCCGCATCGCCGCCGGCGCTGGCGTTCCGGTGCAGGAGGTCAACCAGCTACTTAACCAGTTTGAGCAGATGCAGAAGGTCATGAAGATGATGAAGGGCGGCAATCTGATGAAGCTTGCGCGCAACTTCAAAGGCATGCTGCCGGGTATGTAAGGCTTCGATCGGACCGCCTGGTCTCGCGATCTCGGCCTTTCAACCATGGTCCCGCAGCGGCGCTACCGTAGCCGAGCCCTTGTGCCCGGTCAGGTCGTTTGGCGCGGCGGGATCGCGCCCGACCCGTGAACCAATTGGCGGTGGATTGCAAAACCCGCTTTCCAGAACTCGCTCGCATAAAATAAATTAAAGTCCCGCGCCGTGGTGCCGTTACAGCCCGAACGATCCGTATTCACGCTGTGCTTGCCGTGCGGGCCGAACCGATACGAGCGGGGCCACATTCAGGAGCTGTACCATGACGATCTCCAGCACCACCAACATCGCGTCGCTGACGACTGCCCAGATTCAGGGCTTGAGCACGGCGGAGATCGCAGGACTCACGACCGCGCAGGCGGGCGGTCTGTCGACGGCTCAAGCGGTGGTGCTGTCGACCGACCAGTTGGCGGCCTTGGGCACGACGCAGGTCTCGGCACTCAGCGCCGCGCAACTTGCTGCACTCAGCAGTGCCAGCATCCAGGCGCTTGGAGCCGATGTCTCGGCGCTGCGCGCCGCAGTGCTTGCGACGCTGTCGACCGCCACGCTCAATGCGCTGGATGCCAGCCAGTTTGCGGTGCTGGGGTCGGCGCAGATCGCGGCGCTGACCGCGACCCAATTCGCCCAACTGGAGACGGCCGACCTCGCTGCCATCAGCACGGCGGCCATCCGCGGGCTCACGGCTTCGCAGGCGGCGGCGCTGACTACAGTCGCCGTGGCCGCGCTCGGCAGCGCCCAAATCGCCGAAATCGGCGGCGCGGCATTTGGCGCGCTCAGCACGGCGCAGTTGCGCCAACTCGACACTACCGACTTTGCCGCCCTCACCACGGCGCAGGTCGCGGCGCTCAGCGGAGCCAAGCTCAACGCCCTCACCACCGGCCAGATCCAGGCCATAGGCACCGACATCACCGGACTCACCGCGGGCGCAGTCGGCGCCCTGAGTACCGCGGTGTTCCGTTCGCTCAGCACCGCGCAATTGGATGCGCTTACCTCGGCGCAGCTGGCAGGGGTCAGCGCGGCGCAACTGAGGGCGCTCAGTACCGACCAGCTGGCCCTGTTTCAGACCGACGACGTGCGCGCACTCAGCGGTGCCGCGTTGGCCGGGCTGACGACGGCCAACCTCAACAGCCTTGGGACCGCGGCGTTCGGCGCCCTGACCAGCGCCCAGTTCGCTGCGCTGAGTGGTGCGCAGATCGCCAGCCTCGAGACCGCTGATTTCGACGCGTTGAGCTCGGCCGTGCTGGCCAGCTTGTCGGCGCTCAACGCCCCGTCACTCACCTCCGCCGAACTGGCCACGCTCGATGCCACCGACATCACTCGGCTCAGCGCCGCAGCGGTCGGCGCGCTGAGTTCGCAGGCGGTCGCCGGTCTGGCCAATGCCACCATAGCCGCGCTGGGCACGGCGCAGGCGGCGCAACTCAAGGCGGTGCAGCTCAATGCGCTGAGCAGCGCCCAATTGCAGGCCATCGAAACGGCCGATGTGGCTGCGCTTGCGGCCAGCGCGATAAACGGCCTCTCGACTGCTCAAGTGGCGGCGCTCACCACGGCGCAAGTCGTCGCCTTTGGCAGCAACCAGGTCGGCGCACTCAACGCGAACCAGTTCAAGGCCTTGTCAGCCGACCAGCTGGCGGCCATCGAGACGCGCGACGTTGGCGCCATCGCCGCCGGGTCGCTGGCGGGGCTGAGCACCACCAACCTCAATGCGCTGAGCACCGGGCAATTCGCCGCGCTCAATTCGGCGCAGGTGTCAGGCCTTACCAACACCCAGTTGGCCAACCTTGGCACGGATGATTTTGCTGCGCTGACCAGCGCCGCGCTGCGGGGCTTCACCGCAGGGCAACTTGTCGCATTGACCTCGGCGCAGGTGGCCACGCTGGATTCGGCCGAGTTCAGCCTGCTCACGCCCACCGTGGTGGCCGGTTTCGGTTCCGCCGCCTTGGCCGGGCTCTCGCCCACCGTCATGGCCAACCTCAGCACCGCGCAGGTGGCGGCGCTGCCGACCCTCGCCGGCCTTTCCGACGCAGCCTTGCAAGCGCTCACCACGGCGCAGGCGGCGGCACTCAAGGTGGCCCAACTCAACACGCTCGCCACCGCCAAGGTGGGCGTGCTGGAGACAGCCGACGTCGCCGCCTTGCAGCCGGGTGTGCTGGCGCAGATCAGCTCCGACCGTTTTGCCGCCCTGAGCACGGACCAGCTGGTGGCGCTGACCACCGCCCAAGCCGGGGTGATCACCGCCGCCCAGCTCTCGGCACTCTCCACCAGCCAGTTGCAAGCCATCGAGACGGCGGATCTGGTGCGCATCGCGGCCGGCGCGGTGGCCGGGCTCGCCACCAACCAGCTCGCCAACCTCACCGCTTCGCAACAGGATGCCCTGACCTCGGCCCAGCTCGGGGCCCTCAGCGCCGCCAAGCTGGCTGCGCTGGACTTTGCCAATCTCACCGCGACCAGCGACATCCGCGCGCTGGCGCCCGCCGCGCTGGCGGGTTTGACCACCACCAAGCTCAACGCGCTCGACACCACCCAATTCGGGGCCTTGGCGTCGGCGCAGGTGGCCGCCCTGAGCAACGCGCAGGTGGCCAGCTTGGAGACCGCCGACCTCGCGGCGCTGAGCAGCGCCGGCATCGCCGGACTCTCCGGCCTGCAGTTGGGCGCCTTGCCGACGGCCAGCTTGAATGCGCTGACATCGAGCCAGTTCGGCTTGCTGACCTCGACGCAGGTGGCCGGCCTCACCACTGCGCAGGTCGCCAACCTCGAGACCGCCGACCTCAATGCGCTGAGCGCCTCCGCCGTCAAGGGGCTTACCGCGGCCCAAATCATTGCGCTGACCACTGCCGAAGCGCAGTCGCTGGGCACCGGCTTCATCCAGGCGCTCACGCCGACGCAGATTCGCAGCTTCGAGACGGTTGACCTCGCGGCGTTCTCGTCCGATCAGGCGGCCGCACTGCTGCCTGCGCAACTGGCCGCGCTGAGCAGCGCGCAGTTCGCGGCGCTCTCGACCACGCAGTTGCAGGCCGACGTGCGCTTCCTCGCGGCACTCACCACCGCGCAATTGGCCGCGCTGCCGCTTGGCGATATCTCGGAACTAAGCTCCGCGCAACTCGCGAATCTGACCCCGGCGCAGGCGCTCGCGCTGTCGGCGGATCAGGTCCAGTTCCTCAGCAGTGCCGGCCTCGCGGGCCTGTCTGCCGCAGTCATGACGGCCCTGACGTCGAGTCAGATCGTGGCGTTGTCTCAGGTTCAGGTGGCTGCCCTGTCCACGACCCAATTGCGCGCCATCGACACCGGCGACATCCGCGCGATGAGCGCGGAGCAGCTCACAGCCATTACAACCGATCGCATCGGCGGGCTGTCATCGGCACAGATCGCCGCGATCGATACGGTGGATCTGGTGCAGCTTTCGGTCGGTCAAATCAGCGCACTGGGGGCCTCCCAACTCAGCGGACTGACCAGCAATCAGGCCAGCGCACTAACTGTCGAGCAGATCGCCGCCCTCACTGCTGCGGGCGTCGGTGCGCTCTCAACGGCTGCCGTCAGGGCCCTGCTGCCGGGCCAGATCGCGGCACTGACCACCGACAACGCACCCGGCCTCACCACCCAGCAGGTCGCGCTGTTGAGCACTGCGCAAGTCGCGGCGCTGGAGACCGACGATCTGGTGGCGCTTGGCACTGGTGACCTGCGCGCTTTCACCACGGCGCAGCTGGCAGCCCTGTCCGGCGAGCAAGTCGCTGCGCTGACCACCGCGCAGGTTCGCTCGCTGAGCACCGCGCAACTGCGCGGGCTGGAGACGGCAGATGTGGCGTCGCTCACCACCGACCAGGTCGCCGCCCTCGGCACCGCACAGGTCGCTGCCTTGGCGACGGCCCAGGTCAAGGCGCTCACCGGCGACCAGATCTTCACCCTGTTCTCCAGCACGGCGCAGATCGCCGCCATCAGTTCCGCGCAGCTCGGTGCCTTTGGCAGCACCCAGCTTGCCGGCTTGAGTACCGGCCAGGTGGCGGCGTTGTCGACGTCCGCCATTGCCGGCCTTTCGGCATCCCAAGTGACTGCGCTGAGCAGCGACCAGGTCGGTGCGCTGACCTCGGACCAGCTGCGTGCCCTCAGTTCGGCACAGCTGCAGGCGATCGAGACGGCCGATGTCCCGGCCATCGGCACTGCCAGCCTGGCTGCTCTGTTGCCGACCCGCATCGTCAACCTCACGACGGCCCAGGTCGATGTGCTGACCACCGATCAGGTCCGGGCGCTCACCGGCACCCAGGTGACCGCGCTTACCACGGCGCAACTGGCGGTCTTCGATTCCGCGCAGATTGCGGCAATCGAGACAGCGGACTTGCGCGGCCTGACGATCGCCCAGGTCGCCAGCCTGAGCACGGCGCAGGTTGCTGCGCTGACCACCGACCAGGTGCGCGCGCTGACCGCGAGCCAGATCGCAGCCATCGAGACGCAGGACCTGCGCATCATGAGCACGGCGCAGATCGACGCGCTCACCTCGCAGCAGCTGGGCTTTCTGACTACCGCGCAACTGCAGAGCGGGCTCACCAGCGACCAGATGACGGCGCTGGGCAGCGACATCGCTGGCATCGCCCGCATCGACGTACTTTCCACCGCGCAACTCAGGGGCCTCACCAGCGATGAATTCGCGGCCCTCAGCCAGGTTCAGGTCGCCGCCCTGACCACCGCGCAGGTGGCCAGCCTGACCACCGACCAGTTCGTCGGCATCGAGACGCGCGACGTCGGCAGCTTGACCACGGCGCAGATCGTCGCCATGCGTTCGGACCAGTTCAACGTGCTGTCTGCCGACCAGTTCGGCGCGCTTACATCTCGCCAGATCGCCGCCATCGAGACGAGGGACATCGCCAAGCTCGGTAGCGACCAGATCATCGCGTTGACCACGGCGCAGGTCGCCGGGCTCACCACCGCGCAGATCGTGGCGCTGACCACAGCCCAGTTGGTGGTGATGGAGACGGCCGACTTTGCCCAACTCAGCACGGCGCAGGTCCGTGCCTTGGGCACCGACGACATCCGCGCCTTGAACGACGACCAACTGGTGGCGCTCACCACCCAACAGGCCGCTGCGTTGTCGAGTGCCCAGGTGGCTGCCCTCACCACGGCGCAGCGCGCGGTCATGGAGGCGCTGGATGTTGCCCAGTTGACCAGCGAAAGCTACGCGGCGCTGTCCACCGACCAGGTTGCCGCGCTCAGTGTTGCCGAGGTTGCGGGGTTGTCGACCGCCCAGTTGGCCGGGCTCGGCGCCAAGGTTCAGGCCTTCACGACCGACCAGGTGATCGCCCTCACCACGGCACAGGTCCCGGCGCTGACCACCGCGCAGGTGGCCGCGCTCACATCGGTTCAGGTGGCAGCGCTGGAGACCGCGGACCTGCAGCGCTTCGGCACCGCGCAAGTCGCGGCGCTGGCCACGGCGGCTGTCCGGAATTTGACCACCGACCAGGTCGTCGCCCTCACCACCGCGCAGATTCCCGGCTTCACCACCGATCAGGTGGTGGCACTGACCACGGCGCAGATGGCGGCGTTCGAGACGCGCGATCTGGTCAGGCTCACCTCGGCGCAAATCGTCGCGCTCGGTTCTGACCAGTTCAACGCGCTGACGTCCGACCAGTTCGGCGCACTGACTTCGGCGCAGATCGCGGCCATCGAGACGCGCGATATGGCCAACCTGGCCACCGCTCAGATTGCGGCACTGACAAACAATCAGGTGCCGGGACTCACCACCGCCCAAATCGATGCGCTGACCACGTCGCAACTTGTGGCGTTCGAAACTGGCGACCTGACCCTGCTCGCGTCGAACCAGATCCGCGCCATCGGCGCCGACATCCAGTCGCTGACCACTGCGCAGATCGTCGCGCTGACTACCGCGCAGGTGACCGCGCTGACTACCGCGCAGGTGGCCGCGCTTACCGCCGATCAGGCGGCCGCGATTGAGACGCGGGATCTGGCGGTGATGTCCAGCGCGCAGATCGTGGCCCTGTCGACGGCGGACGTGGCGAATCTGACCACCGCCCAGATCGTTGCGCTGACCACCGCGCAAGTGCCCAGACTCACTACTGATCAGGTCGCAGCACTTACCAGCGCGCAGGTCGGCGCCATCGAGACCCGCGACTTGGTGCTGATGACCACCGCTCAAGTCGCCGCCCTCGGCGCCGACGTGGTCGGCCTGACCGCAGGTCAGGTGGGTGCGCTGACCACCGCTCAGGTGGTGGCCTTGGGCACACCGCTGATCACCCAGTTCACCACCGACCAGATCGTCGCGCTGACCACCGACCAGATCCCCAGGCTGACCACGGCGCAGCTTGCCGCACTCAGCGTCGATCAGGCGGCGGCCATCGAGACGCGCGATCTCTCCAGATTCACAACGGCCCAGGTCAAGGCGCTCAGCAGCGACCAGGTGGCGGGCCTCACCACCGGCCAGATCGCCGCGCTCGACTCGGCACAATTGCGGGCCCTCGACACTGTGGATGTGCGTGCGCTGAGTGCCGAGCAATTGGCGACCATCGACCTTGCCGTGCTTACCACGGCGCAGTTGGCGGCGCTGTCAGCTGATCAGATCGCCGGACCTGGCACCAACCTGAACAGCCTGTCGACCACCGTCATTGCCGGTATCAGCGGCGCCGGCATCGCCCGCCTCTCCGACGACCAGATCGCCGGGCTGACTACCGACCGCTTCGCCGCGCTGTCGACCGCTGCGGTGGGCGCGCTTAACGTAGACCAACTGTTTGCCTTGACCACTGCGCAGATCGTGGCGCTGACGTCGTCTCAAGCGGCGGCGTTGGGCACCGCGCAGTTTGCTTCGTTCGACGAGCGTTTCCTCGCCACCGCCGCACTCGCTGCGCTCAGCAGCGCGCAGATACTTGCTATCGGCAGCGATATCGCAGCCCTTGGCACGGCACAAATCAGCGCCATAAACCCAGCGTCCACTGCCAGGCTGAGCAGTACCCAGCTGCAGTTGCTGACACCGGAGCAGGTCGGTGCCCTGACCACGGCGCAGGTCAATGCACTTACCTCTGCGCAGCTCGGTGTGCTTGATCCGACCCAGATCATCGCAATCACCACGGCGCAGTGGGGCGGCATGTCGACCACCGGTTTTGCCGCGCTGAGCACGTCCCAACTCTCCTTCATCGAGACACAGGATGTGGTGGTGCTGACTACGGCGCAGCTCGCCACCCTCGATACCAGCGAGATCACCGCTCTGCGCGTGACGCAGATCGCCGCCTTGGGAACCGGCCAGATCGCTTCGCTCGCCACCGGCAATATCGAGGCCCTGCGCACAGCCCAAGTTCTCGCCTTGACCACCGACCAGATGCCGGCACTGACCACGGCACAGGTGGCAGCGTTTGGTACTGCGCAGCTGGTCGCCATCGAGACCGCGGACTTTGCGCGATTGACCTCGGCGCAGCTTGGTGTGATCAGCAATGCCCGGATCGATGCGCTCACCACGGCCCAGATCGTTGCGCTCACCACCGCGCAGGTGCCTGGATTGACCACCGCTCAGCTCGCGGCGCTGACGTCTGATCAAGTCAAGGCGCTCGAGACGGCCGACATCGCGGCAATGACTTCGGCGCAGCTCAAGGGCTTCGAGACGGCGGACCTGCAGGTGCTGAGCACCTCTCAACTGGTCGCCATCGAGACGCGCGACATCGTCGGCTTGACCGCCGGCCAGATCGTGGCACTGACCACCGATCAGTTGCCGTCGCTCACCACGGCCCAGATGGATGCGCTCACCAGTTCGCAGGTGGGTGCCCTGACGACCGACCAAGTGCAAGTTTTCGGTACCGATCAGGTGCAGGCAATCGGCAACGACATCGCATTCCTTGGCACTGCCGCGCTCAATGCCCTGACCACCGACCACGTATTCAACCTGAGTACCGCCCAGATCGTTGCGCTCACCGCCGATCAGTACGCCAACTTGGCAACCGACAAATTGGTGGCCATCGATCCGGCCAAGATCGTGCGGGTCCAGCCGGGAGACCTGCAGAGCTTGACCAGCGCGCAGGTACCCGCGCTCACGACTGACCAGATCGCGGCGTTGACCAGTGTGCAGGTCGTCGCGCTGACCACGGCACAATATGACGTCCTCGGCACGGCCCAGATCAACGCGCTGACCTCGGCGCAGATTAGGGTGATCGAAGTTCCCGATCTTCAGGTGCTCGATTCGGCACAGATCGCGGCCTTGGATTCGTCGCAGGTCGGGGCACTAACCACGGCCCAGATCGTCGCGCTGACCACCGCCCAGTTCGGGGTGCTCAGCTCCGAGACCTTGAGTTACCTTACGACGGCGCAGATTCCGTCGATCGCTCCGGAAGACCTGCAGGCCATCTCCACGGATGCCATCAAGGGTTTGACCACTGAGCAAATCGGGTCGCTCGCCGCCAGCCAGATCGGTTTCCTGACAACCGGGCAACTGAGTGCGCTCGCCGCGGTGGGAACCGACCAGCTGCACGCGTTGACCATGGGTGACACCGTCTTGACACCCGAACAGCAGGCGGCGTTGACCACGGCTGAGATTGCGGCGTTGTCCACGCCCATCGTCCTCGACCTCGACGGCGACGGCGTGGAGACCCTCCACGTTCTTGAGGGTGTGCGCTTTGACCTGCGCGGCGACGGCCAAGCGGTGCAGACCGGCTGGGTCACCGGCGGCGACGGCTTGCTGGCCCTCGATGTCGATGGCAACGGCAGCATCGACGATGGCGGCGAACTGTTCGGCGAGGCCTTCCGGCTGCCCGACGGTACCCGCGCGCGCGACGGCTTCGAGGCCTTGCGCTCGGTCGATGGCAATGGCGACGGTGTCATCGATTCGCGGGATGCTGTCTTCGACCGCTTGCGCGTCTGGATCGACTCGAACCATGATGGCCTGAGCCAGACTGGCGAACTGTTGTCATTGCGGGAG
>VEQZ01000089.1 GCA_018882975.1 Rhodocyclaceae bacterium | reverse complement strand
CGCACCAGACCGACGGGCCGACCCGCGGCTTCGGCCTCGCGGCGAGCCGCCAGCAGCGGACCGGCCAGCGCGACGACGCGTCGGCGCGCGGTGTCGACCTCGCCGGCCACCGCATTCTGCCGCGCCACCGTCTGCGCCGCCTGCGCGCTGCGCCGTGCCTCGGCGGCGGCGATGCCGGCCTGGTTGCGGTGCAGCAGCGCCAGCGGCAGGGCAAGGCCGATCTGCCAGATGCGGTCGCCCTGGTCCCACACCAGCCCCGGGCCCAGTCGCAGCTGCGGATACTGGCGCGCCACCTCGAGCCGCACATTGGCCTCGGCGACCTGATACAGCGCCAGCTCACGCGCCAAGTCAAGGCTGTTCTGCAAGGCCAGCGCACGCGCGGTAGCGGCATCCGGCCCAGCGCCCTCGCCGTCCGCACCACCCGCCGGCGGCAGCACCGGCCACGCGGCGAGGCGCAGCGCGTCGGCCGCGCCGGGCGGCAAGGCCAGCGCCTGCGCAAGCTGCGCCTGAGCGCTCGCCAGCGCCGCATCGACCGTGGCTTGCTCGCGCCGCGCCGCGAGCAGGGCCTCGCCGGCGAGTTGCACCTCGAGCGCCGGCGCGGCGCCATAACGATGGCGAATGCCGACGCTCTCGACACGCGCTTCGGCGAGTTCCACCGCGTCGCGCGCCAATGCCGCCGATTCGCTGGCGGATTGCACGGCAAGCAGGGCATCGCCGAGCGCGCGGTAGAGCCGCCACGCCACCTCGCCGGCGGCGACTTCTGCCTCCGCTGCCTCGGCTTCGGCGACGCCACCTTGCGCGTCCAGCAGGGGACGCTGGTTGAGCGTGAACTGCAGACCGGCGCCAACACTCCACGGCGACACGCCGGCGCGGTCGGAATGGTTCTCGAGGCGGGTCGAGAGGTCGGGGTTGACCGGCTGTCGCACCGCCGGCGCCTTGGCCCGGGCGGCGGCGGCCTGTGACCGTGCCGCCAGCATATCGGGGTGGCGGTCGAGCAGGGTCAGCAACAGTGTCTCACGGCTCCAGGTGACCGCCGGCCAGTCGCGCAGGTCGACGCCGTTGGCCTCGAGCAAGGCGCGGCTGCGCGCATCATCGAGCCGGCGTTCGAGCGCGGCGGTGTCGGCCGCAGCAAGGTCGAGCGGTGCCGGCGTATAGGTCTTCCAGGCACAACCGGTCGTCAGCAGGACCGGCGCCAGCAGGGCCAGCAGCAGGGCGATGAGGCTGGCAGCGCGGCGCGGCGTCGATCGCAGCTCCGCACCGCGCGGCAGCCGCGGCACCCACCGGCACCGGCGGGCCGCCGCCGACAAGCGCCGGCTCATGGCAGCCGCCCGCTCATGGCCTTCGCTCGCCTCAATGCAGCTTGATGTGCGGTTCGGTGCGGCGGGTGATGCTGCGGGCCAGTGTGTCGAGCGCCACCTTGGCCCAGCCGTGCAGCGCCACCAGGTGCATCTGGTAGAGCGACTTGTACATGAGGCCGGCGATGACGCCCTCGAGCATCAGCGTGCCACGGTGCAGGCCGCCCATCAGCGAGCCGACCGTGGTGTATTCGCCCAGACTCACCAGCGAGCCGAAGTCGCGGTACCGGTAATCCACCGGCGCGCGCCCCTCGAGGCGGCGCTTGAGCGTCTTGAGCAGGGTACTGGCCTGCTGGTGCGCGGCCTGCGCGCGCGGTGGCACCAGCGCGCTCTTCTCCGGCCACGGGCAGGCGGCGCAGTCGCCCAGCGCGAAGATGTCGTCGTCGCGACTGGTCTGCAGATTCTGCTTGACCACCAGGAGGTTGTTGCGCGTCACCTCGAGGCCGTCGAGCCCGGCGAGGATGGGCGAACCCTTGATGCCGGCCGCCCACACCACCTGACTGGCCGGCACAAAGGTGCCGCTGGCGGTGTGTACGCCCTCGGCGGTGACCTTGATCACCTTCTCGCCGGTCATCACCTTGACATTGAGCGAGGCCAGCAGGCCCATGGCGGAGTCGGCCAGCCGCTCCGGGATCTGCGCGAGGATGCGCGGCGCCGCCTCGATGATGGTGATCTGAATGTCGCGCGACGGGTCGATGCGGTCGAGGCCAAACGCCGCCAATTCGCGCACCGTGCGGTGCAGTTCGGCAGCGAGTTCGACACCGGTGGCGCCGGCGCCGACGATGGCCACCGAAAGCTGGCCGGGTCGCAGCGGCGTCCGCTGCGCCTGTGCGCGCATGCAATTGTTGATGAGGCGCTTGTGAAAGCGCTCCGCATCGGCTTGGGTGTCGAGCGAGATGCAGTGCTCGGCCACGCCTGGCGTGCCAAAATCGTTGGACACCGAACCGATGGCGATGACCAGCGTGTCGTAGGGCACGGTACGCGCCTCGATGATCAGTTCGCCCTCGTCATCAAAGACGGGGGCCAGCTTGACGAACTTCTTTTTCCGGTCGATGCCGGCCAGCGCGCCGAGGCGGTATTTGAAGTGGTGCCAGCGCGCCTGCGCCAGGTACTCGAGTTCGTGGTCGTCGAGGTCCATGCTGCCGGCGGCCACCTCATGCAGCAGCGGTTTCCACAGGTGGGTGCGCGAGCGGTCGATGAGGGTGATCGCGGCGCGCCTCCTGCGGCCCAGGGTGTCACCGAGTCGGGTAGCGAGTTCGAGCCCGCCAGCGCCACCGCCGACGATGACGATCTGGTGCATGGCGCCACCCGGGTGGATGCGTGCCGGCGTGGCCTCGTTGGCCGAGGACTGGGCAGTCGGAGACACTGCGGGCTGGGTCATGGATGGGCCTGCGCACGGGTTGAAAAGCCTGTTGCCGAGTGTAACAAAGTCCCTTCCCATGCCCGGGCAGTTCTAGACTTGATGCGTCGCATGAAAAATTGGATGTGCATGATGCGGGCGGCCCTCCGACAGCGTGAGCCACAGGTGTCCGATTGGTGAGACTCCGATTCATGCCCCGAGCCAGGCCGAACGCCGTGTGCTCCCACCCCGGAGCCAGTCGACGACCGGCCATGCCCACCGCAGACGCACGGCACTGGGCGCGTCTGCCCATGCCCTTGGCGCTTGCCGCCGCCCTGCTGCTGACCGCCGCCACACCGGCGCCGGACGCGGTGAGCGAAGTCGCGCCCGGCGTATTCGTGCACCTCGGGCAGGTGGCCGAGGCCGCCCGCGACAACGCCGGCGACACGTCGAACTGGGCGTTTGTGGTGGGCGAGCGCTGCGTCGCCGTGATCGACGCCGGCGGCAGCGAGGCCACCGGCCGCGCCTTGGCCGCAGCGGTGCGCGCGCGGACCGCGCTGCCGGTGTGCGCGCTGGTGATCACCCATGGCCACCCGGACCACCTGCTCGGCTTGCCGGCACTCGCCGCGGCGCTGGCCCCGCAGAGGCAGATCGCCGCCGAACGGCTGCCGGCCGCGGTCGCCGCACGTCGCGGGACCTATCAGGCGCTGGCGCAGCGCCAGCTGGAACTCGCCGCGCCGCCGGTCATCGCGGTGCCGGGCGAGACGGTGAATGGCGAAGCAGCGATCGATCTCGGCGGCCGGCGGCTGGTCCTGCGAGCGTGGAAGACCGCCCACACCGACCACGACCTCACCGTGTTTGATGAGGCCAGCCGCACGCTGTTCGCTGGTGACCTGCTGTTCGTCGGCCACTTGCCGGTGCTGGATGGCAGCCTTGGCGGCTGGCTGGCGCAGGCGCCGGCCCTGCGCGCGCTGGGGGCGGCGCGCACGGTCCCCGGCCACGGCCCGGTGAGCAGCGCCGCCGGCTGGGACGCGCAGACCGCTTACCTTGCCGGCCTGCGTGACGCCGTGCGCGCCGCCCTTGGCCGCCACCAGACCCTGCAGCAGGCGGTGGCGGGCATCGACGCGCCTGCCGGCTGGGCCATGACCGAGCTCTACCATCGCCGCAACGTCACCGCCGCCTACTCGGAACTTGAGTGGGAGGACTGAGCCTAAAATGGCGCAATCGCAGTTCGGGCTCGGAATCCCTGACGACAGGGCACCGGCCTGAACGACGCGGCAGGCCTGACCGCCAGCCCGCGCACACCGACCCGGAGTCTTCGAACATGTCCTTCCCCGCCCTGCTCCCTTCCGCCCTCCGCCGTCTTGTCGCATTGGCCGGCGCGCTGGCCTGTGCCGCGCTGCTGCCGCTGGCCGCTCAGGCCGCCGACGAGCCTTCGCCCGACACCGAGCAGTGGACCGGCGTGCGCCAGTACCTGTTCGCCGACCGGCCGATCGCCGACAACATGGGCGATGTGGTGGAACTCGACGCCCCCTTCCGCGCCGAGGACGCCGCCGTGGTGCCGATCGGCCTCAAAGCCAAGGTCGATCAGACCCCGGGCCGCTACATCCGCAAGCTGTGGTTGTTGGTCGACAAGAACCCGACACCGATCGCCGCCAGCTTCGAACTCACGCCAGAATCCGGCCGCGCCGACATCGAGACGCGCATCCGCCTCGAGGAGTACACGTGGGTGCGGGTGGTGGCCGAGACCAGCGACGGCCAGTTGCACATGGCGCGCAAGTTCGTGCGCGCGGCGGGTGGCTGCTCGGCCCCGGCCGGCAAGGACATGGAAGCCGCGCTGGCGCGCTTGGGCAAGGTCAAGTTCAAGCTCGAGGGCGAGGTACAACAGGGCAAGCCGACCCTGGCGCAGGTCATGGTGTCGCACCCCAACAACTCGGGCATGCAGATGGACCAGGTGACGCGCCTGTTCGTACCGCCGCACTACATCCGGCATGTCGAAGTGGCCTACGCCGGCAAGGTCATCATGAGCGCGGACGTGGACTTCTCGATCAGCGAGAACCCCAATTTCCGCTTCTACTTCACACCGCAGGCTGGCAGCGGCGAGCTGACGGCAAAGGTGGTTGACTCCAAGGACCTGACCTTCTCGTCGACGCTGAGCCTCGGAAAAACAGGGACGTAAAGTCTCGGCGCAAGGTCGGGCCGCGAATGAGCAAAGCGTTCTTCAAGGAAGACACTCCTCCGGACGACGACGAGGATTTCGCCGACGCCAATCCGGTCCCGGCGGGGAGCAAGAACTACATGACGCCGGCCGGACACGCCCGGCTGCAAGCCGAGTTTGACCAACTCTGGAAAGTCGAGCGGCCAAAGATGGTCGAGACCGTGGCTTGGGCCGCCAGCAACGGCGACCGCTCCGAGAACGGCGATTACCTCTATGGCAAGAAGCGCCTGCGTGAGATCGACCGGCGTCTGCGCTTTCTCGGCAATCGCCTGGATAATGCCGAGGTGGTCGATCCCACCGCGCGCGAAGTCACCGACCAGGTGTTCTTTGGCGCGACGGTGGACATCGTGGATGTGGACAGCGGCGACGAGCAGACGGTGAGCATCGTCGGCATCGACGAGGCCGACGCCGGCCGCGGCCGCATCAGCTGGGTGTCACCCATGGCGCGCGCGCTGACAAAGGCGCGCGAGGGCGATGCGGTGACGCTGCGCACCCCCGCTGGCGACCGACACTTGGAAGTGACCGCGGTGCGCTACGAGGCGCTCGAGTAGGCGCTGACTGCCCTCAGGGCCGGGTGCCGCCGGTGGCCGGTGCACTCGAGGCTGGCGCATTCGAGGCTGGCGCGGCCCGTTCTGCCGGCTCCGCAGCGATCGGGGCCTCCAGCCCGACTGGCTCGCGCGGGTCGCGCGCGACCACCGCGAACACCGCCTTCTCCACGCGTCGGAAGGTCTGGTAGGGCCGGTAGACAGTGGCGAGATCGGGTACACGCTGCTCAAACGTCACACCCGCGTCCTTGAGGAAGCCGATCAACGGCGTCGACTTGAGCGCGTAATTGACGTTCTGCGGCAGGTCGCGGGTCTTTTCCGCCACCGAGAGCGCGTTGAGCTTGGCGCGCACCACGCCGATCACCGTGCCGTCGGGCGCCAGCACCGGCCCGCCGGAATTGCCCTTTTGCACCTCGGCGCTGAGTTGGAAATCGCCGAGCACGCCGCCGGTCTTGCGGTCGCCGTTGACGATGCCCTGCGTCACCTTGCGGCTCAGGCCCTGCACCTTGGGCAGCGGGTAGCCCACCACCAGCGCCTCGAGCCCCATTGGCACATCGGCCCAGTCGCTCACCGGCAAAGGGTCGACCTGCAAGTCAATGCGCAGCAAGGCCAGATCGAGCGTCTCGTCGGTGCGCAACACCGCAGCCTTTTTCCAGCGGCCGTTGGGCATCGGCCCGACCATCACCTCCGACTTGCCCTTGATCACGTGAAACGCCGTGACGACATGACCCTCGCGCGACACGACAAAGCCGGTGCCCTGTTGCAGTTCGCGCGGGGCGGGGGTGTCGGCGCCCTGCGCTGGTGGCAGCTTGGCGCTGCCTTGCGCAGGCGTGGACGCTGCAGGCCTGACCGCGGTGCCCGGCGCACCGACGGCGCCCGCCAAGACCTCGGCGCCCGGCAATGCCAGCGCACCGGCGAGTGCGAGTGTGAGCAGCGGCAGGGAAGCGCGGAGTGGCGTCATGGTGACTGTAGAGGGAAGCCGAAGCGCTGACTGGCGAGTCGGGCGCCCAGCCGATGGCTCAAACGCTGGCGACGCCGACCCGCCGGAACACCAGATCATGAATGCTATGGCCCAAGCGCACGCCGCGGCTCTCAAATTTTGTCGTCGGCCGTGCAGGGTGCGCCGCGAACTCGGCTGCGGCAAGCTCCGCAAAGCATCCGCTTGCGCTGACCACGTCACGCATCTGCTCGGCGTAATCCTCGACATCGGTGGCCAGGTGCAGATAGCCCCCCGGCGCCAACCGGCTGGCGATGCGCTCGACCAGCGGCGGCTGCACCAGGCGGCGCTTGTGGTGGCGCTTCTTCGGCCACGGGTCGGGGAAGAAGATGTGCACGCCGGCAAGGCTGGCCGGCGCGATCATGGCATCCAGCACCTCGACCGCATCGTGCTGGATGATGCGCAGGTTGCCAATGCCCGCCCTGTCCACCAAC
>VEQZ01000018.1 GCA_018882975.1 Rhodocyclaceae bacterium | reverse complement strand
GGGCGCCGCACATCATCCACACCATGGGCCGGCCCTAATCGACGTGGCCGGGGTAAAACCTCGCCAGCCACTTGACCAGATCGGCGCGCTCGCCCTCGCTCGCGCTGCTCACCGCCTTGGTGGGGCCATGCATCAGCTTGTTGGTGAGCGATTGCGACAGGGCTTCGACGACCGCCGCCGGGTCGTCGCCGCGCGCCAGTTGCTTGACCGCCGCCTCCACCGCCGCCTGCCGTGCCAACTCCGCGCCCTCGCGCAGCTGCCGCACCACCGGCACCGAACCGCGCGACGAGAGCCAGCGCATGAAGTCGGCCACGCGCACGTCGATGATGGCCTCGGCGCTGCTCACCGCCTCGCGGCGGCTCTCGACGTTCTCGCGCACGATGTGGGCGAGGTCGTCCACCGCGTAGAGGAAGACATCGTCAAGCTGGGCGACTTCGGGCTCGACGTCGCGCGGCACCGCCAGATCGACGATGAACAGCGGCTTGCGCCGGCGCGCCTTGATGGCGCGTTCGATCAGTCCCTTGCCGATGATCGGCAGCGGGCTCGCCGTGCTGGTGACGATGATGTCGTGCTGGGCCAGGACCTGCGGCAGGTCGTTGAGGCTGATCGCCTGCCCGCCGAAGCGCCTTGCCAGCGCGTCGCCACGCTCCACGGTGCGGTTGGCCACCGTCACCGCCGCCGGTTTCTGCGCGCCGAAATGCGCCGCGCACAGCTCGATCATCTCGCCGGCGCCGATGAACAGCACCTTCTCGCGGCTCAGGTCGGGGAAGATGCGCTCGGCCAGACGCACCGCCGCAGCGGCCATCGACACCGAGCGAGTGCCGATCTCGGTCTGCGCGCGCACGTCCTTGGCCACCGCGAACGAGTTCTGGAACAGCTTGTGCAGCATCCAGCCCAGCGTGCCGGCGCTTTCGGCCGACTTTGCGGCCTGCTTCATCTGGCCGAGGATCTGCGTCTCGCCGAGCACCATCGAGTCGAGCCCGGCGGCGACGCGGAAGGCATGGCGCACCGCCGCCTCGCCCGGCAACTGGTAGAGGTGTTCGGCCACCGTGCGCACCGGCAACTGGTGAAAGTCCGCCAGCCAGTCCACAGCGGCATCGGGCTCGTGCGTGTGGCAGTAGACCTCGGTGCGGTTGCAGGTGGAGAGGATGGCCGCCTCGGTCACCGGCCGCTTGTCCACCAGATTGCGTAGCGCATCGCTCAGGTGCTCGGCCGGGAAGGCCACGCGCTCGCGCACGTCGAGCGGGGCGCTCTCGTGGTTGAGGCCAAAGGCAAACAGCGACATGGGCAGGGCTGCGTTCATGGGTCGTGTACAGATTCTAGTCGCGATGCGCCGTGTTCTCGCCGGTCGGGTCTTCCAAGCCGTTCTCCCTGAACTGCAGGGCGTGCAGACGCGCGTACACGCCCGCCCTGCGCATCAATTCGTCATGCTTCCCTGACTCTACGACATGTCCGGACTCCATGACAACGATGCGGTCGGCTTTTTCGATGGTGGACAGGCGGTGCGCAATGACCAAGGTGGTCCGGCCGTGCATCAGGCGTTCGAGCGCGGCCTGCACCTGCTTCTCCGATTCCGAGTCGAGCGCCGAGGTGGCTTCGTCGAGAATGAGGATGGGTGCGTCCTTGAGAATCGCCCGCGCGATGGCCAGACGCTGGCGCTGTCCGCCGGAGAGGCGCACGCCGTTCTCGCCGATCAGCGTGTCGAAGCCCTGCGCCATCTGGCGGATGAAGCCGGCGGCGTAGGCCGCCTCGGCCGCCGCCTCGATCTCGGCACGGGTCGCGTCGCGCCGCCCGCCATAGGCGATGTTGGCCGCCACCGTATCGTTGAACAGCACCACGTCCTGGCTGACCAGCGCGATCTGCCGGCGCAGGTCGGCCAGCGGCAGGTGGGCGACGTCGATGCCGTCGATGCGCAGGGAACCTGAATCGGCACGGTAGAAGCGCGGCAGCAGGTTGGCCAGGGTGGTCTTGCCGCTGCCACTCGCGCCCACTAGCGCCACCATCTCGCCCGGCGCGATGTGCAGATCGACACCCGACAGCGCCTCGCGGCCGTCTGCGGCGTAGGCAAAAGTGACCCCCTCCAGCGTCACCTCGCCGCGGGCGCGGCCGATGGGCGCCCGTCCCGGGTCCGCTTCCGGCGATTGGTCGATCAGTTCGAACACGCTCTCGGCGGCGGCAAGCCCGCGCTGGAGGCTGTCGGTCACGCTGGTCAACTTGCGCAGCGGCGGCATGACCATGAGCATGGCCACCATGTAGGAGACGAAGCTGCCGACCGACAGTTCGCCGGACTTGGCTTGACCGGTGGCGATCCAGATCACCACTGCGACGGCGCAGGCCGTGACCAGTTGCACGACTGGCATGCCGGCGGCAGTGGTCGCCGCCTGGCGCAGCAGGAAGTGCCGCACCTCGCCAGCGGCCACGCGGAAGCGCCCGGCTTCATAGGCCTGACCGCCGTAGACCTTGATCACGCGGTGGCCACCGATGGCCTCATCCAGCACGTGCACCATGCCGCCCATCGCCGCCTGCGCGCCGCGGCTTGCCCCGCGCAGCCGCCGCGCGATCTTGCGCACCAGAAAGGCCACTACGGGTGAGACCACCAGCACCACCAGCGTGAGCTTCCAACTCAGCCAAAGCAGCCAGCCCACCAGCCCGGCCACCACCAGCGATTCCTTGACCAGGGTGGTGAGCGCGTTGGTCGCCGCGGTCATCACGTTGGCGACGTCGAAGCTCACCTTGGACAGCAGTTTGCCCGACACCGAGGCGTCGAAGAACGGCGTCGGCAGGGTGAGAAGCCTCTCGAACATGGCCACGCGCAGGTCCATCACCACGCGCGTGCCGATCCATGCGACGGCGTAATCGCTGATGTAGCCGGCGACGCCGCGCACTAGGAACAACCCGACGATCAGCGCCGGGATCCAGGTCATGAGCAGCGGGTCCTTGTCGACGAAGGTGCCGTCGAGCATGGGCTTCATCAGGGCTGGCATGGCCGGCTCGCAGGCGGCCACCACGGCGAGCGCCAGCAGCCCCCCGGCAAAGCGGCCGCGGTAGGGCTTCACATACTGCAGCAGGCGGAAGTAGAGGGAGCGGCCCGCTTGGGTGGGCATCGGGTTGGCGCCGGCGGCGCGGGCGGCCGACGTTGGTCGTGTCATGTCAAACCGCGCAGTATAAGCCGGCGCTTGTCACAGCCGTGGCGTCGGGAGGGGAAGTGTCGCGCTGCGAAGGAAGCGTCGCGACGGTCAGGTGTGGCGCGGCCGGATCCCGCTGACTCAGGCGCTGGCCTGCAGCTTGCGGTAGAGCGTGGCGCGGCCGATGCCGAGGCGACGGGCCGCCGCGGTCATGTTGCCGCCGCAGGCTTCGATCGCGCCGCGGATGGCGTCGAGCTCGAGCTCGCTCAAGGTGCCCGCCCGCTCGCCGCTGCCGTTGGCGGCGACGCGCGCGGTGGCCAGTCTGCTGCCGGCCGCGGCCACCAGCTGGTCCGGCAAGTGTTCCACGCCGATCACCGGGTCGGGCGTGGCCAGTGCCAGCGCGCTGCGCAACACGTTGGAGAGCTGCCGCAGATTGCCCGGCCAGCTGAACTGGCGAACCGCCTGCGCAGCCGCATCGTCGAGCCGGAAGCGGCCGTCGCCGAGCGCACGCAGCATGGCGGCGGCGATGGCGAGGATGTCGGCGCGTTCGCGCAGCGGCGGCAGCGTGACGGTGAGCCCGGCCAGCCGGTAATACAGGTCCTCGCGAAAGCCGCCTTCGGCGATCAAGCGCTCGAGCGGCTGGTGCGTGGCGCAGACCAGCTGGAAGTCAACCTTGACCGGCTCGCCGCCACCCAGCGGCAACACGGTGCGTTCCTGCAGCACGCGCAGCAGCCGCGCCTGCAGACTGAGCGGCATGTCACCGATCTCGTCGAGGAACAGCGTCCCGCCCGAAGCCTGACGCAGATAGCCGCTATGGCCCTCGCGCCGCGCGCCGGTAAAGGCGCCGTTCTCGTAGCCGAACAGCTCGGACTCGATCAGCGTCTCCGGGATGGCCGAGCAGTTCACTGCCACGAAAGGCCCGCTGCGGCGGCTGCTCTCCTCGTGGATGGCGCGTGCCAGCCACTCCTTGCCGGTGCCGGTCTCGCCCTGGATGAGGATGGCGAGGTCGTGGTCGATGACCTTGCGCAGCCGCGTGATGACCCGCTCCATGGCGTCATCACCGGCGTGCAGGTCGCCGAGGCAGCGCTGCGGCGTGCGTGCCACCGGCTCGCGGCGCGGCCGCGCCAGCGTGCGGTTCTGGCGGGCAGCCGCCTGCGGCGCGGCGATCATGGCCACCACCCGCACGCCACGCCGGGTCAGCAACTCGACCGTGCGCCCCGGCTGCGCCAGCGCCTGCACGAAGCGCCGATCGAACACATCCTCGAACCCTTGGCCGATCAGTTGCGAGAGCGGCACGCCAAGCTGGAACTCGGCGCTGCGGTTGGCAGTGAGCACCTTGCCCTGGCCGTCGAGCAGCGCCAGCCCCTCGCACAGTGTGCCGATGAACTCCGGCCGGCTGTGAAAGCGCATCTCGATGGCGCCCGGATAAGCCTCGAAACTGAGGTGGTTCTCAATGGTCTGCGCTGTCATCTTGACCAGCGCCAAAGTGTGGCTCTGGTGGCCACGGTGGTCGCCCGACACGTCCAGCGCGCCCACCGTCTCGCCACCCGGCGCACGGATCGGCGTGGCCGAGCAGGTGAGAAAGCCGTTGGCGCGGAAGTAATGCTCGCTGCCGCAGACCTCGAGCGCGCGGTTCTCGTACAGCGCCGTGCCGATGGCGTTGGTGCCCTTGCTGCGCTCGTCCCAGCACACGCCGGGTTGCAGGGCAACGCGCTGCGCCTTCTCCATGAAATCGTCGTCGCCGAGCGAGTGGAGGATGAGGCCCCGCGCGTCGGTGAGCAGGACCATGCAGCGGGTGTTGCGGATCTGCTCATAGAGCGAGGCCATGGCCGGCAGGGCCTGATGCGTGAGGCGGTGGTTGCGCTCGATGACGTCGGCGAGTTCGCGCGAGGTCAGGCTCTCGAACAGTTGCCGGGCGGCGGTGTCGAGACCCAATCCGACGCAGCGCTCCCACGACTGCGCGACGCTGTCGGGCAGGTCGCCGATGCGCACCATGCCATCGCCGTCGAGCGCGGCGCGGGCAAGGCCGAAGGCTGTGGCCCCCGGATCTGATTTGTCTGACACGGCGATCCTCCTCACCAGACCGGCTGTGTCGGCCGGGACGTGGCGCCGCCGTCGGTTGGCTCACCGCGGCGATCTTTTGGTACACGTCGAAATCTGTTTCGAGTATAAGCGTTTGTGCTTATTGAGGCATACTTTATAAAAATAGACCTCCACATTTTCGCCCGCTCGCGTCGCCCGCTCGCGGGTCTCTCGGCAGGGTGATGCCCGCGTGAAACCCCATCTGATTGCTTTGAAACATGGTCTGCCGGTCACCCTGGCCTGTGTCTTTGCGGCAAGCGCCGCGGCGCAGACGCCGGTCGACCCGCTCGGCGACCGTGGCCGCTGGGCCGACATGCAGCGGCAGTTCTACCAGGGCGGCGAGATCACCTTCGATCCGCGGGTGCGCGTCGAGGTGCCGCCCACCGCCGAGGACGCCATGAACGTGCCGGTGGCGGTGGATGCACGCGCGCTTGCCGGCGAGGCGATCGAGCGCATCGTCGTCGTCGCCGACTACAACCCCATCCTCAAGGTCCTCGAGTTCGAGCCGACTGGCGTGGCGCCGTATCTGGCCTTCCGCATCAAGGTGCAGCAGAGCACGCCGGTGCGGGCAGGCGTGAAATTGCGCGACGGCCGCTGGCTGGTTGGTTCGGCCATCGTCAACTCGCAGGGCGGCGGCTGCACCGCGCCAAGCACCGGCCGCGGCGTGGCCGGCTGGGAGCGCACGCTCAACACCGTCAGCGCGCGCCAGTTCAGCTCGGCGGCCGGCGACCGGTTGCGCTTCTCGGTGCTGCACCCGATGGACACTGGCTTGGCCAATGGCATCCCGGCGTTCTTTATCGACGAACTCAACATCCGCGACGCCGAGGGGCGCACCGTCGCGCGCATCTGGCCGGCCGAGCCGGTCAGCGAGAACCCCGTCTTCACGCTCGAACTTGCCGGCGTGCAGCGCGTGACGCAGATCGACGGCCGCGACAACAACGGCAACAAGCTGCTCGGGTCGCTGCGTTGAATCCGGAAAGAGCGTCGTCGCCTTGACAGCCGGCATGTTGAAGATTGCGGGCCGGAGCGCCTGCCAAGCCGCAGTCCGCCTGCTCGGGGCCTGTGCTTGCGGCGTTCTGGCAGGTGTGGCGTTGTCGCTGGCCGCGACCGTGCCCGCCACCGCCGCCGAACTCGACATCCGCGAAGTCGCTCCCGGCACGTGGGCGCTGATCGGCCAAACCGAGGACCTCTCGCCGCAGAACGCCGGCAACATCGCCAACGCCGGCTTCATTGCCACCCCGGAGGGTGTCGTCGTGATCGACACCAGCGCCTCGAAGGCGCTCGGCGAGGCCTGGCGGGCGGCCATCGCCGCGCGCTCGCCGGCGCCCATCGTCCACGTGTTCAACACCCATCTGCACCCCGACCACATGCTCGGCAATCAGGCTTTCCCGGCCGAGGTGCTGGCCACCCTGCCGGCCACCCGCCAAGCCATGCACGATGTTGGCGAAGCCTTCAACGACAACCTCTACCGCATGGTCGGCGCGGCCATGAAGGGCACCCACGTGGTGGTGCCGGCGACCGTGGCGCAGGCCGGCGTGCTGGAGCTGGGCGGCAACCGCATCCGCGTCATCGCCCTGCAGGGGCACAGCGCCGCCGATCTGGCGGTGTTCGACGAGACCACCGGCGTGCTGTTCACCGGCGACCTGGTGTTCTGGCAGCGCGCGCCGACCACGCCGCACGCCGACTTGGTGCGCTGGCGCGAGAGCCTCGCTGCGCTCGCCGCGCTGCTGTTCAGGCACATGGTGCCGGGCCACGGCCCGCTGCTGGAGGACCGCCGCGGCATCGACATGACACGGCGCTGGCTCGATTGGCTGGAAGCGACCTTCGTGCGGGCGGCTGAGGCCGGTCTCGACATGAACGATGTCCTGGCGCTGCCGCTGCCCGACGAGTGGGCCGGTCTGCCACTCGCGGTCAGCGAGTACCGGCGTTCGGTGGCGCACCTCTACCCGGCCATCGAGCGGCGCGTGCTCGGCGGCACGCCCTGACCGCAGCGGCGCGCGCTCGGGTGAGCGCCGCGCGTCGCGGCATCCGCCTGTCTCGGGCGAGTTGTCTCAGAGCGAGACACCGCTCCGATCTGAGACAGTTTCTCAAACGTCTCAAGCCCCCCGGGCCCGGCGCCACGGCAACCCGCCTTTGCGGCGGCGCAAAAACCTGCTGACTGCGGCAAATTGGATGAATTCCACGATTTTTGCTGCGGGTCGGCAAAGCGGTTTGGGCGGCATCGGGTGGGTTGGCATGCTTGTTGCAGACAGGTCTTTGCGGTGACGCCGACGGTGGCGCCGTCCATGACAAACCAGGAGGAACACAGATGCAACGCAAGACCCTTTCGATGCTGGTCGCTGCCGCCTTCGCCGGCGCGTCGCTGACCGCGGTCGCCGGTCCGGTGACCGACGACATGATCCTCAACGACGCCAAGTCGACCGGCGATGTGCTGTCGTTCGGCATGGGCACCCAGGGTCAGCGCTACTCGACCCTGTCCAAGATCAACACCGGCAACGTGTCGAAGCTGGTTCCGGCCTGGGCCTTCCAGTTCGGCGGCGAGAAGCAGCGCGGCCAGGAATCGCAGCCGGTGATCCACGACGGCAAGATCTTCGTCACCGCTTCGTACAGCCGCATGTACGCCGTCGATGCCAAGACCGGCCGCGAACTGTGGCAATACGACCACCGTCTGCCGGAAGGCATCATGCCCTGCTGCGACGTGGTCAACCGTGGCGCCGCCCTGTATGACAACCTGGTCATCTTCGGCACCCTGGACGCACAACTGGTCGCCCTCGACCAGAACACCGGCAAGGTCGTCTGGAAGGAAAAGCTCGACGAGTTCTCGGCCGGCTACTCCTACACCGCAGCGCCGTTGGTCGTGAAGGGCTTGGTCATCACCGGCGTGTCGGGTGGCGAGTTCGGCATCGTCGGCCGTCTGGATGCACGCGACGCCAAGACCGGCAAGATCGTTTGGACGCGTCCGGTGGTCGAAGGCCACATGGGCTACCTGAATGGCAAGGAGAATGGCATCACCGGCGAGACCAACGCCTCGTGGCCGGGCGACACCTGGAAGACCGGCGGTTCGTCGACCTGGCTCGGCGCCACCTACGACGCCAAGACCAATCTGGTCTACGTCGGCACCGGCAACCCGGCCCCCTGGAACAGCCACACCCGTCCGGGTGACAACCTGTACTCGTGCTCGACCGTGGCCATCAACCCGGACACCGGCAAGATCGTCTGGCACTACCAGAACACCCCGAACGACGGCTGGGACTATGACGGCGTGAACGAATTCGTCACGTTCGACATGAAGGGTGCCGATGGCAAGGCCGTGCGCGCCGGCGGCAAGGCCGACCGCAACGGCTTCTTCTATGTCAACGATGCTGAGACCGGCAAGTTGCTCAACGCCTTCCCCTTCGTCGACAAGGTCACCTGGGCCAGCAAGATCGACCTTGCCAGCGGCCGTCCGGTCTACAACGACGACAACCGTCCGGGCAACCCGGGCGCCGACAAGCAGGGCAAGACCGTGTTCAGCGCGCCGTCCTTCCTCGGCGGCAAGAACCAGCAGCAGATCGCCTACAGCCCCGACACCGGCCTGTTCTACGTGCCGGCCAACGAGTGGGGCATGGACATCTGGAACGAGCCGATCTCGTACAAGAAGGGCGCGGCCTTCCTCGGTGCTGGCTTCAACATCAAGCCGCTCAACGAAGACTACATCGGTGCCCTGCGCGCCTTCGACCCGAAGTCGGGCAAGAAGGTGTGGGAAGTCAAGAACAATGCCCCGCTGTGGGGTGGCGCCATGACCACCAAGGGCGGTCTGGTGTTCTACGGCACCCCGGAAGGCCACCTCAAGGCGCTTGACGCCAAGAGCGGCAAGGAACTGTGGGCATTCCAGACCGGTTCGGGCGTGGTTGCGCCCCCGGTCACGTGGGAACAGGACGGCGAGCAGTACATCGCCGTCGTATCGGGCTGGGGCGGCGCGGTTCCCCTGTGGGGCGGCGACGTGGCCAAGCGGGTCAACTTCCTCAACCAGGGCGGTGCGCTCTGGGTGTTCAAGTTGGCCAAGTAAGCGTTGTGTCTGACTGAACGTTAGCCATAGCTTTTTCTCCTCACTACCTTGGGGCCGACTCTCGGGTCGGCCCGTTTTTTCAGCCCTCGGGCTGGATCGGAGAACCGATGAAACGCGCTCTCAAACGCCTGCTGGCGGTGTCGGCCCTGCTGGCCGTGCCGCAATGGGTGACCGCCCACGGTGACGTGACACCGCAGGTGATCGATGTGACCGGACTCAAACCGCTCGGCGAAGCGTGGGTCAAGACCAATCCCTACCGTGGCGACGCCACGGCGATCAAGATCGGCAGTTCCGCCTACAACCAGAACTGTGCCCGTTGCCACGGCCTCGGCGCCATCTCCGGCGGCATCGCCCCCGACCTGCGCTACCTGCCCCCCGGCGATGAAGGCGACGAATACTTCACGCAGCGCGTGCGCAACGGCGCGGTGCGCGATGGCCGTGTCTACATGCCCAAGTTCGAGGGCATCCTCAGCCAGGAAGGCCTGTGGACCATCCGCAGCTGGCTCGAAACCGTCCGCGTCGATTGACCAGTCGAGTGACCATGATCCTGCCCTGTTCCGTACCGCGCCTGCTGGCCACAGCCTTGGCGGCGGCGTTGACTTTGGCGGCGCTGTTCGCCACCCCGGCATACGCGCTCGAACTGCGCAAGCCCGGCGTGCTGCGGGTGGCCGTCTACAACGATTTTCCGCCTTTTTCCGACCGCGAGAGCGGCGGCATCGACGTCGACATCGCCAAGGCGCTGGCCGGCAAGCTCGGCCTCAAGCTCGATCTCGCCTGGGCCGAAGCCGACGAGAAGGTCGAGGACGACCTGCGCAACTATGTGTGGAAGGGCCACTACATGGGCAACGAGATCGCCGATCTCATGTTGCACATGCCGGTGGACCCGGTGTTCAACGAGCGCGTCAAGCAGGTCAAGCTCCTCGCGCCCTATTTCGCCGAGAACCTGATGGTGGCGCGTGACGTCAAGCGCATTCCCAAGCTGGAGAACCTCGAACCCTTCTTTCAAAACCACGACATCGGCGTCGAGGTGGGCGGCGGCTCCGATGCTTTCCTGATGGCGCTGTACGCTGGCCGCATGCAGAACCACATCAAGCATTTCAAGACACACGCGCAAGCCATCGAGGCGCTGCGCAAGGGCGAGGTGAGCGCCGTGATGGGCCCGCGCACCGAACTTGAAGGCTTGCTCGGCGGCGACCGCGAGGGCTACGCCGTGAGCGCGATCGAGATGACGGGCCCGGTCCTGACCTTTTGGCAGCCGGGTGTGGCGGTGAAGGCCGACAAACCGCAACTCATCGCAGCGGTGGAAAAAGCCATGGCCGAACTGGTGGCTTCAGGCGAGATGGCGGCCATCTTCGAAAGGCATCACGCCCGCTACAATCCGCCGCGGGCGGAGGGTGTGCCGCACTGATCGCCAGCGCCGCTGCGTGCAGTAAGCCCTGCGCGCAAAAAAAAGACCGCCCGCGGGCGGTCTTTCTCTTGGCGCTTTGGCCGGTGCTGGCCCGGCAGCTGGCGCCTCAGGTGCGGCGAATCAGAAATTGCCCGCCAGCAAGTCGCCACGCCAGCGCGCTTCCAACCATTTCTTGATGCGTGTCGCATCGCCCAACCGCGTGTACTTGCCATCGCCGTCGAGCAGGACGATGACCACCGGGCGCGCCGCGATGCGCGCCTGCATCACCAGACAGCGGCCGGCTTCACGGATGTAGCCGGTCTTGGACAGGCCGATGTCCCACTCGCCGCTGCGCACCAAGGCGTTGGTGTTGCGGAACTCCACCTGCTTGCGACCCACCTCGGCAAGGTGAAAGCCAGTGGTCGAGAAGTCGCGGATCTCCGGGTATTGCCGCGCCGCCTGCACCATGCGCACCAGATCCATGGCGCTGGCGCGGTTGCCGCCGTGCAAGCCGGTGCTGTCCTCAAAACGCGATTGGCTCATGCCCAGCGCGGCCGCCTTGGCGTTCATGGCCCGCACGAAGGCCGACAGACCACCGGGGTAGTTGCGGCCCAGCGCTGCAGCGGCGCGATTCTCCGACGACATCAGCGCCAGTCGCAGCAGCTCCTCGCGGGTCAGTTCGGCACCGACCGGCACGCGCGACGAGGAGCCGCGCAGGTGATCGACGTCGTCCCAAGTGATACTGAGCTTCTCGTCCATGGGCTGGCGGGCGTCGAGCACCACCATGGCCGTCATCAGTTTGGTGATCGAGGCGATCGGCTGCGACTGGTCGTCGTTGCGGCTGTAGAGCGGGCGACCACTGGTCTCGTCGTAGATCACCACGGTGCGCGAGGCCACTTCCGGCATTCCGGAATCGGTGGCAGTGCCGGCCGGCGTCGCGACCGGGTGCCGCCCGGGCTGCGCCGCCGGCGGCCTGTGCGACTCCACCTGCGGGACACCGGCATCCGGCGCCACGAACACTTCGACGCCGGGGTGCGACACCTGCAGCAGGCGCTCGGTGTCGGCCGCCTTCAACAGCGGCTGCGCCATCGCCCCGGCGCTGCGCTGGGCGCGCGCCGCTGGGCGCACGCGCGCCGCGCCAGTCTGCTTGGCGGCCGGCTTGTGACGGGCTTTCTTGCTGGCCGCCGGGCGGTCCTCACGCGCGGCCTCGGCGGCCGGGACCGGGGCTGCCAAACCGGCGATGAGCAGGCTCAGACCGGCCAGACGCGCGATGCGGGCGAGCCGCAGCGGTCTCGGCTTGCGCACCCGACGGGACGTGTCACGGCCACGTTCTGCCAGCCAGATTGTCCGATGCGGCATTGGAACCCCTCCACTGAGCTACCGATTGGAGCTCAAAAATAATCACTTGCGCGTCGAACATCAAGTGAAATGTTTGGCCGGCGTGTGCACGGCGGGGTCAGTCTGACACAGTCGGGGCCGACGGGGACTCGCGCTGCTGGCGCTCCCACATCGCGGCGTAGGTGGCGCCGGCCGCCAAAAGCGAGGCATGCGTGCCGCGCTCGACGATGCGGCCGGCCTCCAGCACCAGGATCTCGTCGGCATCGACGATGGTCGAGAGCCGGTGCGCGATCACCAGTGTGCTGCGGTTCTGCGCCGCGCGCGCGAGTTCGAGCTGGATCGCGGCCTCGGTGGCCGAGTCGAGCGCCGAGGTGGCCTCGTCGAAGACCATGATGCGCGGGTCCTTGAGCAGGGCGCGGGCGATGGCCACCCGCTGCTTCTCGCCGCCGGAGAGCTTGAGGCCGCGCTCGCCGACGCGCGTTTGGTAGCCGTCCGGCAGGCTCTCGATGAAGGCACCGATGTGCGCCGCCTGCGCCGCGGCCGCGACCCGTTCTTGAGATGCGCCCGGCGCGCCATAGGCGATGTTGTAGCCGATGGTGTCGTTGAACAGCACGGTGTCCTGCGGCACGATGCCGATGCTGGCGCGCAGGCTCTGCTGCGCCACTGCGCGGATGTCTTGGCCGTCGATGCGGATGACGCCATCGCCGACGTCGTAGAAGCGGAAGAGCAGACGCGACAGCGTGGTCTTGCCCGAGCCCGACGGCCCCACCACCGCGACCTTCTGGCCCGGCTCGATGACAAAACTCACGCCGTGCAGCACCGGCCGCCGCGGGTCATAGGCAAAGCTCACTTGGTCAAACTCGATGCGCCCACCCGCCACCCGTAACGGCGGCGCAGCGGGCGCATCGCTCACGTCCGGGTGCTGGCGCAGCAGGTCGAACATGCGTTCCATGTCGGCCAGCGCGTTCTTGATCTCGCGGTAGACGAAGCCGAGGAAGTTGAGCGGCAGGTAGAGCTGCAGCAGGAAGGCGTTGACCAGCACCAGGTCGCCCAAGGTCAGCGCGCCGGTCACCACGCCGTCGGCGGCGAGCAGCATCAGGCCGGTCACGCCGGCGCCGATGATGAAGGCCTGCCCGGCGTTGAGCGCCGCCAACGAGGTCTGGTTGCGCACCGCGGCGGCCTCCCAGCGCGTCAGGCTCTCGTCGTAGCGCTGCGCCTCCCAGTCCTCGTTGCCGAAGGTCTTGACCGTCTCGAAGTTGAGCAGCGAGTCGATGGCGCGGGTGTTGGCGCTCGAGTCCATGTCGTTCATGGTCCGGCGGAACACCATGCGCCACTCGGTGATGAGCAGGGTGAAGGTGATGTAGACCGCCAGCGTGGCGACTGTGACCGCGCCAAAGCGCCAGTCGTAGTGCCAGAACAGGTAGCCCGCCACCAAGCCGATCTCGACCAGCGTCGGCAGGATGTTGAACACCATGAACTGCAGCAGGAAGGAGATGCCCCGGGTGCCACGCTCGATGTCGCGCGACACGCCGCCGGTCTGTCGCTCCAAGTGGAACTTGAGCGAGAGTCCGTGGAGGTGGCGGAATACGCGCAGCGCCACGCGACGGATGGCGCGCTGCGTGACCTTGGCGAACACCGCATCGCGGATCTCGCCGAACAAGGTCGAGGCAAAACGCAGCGCGCCGTAGCCGATCACCAGCGCCAGCGGCAGGACCAATTCGACCGGCTGTCCGGTGGTGGTGAGTGCATCGACCACGCTCTTGAGCACCACCGGCACGCCGACGTTGGCGACCTTGGCAGCGATGAGCAGGACCACCGCCAGCGCCACCCGGCCCTTGAACTCGCCGAGGTAGGGCAGCAGGCTGCGAACAGTGTTCAGGTCACCCGGGCGGGTGTGCGGTGCAGTGGGGGAGCCGAGGGCGCGCATCCGGGTATTGTCGGCGATTCGCGACGCGCCCGCCGGCTACCGCTCGGGACAGCAATCTTTGTGGGTCAGGCCCCAGTCAGTTCGCGAGTCGCTTCGTCGATCACCGATTGCGGCACGCCATGTCGACGCAAAGCTTCGAGCAGGCGCGCTTGTTCGCTGTTGGCGAACAGCGCTTCGTCGCGGCGCAACCCTTCGCTCAAGTAAGACTTGAGCAGCGTCTGGTAGCCAGCCATGCCGCGCTTCGGCGCGATGGCCTTGAGCGATTCGACCACATCGACCGGGATGCGCAGCGTGATGGAGGTCATGGGCCGGTCCTTGGACAGGCGGGCCTTGAGGGATTCAGAGATGCTCATGTTCCTGTCTTTCCTGTGAAGTGGCTCTGCGGGCCGAAACGATGCGGATCGCCGCATCTTCGATCTGAACGTGCACCACAAAGAGCAGGCGCTGCGCGCTGTCAAAGCCGATTACTGCATCGCGCCCCTCATCGTTGCGCGAGGCGTCGACGAGTCGAAACAAGGGGTCGAAAAACACCGTTGCAGCCTGCTCGAACGTCACGCCTTCGTGTTTGCGGGCGTTGGCAGCCGCCTTGTCGGCATCCCAGACAAAATCGGTGCCGTTGAGGCGGAAGTGAACGTCCATGGGTGGCATTTTCCCCGTGGTATTGACAATGTCAATACTTTTCGCCGTGCAGTCAGCGAACTCAGGGCTGGAAAACGCAGCGGTGAGTCGGCACTGCCAGCAGACCGGTCGTGGGCTAAAATCCGCGTCCGCCTTGGAAACTCGCCCCATGACCGCTCGCCCCACCTTCCTCGAACGCCTCCGCCACCATGTGCTGCTCTGTGACGGCGGCACCGGCACGCTGATCCAGGCCGAGGACTGGGACGTCGACAAAGACTTTCAGGGCCTGGAGAACTGTTCCGAGATCCTCGTCGCGACGCGCCCGGACTTTGTCGAGAAGGTGCACCGCGCCTACTTCGAGGCCGGCGCCGACTGCGTCGAGACCAATACCTTCGGCGCCAACAAGGTGGTGTTCGCCGAGTTCGACCTGGTCGAGCGCACCTACGAGCTCAACCGTGACGCCGCCGCCATCGCGCGTCGTCTGGCCGACGAATACAGCACGCCCGACCAGCCACGATACGTGCTCGGCTCGGTGGGCCCCGGCACCAAGCTCGCCAGCCTCGGCCACACCAGCTACGACGTGCTCGAGGACAGCTACACCGAACAGGCGCGCGGCCTGATCGACGGCGGCATCGACTGCTTCCTGCTCGAGACCAACCAGGACCTGCTCACCATCAAGGCGGCCATCAACGGCTGCAAGATCGCGCGCCGCGAGAAGGGCCGCACGGACATCCCGATCTTTGTGCAGGTGACCATCGAGACCACCGGCACCATGCTGGTCGGCTCCGACATCGGCTGCGCGGCCACGGTACTGGATGCGATGGACATCGACGGCATCGGCCTCAACTGCGCCACCGGCCCGGCCGAGATGGCCGAGCACGTCAAGTACCTCGGCGAAAAGTGGCGCAAGTTCATCTCGGTCATGCCCAATGCCGGCCTGCCCATGCTGGTCGACGGCAAGACGGAGTACCCGCTGCTGCCTTACGAGCTCGCCGAGTGGCAGGGGCGTTTTGTCGAGGAGGACGGCATCAACCTGATCGGCGGCTGCTGCGGCACCACGCCCGAGCACATCCGCCAGCTGCGCGCCATGCTCGATGCCCGCGCCGACCCGGCGCCGGTCAAGCGCGAGCCGCAGTGGGAAGCGTCGGTGGCGAGCCTCTATAGCAGCGTGCCGCTGCGGCAGGAGGCCGCTATCTTTGCCATCGGTGAGCGCAGCAACGCCAATGGCAGCAAGAAGTTCCGCGAGTTGCTCGCCGCCGAGGACTGGGACGGCATCACCGCCATGGGCCGCGAGCAGGTGCGCGAGGGCAGCCACGCACTGGACGTGTGCACCGCCTATGTCGGCCGTCCGGAAGTCTCGGACATGAGCGAAGTGATTGCTCGCTATCGCGGCCAGGTCACCGTGCCGATGGTCATCGACTCGACCGAATACCCGGTGCTCGAGGCCGCCATGAAGCTGATCGGCGGCAAGGCCATTATTAATTCCATTAACTTCGAGGACGGCGAGGAAAAGGCGGCCAAGGTGCTGGAACTCGCCAAAAAATTCGGCGCCGCGGTGATCGCGTTGACCATCGACGAAGACGGCATGGCCAAGACGGTGGACAAGAAGCTCGAGGTCGCCCACCGCCTCTACGACTTCGCGGTGAACCAGCACGGCCTGCCGCCCGAGGACCTGCTGTTCGACCCGCTCACCTTCACTATTTGTACGGGCGTCGAGGACGACCGCGAGCACGGCATCAGCACACTCAAGGCCATTGAGCGCATCCGCGCCGAACTGCCCGAGTGCCAGATCATGCTCGGCCTCTCCAACATCAGCTTTGGCCTCAACCCGGCGGCGCGGCATGTGCTGAATTCGGTGTTCCTGGCGCACGCCGAGAAGGCCGGCATGACCGCGGCGATCATCCACGTCGCCAAGATCATGCCGCTGCACAAGATCGCTGAGGATGAGCGCATCTCCGCCGAGAACCTCATCTTCAACCGCTGGGACCTCGGTGATCCGCTCCTGACCTTCGTCGAGAAGTTCAAGGACCGCACCACCGCGGCGGTGGTCAAGTCGCGGCCGGACACCATCGAGGAGGTGCTCAAGCTGCGCATCATCGACGGCGACAAGCAGGGGCTCAGCGATGATCTGGCCGAGGCGATGAAGACCTACGCGCCGCTGGCCATCATCAACGACCTGCTGCTCGACGGCATGCGCGTGGTCGGCGAGCTGTTTGGCGCCGGCGAGATGCAATTGCCCTTCGTGCTGCAGAGCGCGGAAACCATGAAGGCCGCGGTGGCCTATCTGGAGCCGTTCATGGAGCGCGTCGAGGGCCAGGAGAAGGGGATCTTGGTGCTGGCGACGGTCAAGGGCGACGTGCATGACATCGGCAAGAACCTGGTCGACATCATCCTCACCAACAACGGCTACAAGGTGGTGAACCTTGGCATCAAGCAGCCGCTGCTCAACATGCTGGAGGCCGCCAAGACGCACCGGGCCGACGCCATCGGCATGAGCGGACTGCTGGTCAAGAGCACCGTGATCATGAAGGAGAACCTCGAGGAGATGGCGCGCGAGGGCTACGACATCCCGGTGATCCTCGGCGGCGCGGCGCTGACCCGCAAGTTCGTCGAGCAGGACTGCAGCCAGGCCTACACCACCGCGCCCGACCGCGTGTTCTATGCCAAGGACGCGTTTGCCGGCCTGCGCCTGATGGACCAGATCGTCGCGGCACGGGCAGCGGCGCATTGAGCGCAAACAAGACCGCTGGCCGGGGAACCAAACCCGACCGCCGGCTTCAGAGATTCGCTCGCTGCGGCCCTGAGAGGCCGCGCACATTTTCCGGAGGATGCATGAAGAAGACCTTGACCCTTGCCGCGCTGGCCCTTGTGCCCGCGTTCGCCCCGGCCGTGAGTCGCGCCGCCCCGGCCGACTTCCCGACCATCGACCGTTTCATCTACGTCAACGAGTGCATGCAGAACAACGGTGGCTCGCTCGACGCCATGTACAAGTGCTCGTGCATGATGGACCAGCTCGCCGACAAACTGACCTACCAGCAGTTTCAGGACGGTGATGTCGCCACCCACGGTGCCAACACCATGGGCGAACGCGCCGCGCTGTTCCGCGATCCGGAGAACATCCGCAACGACGCCAAGCTGTTGGCCACCGTCAAGGCCGATGCGGCCAAGACCTGCGGCTTCACGCCGAAGAAGTAAACGCTCGCTTACAGCAGCAGCGTCAGTGCCTCATTGAGGTGACGCCGGCCGAGCGCGGTCGGCGTGACGCGGCCGCCGGCCTCGGTGACGAGGCCCCGTTTGATCGGCCCGGCGAGTCGGGCGAGCAGTTCGGCCACCGGCCGGCCGGTGTGCGCCGCGTAGAGCGCTGCGTCGAAGCCGCCAGTCAGGCGCAGCGCGTTCATGGCGAACTCGAAGGGCAGGTCGGCCGCGGCCACCGTGGCTGTCTCCTCGACGGTGGGGTCTGTCGCTCCCGCCACCAAGCCGGCGATATCCCGCACTGCGCCCAGGGTGGCTGCGGGCTGCGGGCCGGCCCCGGTCGAGCCACCTCCGGCGCGCACGCGCGCCTGTTCCAGATAGGCGCGCGGGTGCTTGAAGCGTGATTGCCGCAGGATGCGGTCGGCGAACGACAACTTACCGTGTGCTCCGGCACCGATGCCCAGATAGTCGCCAAAGGTCCAGTAGTTGAGGTTGTGCTGGCAGCGTTCGCCGCGGCGCGCGTGCGCCGAGGTCTCGTAGTGCTCCAAGCCGGCCTCGGCCAGCGTGGCCTCCACCGCCTCGGCGATGTCGGCGGCATGGTCGGCGTCCGGCAGACCCTCCGGCGGCACGGCGGCGAAGGCGGTGTTGGGCTCCAGCGTGAGTTGGTAGGCCGAGATGTGGCCGGCGCCTAGACCCAGCGCGGCTCGGACATCGGTCACCGCTTGCGCGGCCGTTTGCCCCGGCAGTGCGTGCATCAGGTCGATGTTGATGCGCGGCACGTGGCGCAACGCCGCGTCCACGGCACGTCGCGCATCGTCGCCACCATGGATGCGGCCCAGCCGCGACAGCATCGCATCATGGAAGCTCTGCACACCGAGCGAGATGCGGTTGACGCCAGCCGCTGCATAGCCGGCGAAGCGCGCCTCGTCCACCGTGCCGGGGTTGGCTTCGAGCGTGACCTCGAGCCCGGGCTGCAGCGGCAGGCGCGCGCGCAGCGCGTCCATCAGTCGCGCAAAGGCCGGCACCGGCGTGAGCGAGGGCGTGCCGCCGCCAAAGAAGATGCTCACCACCGGCCGCCCCCAGACCAAAGGCAGCGCCGCCTCGACGTCGCCGATCAGCGCGTCGACATAGGCCTCGAAATCGGGCTCGCCACGCGCCTCGTGCGAGTTGAAGTCGCAATAGGGGCACTTGCGCACGCACCACGGCAAGTGCACGTAGAGCGCCAACGGCGGGAGGCTGGCGAAGCGGATGGTGCCGTCGTCGGGCCTGTCGATTATGCCCGGCGCAGAGTGTCCAACAGTGGCGGCGTCGCCGGACCGGATGGGGATGACGCGGCCAGCCATGGTCAGGGTTTTGGTGTGCCGGAGAAATGACGCGGCGCGCCGCTCACCACCGCCCGGGCAGACGCGCCAACAGCGCGCGCAGCGCCTGCCCCCTGTGAGACAGCTTCTGCTTGGTCTCAAGGTCGAGTTCGGCGCTGGTACAGCCACGCTCGGGCAGCCAGAAGATCGGGTCGTAGCCGAACCCGCCGGCGCCCTGCGGCGCGAGCGCGATCTCGCCATGCCAGCTGCCCTCGGCGATGAGCGGCTGCGGGTCGTCGGCGCCCATCACCAGCACCAGCACGGCGTGGTACCAGGCGCGGCGGTCGCTCTCGCCGTGCAGCACGTCGAGCAGGCGCTTGTTGTTGCGGCCGTCGGAGCGCGGCTCGCCGGCGAAGCGCGCCGAATGCACGCCGGGCGCGCCGCCAAGCGCGGCGACGCAGATGCCCGAGTCGTCGGCCAGGGCCGGCAGGCCGCTGGCCGCGCTGGCGTGGCGCGCCTTGGCCAGCGCGTTCTCGACAAAGGTGATGTACGGCTCCTCGGCTTCGGCGATGCCGAGTTCGCCCTGCGTCACCGGCTCGATGCCGAGCGGTGCCAGCGCGGCGCGCAGTTCGCGCAACTTGCCGGCGTTGTTGCTGGCGAGAACCAGCCGTTTGCTGGCGCTCATGCCGCGCGCCGCCGCTCCGGGGCCAGCGCCACCGCCACATTGGCCATGATCTGCCAGACGTCGTGCTGCGGCTCGAGGCCCTTGCCGCCGCGTTCGGCCATGGCCAGCGTGCGCATGGCGCGCTCGACCTGGCGCAGCGGCAGCCGCCGCGCGGCGCGCTCGACCAGTTGTCCACGCTCGCCGTACAAACGATGGCCGCGTTTGAGGCCCTCGTCGACGCGTCCACCGGCCTCCGACACCGCCCACACCCCCTGCAGGTGGTCGGCCAGCAGCCAGACCAGCGAAGGCACGCTCGCGCCCTCCGCGGCGAGCCCGGCCAGCACCCGGCCGGCGCGTTCCATGTCGCCGACGAGCAGCGCATCGACCCACTGCTGCGGGTCGTAGCGGGCGACGTCGAGCACCGCCTCGCGCACTGCGGCGCCATCCAGTCGGCCCGGCGGGAACAGCAGCGCGAGTTTGTCGAGTTCCTGACGCGCGGCCAGCAGATTGCCCTCGAACCGCGCAGCGAGGAAAGCCAGCGTGTCGGCGTCGGCCTCCTGTTGCTGCGCCGCGAGGCGACCGGCGATCCAGCGTGGCAGTTCGGCGGCGCCGGGTGGCGTGCAGTCGACCACCGTGCCGGCCGACTCCAGCGCCTTGAACCACACCGCCTTGCGCGTTGACCAGTCGGCGGTGCCGATGCTCACCAGCGTCACCGTCTCGTTCGGCAGGCGCTCGCAGTAGCGGCGGATGGCCTCGCTGCCGGCATCGCCCGGCTTGCCGTTGGGGATGCGCAGCTCGACCAGGCGCCGGCTGGCGAACAGCGAGAGGCTGTCGCTGGCAGCGGCCAAGCGGCTCCAGTCGAAATTGCCGCCGCTGGTGAGCACCGTGCGCTCCTCGAAGCCGGCCGCGCTGGCGGTGCTGCGAATGCGGTCACCGGCCTCGAGCACCAGCAGCGGCTCGCTGCCGACCACGGTCCACAGGCCCGGACGGTCGCCGTGTGGCATGGCTCAGCGCTTGAGTGCGGCAGTGCGGCGCAGGATCTGCGCAGCGGCGTCGCGCTGCATCGATTGCACCAGCGCAGCGATCTCGAATTCCTTGCTCAGGGCGCTGGAGTCGTCGTAGGACACTTGCGTGCGGAACTCGATGGTGTCGGTCGGGATCAGTTCGCGCCCCTCGAAGCGCACGTTGAAGCGCACGCTCTGGATGATCTCGAACTCGCGCGCGCGGCCGGCACCGGACAGCGCAACGATGCGGCGCCCGGTTGCATCGCCGAGGATGGCAATCTGCAGGGCGGCCGGGTCGTCCTGATCGATCAGTTGCACCCCGCTGCTGAAGCGCAGCGACTCGCGCAGCAGCGCAGCGGTGCCGGAGCGTTCTCCGGTGATGCGGACCTTCCCCAGGGCCTGTTGCCCGGGCATGGTGCCGGCCAGATGCCAGCCGCAGCCGGCCAGCAACGCAACGACGAAGAGCGGCAGCAGGGCGCGCAGACGCATGCCCTCAACCCACCACGTTCACAAGACGGCCTGGCACGACGATCACCTTTTTTGCCGGACGGCCGTCAAGGTAACGCGCCACGGCCTCGCTGGCCAGTGCTGCCTGCTCGATGGCGTCCTTGGCGGCATCGGCGGCGACACGCAGACTGCCGCGCAGCTTGCCGTTGACCTGCAGCACCAGTTCGACCTCGTCTTGCACCAATGCCGCTGGATCTGCTTCCGGCCAGCCAGCGGTGAGGATGTCGTCGCCGAAGCCCAGCTCGGCCCACAGGACTTGGGCGATGTGCGGCGTGATCGGCGCCAGCACCTGCAGCAAGATGGCCAGCCCCTCGCGCGCGACGGCGTCGGCATGCGCATTGCCGCGCGGCAGTTTCTCCAGCGTATTCAGCAGCTTCATGCCGCCGGACGCCACGGTGTTGAATTGCTGGCGGCCGAGGTCGAAGTTGCACTGCTTGAGCGTGAGGTGGATGTCGCGGCGGGCATCGGCCAGCGCGGTGTCGAGCCCACCCGGCACCGGTCCGGCGGCCCTGACCGCATCGGCGACCGCCGCGCCATAGGCCCACACCCGCTTGAGGAAGCGGTAGGCGCCCTCGACGCCGGCATCCGACCACTCAAGGGTCTGCTCAGGCGGGCTGGCAAACATCATGAAAAAGCGCGCGGTGTCGGCGCCATAGGTGTCGATCAACCCTTGCGGGTCGACACCGTTGCGCTTGGACTTGCTCATGGTGCCGATGCCGTCGTAGGCCACGGCGCTGCCGTCAGCCTTGGCGGTGGCACCGGTGATGCGGCCGGCCTCGTCGCGCGCGATGTCGATCTCGTCCGGCGCGAAGTACTCGATGCCGCCCTTGTCGGTCCGTCGCGAGAAGATGTGGTTGAGCACCATGCCCTGAGTCAAAAGATGCGCAAAGGGCTCGCGCTCGCGCATCAGCCCGAGGTCGCACATCACCTTGTTCCAGAAGCGAGAGTAGAGCAGGTGCAGGATGGCATGCTCGATGCCGCCGATGTACTGCTGCACCGGCATCCAGTAGTCGGCGCGGGCATCGACCATGGCCGAAGCGTTGTCGCGGGCGCAGTAGCGGGCGTAATACCAGCTGCTGTCGACGAAGGTGTCCATGGTGTCGGTTTCGCGCTGCGCCGCACCGCCGCATTTTGGGCAGGCGCAGTGCAAAAAGTCGGCACGGTTGCGCAGCGGATTGCCGGAACCGTCCGGCACGCAGTCCTCGGGCAGCACCACCGGCAGTTGCTCGTCCGGCACCGGCACGTCGCCGCAAGTCGGGCAGTGGATGATCGGGATCGGGCAACCCCAATAGCGCTGGCGGCTGATGCCCCAGTCGCGCAGGCGCCACTGCACCTTCTTTTCGCCGAGGCCGTGCGCGCCCAAGTCGGCGGCGATGGCATCCACGGCGTCCGCGTAGCCCTTGCCGTCGTAGGCGCTGGAGTTGACGCAGCGGCCGTCTTTGCTGGCGTACCAGTCCTGCCACGCCTCGGCAGAGAACACCTGACCGTCGATGTCGATGACCTGGCGGATCGGCAGGCCATATTTGCGTGCAAAGCCGAAGTCGCGCTCGTCGTGCGCCGGCACTGCCATCACCGCACCCTCGCCGTAGCCCATCAGTACGTAGTTGCCGACCCACACCGGCACCGACTCGCCGGTCAGCGGGTGGACTACCGTGAGCCCGGTCGCCACGCCTTCCTTGTCCTGCGTGGCGAGCTCGGCCTCCTGCTGCGTGCCCTGGCGACATTTCTCGACGAATGCGGCGACCGCCGGGTCAAGGGATGCGGCATGCAGCGCCAGCGGATGCTCTGCAGCGACCGCGCAGAAGGTCACCCCCATGATGGTGTCGGCGCGGGTGGTGAACACCCACAACTTGCCGTCGCCGATCAGGGTGCCATCCGCATCGCGGATGGCATGCGTGAAGGCAAAGCGCACACCCGTGCTTTTGCCGATCCAGTTGACCTGCATGGTGCGCACGCGCTCCGGCCAGCCGCCGAGTGTGTCGAGGCTGGCGAGCAATTCCTCGGCGTACTGCGTGATGCCCAGGTAATACCCCGGGATCTCGCGCTTCTCCACCAGGGCGCCGGTGCGCCAGCCGCGGCCGTCGATGACCTGCTCGTTGGCCAGCACGGTCTGGTCGACCGGGTCCCAGTTCACCACCTGCGTCTTCTTGTAGGCGATGCCCTTTTCGAGCATGCGCAGGAACAGCCACTGATTCCAGCGGTAGTAGTCGGGCTGGCAGGTGGCGAGTTCGCGCTCCCAGTCGATGGCCAAGCCCAGCGCCTGCAACTGGCCCTTCATGTAGGTGATGTTGCTCCAGGTCCACTGCGCCGGCGGCACCTTGTTCTGGATGGCCGCGTTCTCGGCCGGCAGGCCAAAGGCGTCCCAGCCCATCGGTTGCAGCACGTTGTAGCCGCGCGCCTTGTGCCAGCGCGTCAGTACGTCACCGATGGTGTAGTTGCGCACGTGCCCCATGTGCAGCTTGCCGCTCGGGTAGGGGAACATCGAGAGGCAGTAGTAGCGGCGCTCACGCGGCACCGCGGGGTCTTCGACAGCGCGAAACGCGCTGCGCGACGCCCAGTGCTGCCGGGCGCGTGCCTCGACGTCGGCGGGCGGGTACAGAGGCTGCATGGGAAGGGTGCGGGCGGCGGACAAACCGCGATTATAAAGGTGGCCAAGCCCTGCATGCCGGCAACCGGACCTTGCCGACCGGCGCCCGGCTCAATTGGCGTGTGCCGAAACCCAGTCCGCGAGCGCATCGACCGCGCCCTCGATCGGGCCGATGATGCGCACCCCATCGACCTTGCGCCGGCCACCGAGTGCGCCGCCACCCGCCCAGATCTCGACACGTGCCGGCAAACTCGAGCGCAGGGTGCGCAGCGAGGCGAGCGCCTGCGCGGCGTTGCAGGCGAGGCTGAAGGACAGCGTGACCACGTCGATGGCGCCATCGGCCACCACATCGGGGATGTCGGCGACCGGGAACTGCGGCCCGAGCGAAATGCACTCCGCACCCTCGGCGCTCCACAGCACTTCGGCCATCAGCAACCCCAGCGTGTGCAGCTCGCCGGGTACGGTGGTGAGCAGGATGCGCGGCCGGCCTTGCGCGGCCGGCTGCGCGGCGATGAGCCCATGCAGCACGTTCTGCACCGCCTGGGTATAAATGTGCTCGTGCGCCACGCTGATGCTGCCGCGCGCCCAAGCGTCGCCGATGTCGGGGTTGAGGCGGGCCAGCGTCTGTGCGCAGAAGGTCCGCAGCCCCTGCTGGATCAACAGCTTTTGCAGGTAGACGCGCAGCTCGCCGGCCTGCTGGCGGCGCACCAGGTCGACGACGCGATCGACCATCGCCTGCTCGTCGCGCGTGCGGCTGCGCTCCGGCACCGCCTGCGCCATTTCGTGCAGTTCGCCCAACGGCAGCGCGATCAGCTTGCCGGGCCGCATGCCGCGGTCCATCAGGCGCTTGAGCGCCCGCAGCTTCTCGACTTCTTCAACCGAATAGTTGCGTTCGCCGCTGGCGTCGCGCTGTGGTTTGGGGAAGCCGTAGCGGCGCTCCCAGATGCGCAACGTGTCCTTGGCAATGCCGGTGTCGCGCTCGACGATGGCGATCGGGATGACGGTGCTGTCGGTTTGCGGTGGGGCGGCGCCCAAGGCCATGATTGCGTTGCGCTGACGCGCAGTGGTTGGGGAGTGGCACGAGCCTATAGCCCTTATTGGACTTTGTCTAGAACAAAAGGCGTTTTGGAAAGCCGATTGCCGCAAAATCGGGCTTGCGACCTCGCCCGGCGCCGCGTCGCCGAACGCGCCGCCGCGGACAGGGCCGAACCTTGGTTCTGGCGGGGGTCCGACTCGGCGCACCATCGGCCAACCAATGGCGAACCAATGGCGCCGCAAGCCCTCTCAGCAAGCGTATCCCTACCGCCGACTCTGACCATGACCCCGTCCCGTGTTTGTTCGCGCGCGTCTCGCGCGGGCCGTTTCGCCGGCACCTGCGCCGCCCTTCTGCTCACTCTGACACTCACCATCATGTCCCAAGATGCCCAGGCGGCCTGCGCGCCGCTGCTCAACCACACGTTCTCCAAACTGCAGGACAAGTCGCCGCAGCCGCTCTGCCAGTACCAGGGCAAGGTGGTGCTGGTGGTCAACACCGCCAGCTACTGCGGCTTCACCCGCCAGTACGACGGGTTGGAAAAGCTCTACGCCCAACTTGCCCCCAAAGGTTTGGTGGTGGTCGGCTTCCCGTCCAATAATTTCGGCCAGCAGGAGCCCGGCACTGAGAAGGAGATCGCCGACTTCTGCCGTCTGACCTACGGCGTGCAGTTCCCGATGATGGGCAAGACCGAGGTGGTCGGCGCCGGCACTCACCCGTTCTTTCAGGAACTGGCCAAGGCCACCGGCGAGCGCCCGCAGTGGAACTTTCACAAGTACCTGATCGACCGCAGCGGCCGCAAGGTGACCAGCTTCTCCTCGCGCGTCGAGCCGAACAGCCCGGAGCTGGTCGGAGCGATCAACAAGCTGCTCGCCGAACAACCCTGAGGCCGCCGCAGCGGGTCGGGCCGGCTCGCGGCCCCGGTCTGCGGCCTGGCTTGAGGCGACGCGCGGTGGATTCGGGCATCATCCGCCGTGCGCATGGCGGCCCGCCCGGGGCCGCACCGGGGCCCTCCATGCACCGAGGCGCCACGCACCAGGCAACCGGGCGCCAGGGAAGCACCCCCGCATGATCCGCAGCGAGCCGTCCGCCACCACCGCATCCGTCTCTGCAGCCGGCGCCGCACCCGGGCGGCCCGCACTCATTCCGGCCGATGGTGTGCGTCTGCGCGTCGGTGTGGTCGGCAGCGGCATCTCTGGCACTGGCGCGGCGTGGCTGCTGTCGCAGCGCCACCACGTCACGCTGTTCGAGGCCGAGGCGCGGGTCGGCGGCCACACCCACACGGTGGACCTCACCCTCGACGGCCTGACCTGGCCGGTCGACACCGGCTTTCTGGTCTTCAACACCAAGACTTACCCACACCTGTGCGGGCTTCTCGGCCATCTCGGCCTGGACCTGGCGCAGACCACCATGGGCTTTTCCTTCAGCCGCGACAAGCCGGATCTGGAGTGGGCTGGCACCAACCTCGCCACCGTGTTCGCCCAGCCGGGCAATCTGTTGCGGCCGGCCTTCCTTGGCATGGTGCGCGATATCCTGCGCTTCAACCGCGAGACCACGGCCATGGCCGCAGCGGGCACCTTCCCCGACTGCACGCTCGGCGAGTTCCTCGACAGCCGGCATTTCGGCGCATCCCTGCGCGACCTCTACCTGCTGCCGATGGCGGCGTCGATCTGGTCCTGCCCCAAGGCGACCATGCTGGCGTTTCCACTGCGCAGTTTCGTGCAGTTCTGCCACAACCACCACCTGCTGCAGGTCGAGGGACGGCCGCAGTGGCTCACCGTGCATGGCGGCGCCCGCCAATACCTGCGGCGCATGCACCGCGACATCCCGGTGGTGCGCGCAGGCGCGCGAGTCGAAGCACTGCGGCGGCTCAATCAGGGTGTGGAACTGGTCGGGCACGGCTTTCGCGAGACCTTCGATGCGGTGGTGCTGGCCTGCCACTCCGACCAGGCGCTGGCCATCCTCGGCGAGGAAGCCACCGAGGAGGAACGCGATGTGCTCGCTGCGGTGCGCTACCAGCCCAACCGTGCGCTGCTGCACTCCGACCCGGCGCTGCTGCCGCGCCGGCGCAAGGTCTGGTCGGCGTGGAACTACCTGGCTGGAGAGGGCGCCTCGACCGACCGCGACGGCGAGGCGCCAGTCGCTGTCAGTTACTTGATCAACAGGCTGCAGCCGCTGCCCTTCGAGCGGCCGGTGGTGGTGACGCTCAACCCCTTCCGCGAGCCCGACCCGGCGCTGGTTTGGCGCGAGATCCATTACGCCCACCCGGTGTTCGATGCGGCTGCCATCGCCGCGCAGTCGCGTCTGCCGGCGGTCCAGGGGCGTGACCGGCTTTGGTTCGCCGGCGCCTGGACCGGCTACGGCTTCCACGAGGACGGCCTGCGCTCGGCGGTGCACGTGGCGCGCGACTTTGGCGTGGCGGCGCCGTGGCCGGTGGCGCGCGGCGGGGGCGCGGTGTGAGCGCGGGCGCGCCTGCTTTCGCAGCCGCCATCGGCGCCGGCGCGGTGATGCATGAGCGGCGTGAACCCTTTCGCCACCGCTTCACCTACCCGGTGCGTTTTCTGCGCCTGCCCTTGTCGCAGTGGGACACGCTGCGGGTGCCCGGACTCGGCATCGACCGGCCCGGCCTGCTCGGCCTGCACAGCCGCGACCACGGCCCGCGCGACGGCTCGCCGTTGCTGCCCTGGGTCCGTGCCCGGCTTGCCGAACGCGGTCTGGCCGCTGTCTGCGATGGCGAGGTGGTGCTGCAGACCTGCCCGCGCGTGTTCGGCTTTGTCTTCAACCCGGTGAGCTTCTACCTCTGCCACGACCGCGGGGCGCGGCTGCGGGCGGTGCTGGCCGAGGTCAACAACACCTTTGGCGAGGGCCACGACTACTGGGTGGTGCGCGACGACCTCGGTGCCATCGGCGCGGATGACGACCTGCCGGCGCGCAAGGTCTTCCATGTCTCGCCGTTCTTTCCGGTGGCGGGCGAGTACCGCTTCCGTTTTGACCAGCGCGACGGCCTGAGCGCGGTCTGCATCGATTATTTCAACGAGGGCGCCATGCAACTCGCCACCCGCATCGGTGGTCGATTGTCGCCGCTGGACGGCGCTGGCGTGCGCCGCTGGCTGGTCGGTTTCCCCCTGCTGACGCTGGGCATCGTCTGGCGCATCCATTGGCAGGCGCTGCGCCTGTGGTGGCGCGGCGCGACCTTTCACCGCAAGCCCGAGCCGCCGCAGGCGCGCACCACCTGAGCGGCGCGTCGGCGCGGGCCGCGATCGGCACCACGCGCGGCAGAGAGTGCCAGAATCAACCGTGAATTTATGGCGTCAGAGAATCGGGCGTCAAAGAGTAAAGCGCAGTCGAAACGGAAGCAGTGGAAACAAAAACGGCCTTGACAGAGACACGGAGACACCCCGCATGAGCAGCACCCGCCCCGCGACCGGACTTGTCACCCAAGCGGCCCCGGCGCGACCTTCGCGGGCGCGTCGCGTGTTCACCGAGTTGCTCGGCGGCCTGAGCGCGGGCGGCCTGCGCGTGACGTTCCCGGAGGGCGTCACGCAGGACTTCGGGCGTGGCGCGCCGGTGGCGCATCTCGTCATCTACGACGAATCGGTGTTCGGCCACACGCTGGCCTACGGCGACATCGGCTTTGCCCAGTGCTGGATGGACGGCCGCTGGAGCGTCGACCACCTCGCCGCGCTGCTGACCCTGCTCGCGCGGGAGCGCGAGGCCATCGCCCGCGGCCTGCACGGCCACGTGCTGTACTTGATCGGCCACAAACTCTGGACGGTGTTCCGCGCCAACACGCGGCGCGGCGCGCGCAAGAACATCGAGGCGCATTACGACCTCGGCAACGACTTCTACCAGCTCTGGCTCGACCCGAGCATGACCTATTCGTCGGCGCTGTTCGGTGCGGACACGGCCGACAGTGCGGCGCCCGACCTGGAAGACGCGCAACGGACCCCGGAAAAAGCACAACGCACCCTGGAAGAAGCGCAACGCAAAAAGGTGCGGCGCATGCTCGAGCGCGCCGGGGTGCAGGGTGGCGACCGGGTACTGGAGATCGGCTGCGGCTGGGGTGGACTGGCCGAGATCGCCGCCACCGAGTTCGGCGCGCACGTGCACGGCATCACCCTGTCGCCGGCGCAGCTGGCCTTTGCGCAAGACCGCGCCCAGCGTGGCGGCTGGGCCGACCGCGCCACCTTCGAGCTGCGCGACTATCGCGATGTGACCGAGACCTTCGACCGCGTCGTCTCCTGCGAGATGTTCGAGGCGGTCGGCGAGGCCTACTGGCCCTCGTACTTCGCGCAGGTGGCCCGGTGTCTGAAGCGAGGCGGGCGCGCGGTGGTGCAGACCATCAC
>VEQZ01000017.1 GCA_018882975.1 Rhodocyclaceae bacterium | reverse complement strand
GTTGCTGCGCAGCGAGGCCGTTACCGTCTGAGTCGACCTCAGGCTCGGGCGGCCGGCACGCCGCCGGACCGGGCTGGACGGGCGGCGGTCAGATCAAGCGGATGATCTCGTCCGCCAGCGTCGGCCGTCCGAGCAGGAAGCCTTGGCCGGCGTCGCAGCCCAGCTCCTGCAGCACCGCGAACTGCGCCTCGGTCTCGATGCCTTCTGCCACCACCGTCATGCCAAGTTTGTGCGCGAGACGGATGATCGCGCCCGCCACCTCGCGGGCGATGGCGTCGCTGGCGATGTCGCGCACGAAGCTGTGGTCGATCTTGAGCGTGTCGATGGGGTACTGGCGCAAGCGCGAGAGGGATGAATAGCCGACGCCGAAGTCGTCGATGGCGATGCCTACGCCGAGCGCGCGCAACTCGGCAAGTTTGGCCGAGGCCGAGGCCGGATCTTCGATCAGCGCGGATTCAGTCACTTCAAGCTTCAACCAGTGCGGGTCCACGTCCGATTCACGAATGGCGGCGGCGAAGGACGGCGCGAAGTCGGGCAAACGGAACTGGTGGGCCGACACGTTGACCGAAAGTGGCAGCGCTTGCGCGCCTTGCCCGAGCCAGCGCCCGATCTGCGCACAGGCGCTGCGCATCACGAACAGGCCGATGTCGGCGATCAGGCCGTCGCGCTCGGCGATGTGCACGAAGCGGTCCGGCAGCAGGATGCCATTGTCCCTGCGGTGCCAGCGCAGCAGGGCTTCGGCACCGATCGGCCGGCGGTCCGCCAGCCGGAAAATCGGCTGGTAGAGCAACTCGAACTCACCGTTGTGCAGTGCGCCGCGCAAGGCAAGGTCAATGTCCGGCTTGCCGGATGCCAAAGGCGCGCCGTCGGCCGCCAGCGGCACGAGGATCTCTGACCAGCCCGCCAAGGTGCCGTCGGCGCCGAGGATGGGGGACACGGTTGCCAGCACGTCGACCAGATGGCCCTCGCTGTGCCGCCGGCGCGCCACCCGCCGGCCGGGCTCCGGCAGGTCCCCGGGGCCGGGCAGATGCGGTGCGACGCAGCCAGCCACCTCGCCCGCGGCGTAGCCGAGCAATTGCATGGCTGCCGGGTTCCAGCTGGTGACACGACCCGCTGGGTCCAGCGTGACGATGGCGTTGCCGGAATCGCGCACCAGCGCGGCAAAATCGACCGGAACGTCAGAACCCGACAGGGCGGCGGCTGGCGGTACCGGGGAGATTGCAGAGTTCACAGCGATATTGTGGCGCAAGTGCCACGTTTTGTTGGACGGCGAGCTTGCGCCGGCCGGCTCTTGCTGGACAGGGACGCGCGCCCGGGGCTAAAGTGACGGGAGGGCAGCGGAGGCTGTCAGGTCGCGGCGGCTGCGATGCGTTACTCGCGCCGGTTGTCGGTCGGCTATCAATGGCGGGCCTCCCCGCATTGCATGGTGGTGAATCTGGTCAGGGCCGGAAGGCAGCAGCCACAGCCGCTCAATGCAAGTGCCGGGGGCAAGGCTCGCCGCCAGTTCGAGGTTCGGGACGCGCGCTTCTGCGTGGGGTGCCATCCCGGTTCAGAGGAAAGGTTCGAGGTCCATGAAGAATCGAAATCGCGGCGGGATGGCCGCAATCGCCTTGGTCGCAGCGCTCTCGGCTGCCCCCGCGCTGGCCGTTGACGGCATCTCGCTCATCGGCGGTACCGGGGAAGACGCCAAGATGGGCGCCATCGGCTTGGTCTGGAACTGGGACAAGCAGTGGTTCAAGACTGGCGACTGGTCGCTCGGCGGCTACTGGGAGGCGGACGTCTCGTACTGGAAGGGCGACGATCCGGGTGGCAAGAGCATCGGCGGCATCGGTTTCACGCCAGTGTTCCGCTACGGGTCCGATGCCGGCAGCATCGCCCCCTATGTCGAGGCCGCGGTGGGTATCCACCTGTTCTCCGGCGTACAGATCAGCGACCAGAAGAAGATGGGCACGGCCTTCGAGTTTGGCGACCATGTCGGTTTTGGTTTCCGCTTTGGCGAGGGTCTGCGCTACGACCTTGGCTACCGCTACCAGCATTATTCCAATGGGGGCATCTCGGACAACAATGGTGGCGTCAACTTCCATCAGGTCCGTCTTAAGTACGGTTTCTGAGTCTCGATGCGGCGCTGAGCGAGCGTCGAGGCGCCAAGTTTAGACGCCAGGTCCGGACCGGTTGAGAATCCGGGGGCGCTGCGGCGGGCTTGCCTGTAAGTTGCCCGGCGCCGCCCTCTGGCGCCGATGCGCCCCCGACCACGGGTGCATAATCCAGCCATGCAAGCCCACCAGGTTCTCGCCCGCAAGTGGCGGCCCAATGCCTTTACCGATGTGGTCGGCCAGACGCACGTCCTGCAGGCACTGCGGCATGCGCTGGCCAGCGGCCGCCTGCACCACGCCTACCTGTTCACCGGCACCCGCGGTGTCGGCAAGACCACCCTCGCACGGGTTTTGGCGCGGGCGCTCAACTGCGAGACTGGCGTCACGCCCGACCCCTGCGGCGTCTGCGCGGCCTGTCGTGGCATCGAGGAAGGCCGCTTCGTCGATTTGATCGAGCTGGATGCGGCATCCAATACGCAGGTCGACCGCATGCGCGAACTGCTGGAGAACGCGACCTACGCGCCCACGGCCGGACGCTACAAGGTCTATGTGATCGACGAAGTGCACCAGCTGTCCGGGTCGGCCTTCAATGCCATGCTCAAGACGCTCGAGGAGCCGCCGGCGCACGTCAAGTTCGTGCTCGCCACCACCGACCCGCAGAAGATCCCGGTGACCGTGCTCAGCCGCTGCATGCAGTTCGGCCTCAAGCCCATCGCGCCGGCGGTGATCGCCGCACGCATGGCGTACATCCTTGCCGAAGAGGGCATCGATGCCGAGCCGGCCGCGCTTGACCTGCTCGCGCGTGCGGCGCAGGGCAGCCTGCGCGACGGGCTCTCGCTGCTCGACCAAGCGATCGCGTTCGGCGGCGGCCGGGTGGTCGCCGGTGGCGTTGCCGACATGCTCGGCGTGGCCGATGCCGACGCCCTGATCCGGGTGCTGGATGCGGTGAGCCGTGGCGACGCGCCGGCGGCACTCGCAGCTGCAGATGCCATCCACGAGAAGGGTGTGGCGCTCGATGGCGCGCTGCAGGAGCTGGCGCGGCTGGTGCGACAGGCAGCCTTGCACAAGGCCTTGCCGACCGCCGCGCCCGACCTGCCAGCCGGTTTGGCGGACATCGCCGCCCGGCTTTCGGCCGCCGATTTGCAGGTGCTCTACCAGATTGCCGTGCACGCGCGTTCGGAGTTGGACTGGGCACCGGATGCCGAGTCGGGTTTTGTCATGTCAGTGCTGCGCATGCTGGCACTGGCCGGGCCGGATGGCGAGCCCCTCGCGCCCGCCGGACGAGGGGCGGAAGCCGGCGCCCAGCGGCCCCCTGCGCGCGCGCAGGCCGAACCGGCATCGGCCGCGCAGCACGCGGTCGATGCCGGCCCAGTGGGCACTGTCGATCGTCATCCCGCACCCTCACCCGCCGACGCGGCGCCGTTCGACGGCAACTGGCCCGCGCTGGTCGAGCGCATGGGTCTGGGCGGCAAGGTGCGCATGCTCGCCGACCGCTGCGAGCTGGCAAGCCATGACCCGTCGACGCTGCAGTTGCGTCTCGGCGCGACTTTTCGCCGCATGCTCGACCCCGCCGCGCTTGACCGCCTCACCGAGGCGGTGGGCGCCGCGCTCGGCCACGCCGTGCGTCTGGACGTTCGCGTCGCGGAACAGGCCGCAGCGGCAGGCGAGGGGGAAGGGCAGACGCCGCTGGCCCGGCGCGAGTCGGCGCGCGCCGCCCGGCAGGCACAGGCAGAGGCATCGATCCGCGGCGACCCGTTCGTGCGCGGGCTGATCGACGAGATGGGCGGTGTGCTGCTGGACGCCAGCATCCGCCCGCTGCAGAACCACGCAGGTAAGCCAGGGGAGGTGTGATCGTGATGAAGGGTGGATTGGCCGGGCTGATGAAGCAGGCCCAGCAGATGCAGGAGAAGATGAACCGGGCGCAGGAGGAACTCGGCGCCACCGAGGTCGAGGGCAAGGCGGGCAACGGCGCGGCGAGCGTGACCATGACCTGCCGGCACGAGGTGCGCCGTGTGCGCATCGACCCGTCGCTGGTGGCCGATGCCGACGACCGCGAGATGCTTGAGGACCTGCTGGTGACCGCACTCAATGACGCGGTCAGGCAGGTCGAAGCCACCACCCAGGCCAAGATGTCGGGGTTCACTGCCGGGCTGCCTTTGCCACCTGGCATGAAGCTGCCGTTTTAGGCGCTGGCGAGCGTTGGAATCACCGTCAGCGCTGGCCGCACTGGTGGAGGCGCTGCGCGTGCTGCCGGGGGTGGGACCCCGGTCGGCGCAGCGCATGGCCTACCACCTGCTGCAGCGCGACCCGGCCGGCGCCGACCGGCTGGCGGCGGCCATCGGCCACGCGCGCAACACCATCGGCCACTGCCGCCTGTGCAACACCTTCACCGAGCACGAGCTATGCAGCTTGTGCGCCGGCCCGCAACGCGACCGCAGCCTGCTGGCGGTGGTCGAGACACCGGCCGACCTGCTGCGCATCGAACAGACGCATACTTACCGTGGGCTGTACTTCGTGCTGCTCGGCAAGCTCTCGCCGCTGGACGGCGTCGGCCCGCGTCAACTCGGGCTGGAGCCGCTGGCGCAGCGGGTGGCCGGCGGCGAGGTGCGCGAGGTGGTGCTTGCCACCGGCTTCTCGGTCGAGGGCGAGGCCACGGCGCAGTACCTGGCGGCGTGGCTCACCGGCCGCGATATCCGCGTCACGCGCATCGCGCGCGGCCTGCCGGTGGGCGGCGAACTCGAGTTCGTCGACAGCGGCACGCTGGCGCAGGCGCTGCTCGACCGGCGCGAACTCGGTCCGTAAAGGCGAGCGCGGTGCCGTGCCGTGGCGGCTGCGGTCCCGTGCCATCCCGTGCCGCGCGGCCATGCGGACGCGCTGGCAAGTCCGGCTGGCTTGCGGCATGCTCGCGTTTGTCGACAGCACGCGCCTTTGGTGCGAGGAGCGGGACGGATGCGCAGCATTCTGGTGATCAACCCCAAGGGCGGTGCCGGCAAGACCACGCTGAGCACCAACGTAGCGGCCTATCTGGCGCGCAAGGGCGAGCGGGTGGCGATCGGCGACCTCGACCGCCAGCAGTCGGCCATGGCTTGGCTGGATTTTCGCGACGAGGCCTTGCCCCGCATCGAGGGTTTCGACGCCCGCGACGGCTGGGATAGCCGGCCCAAGGGCACGCAGGTGCTGGTGATCGATGCGCCTGCAGGCATTCATGGCGGCAAGTTGAGCGAGAGCCTCAAGGCCGCCGACAAGGTGCTGGTGCCAGTGCAGCCCTCGCTATTCGATATGGCCGCGACCGAGGAATTCCTGCGCTTGGTGGCCGAGGAGAAGTCGGTGCGCAAGCACAAGACCTTCGTCGCCTTGGTGGCAATGCGTGTCGACCCGCGCACCCGCACAGCGGCCATGCTCGAGCGATTTCTGACTCACTTCGAATTGCCGGTGCTGACCTATCTGCGCGACACGCAGATTTACCCAGCGGCCGCCGCCGAGGGCAAGTCGCTGTTCGACATCGCGCCGAGCCGCGCCCGCCGCGAGCTGGAGAACTGGCAGCCGCTGACCGCTTGGATCGATAGCTAAGGATTATTCCTTGCCGTACTTGCGGCGGACCTGACGGGCCTCCGCCTCAAAGTGGCTCCAGAAGACACCCACAGTGAGAATCACGATGGTGCCGATCACGAGGAAGAATTCGCCGTTGGACATGAGGGTTCTCATCGGGCTGGTGAAGGAGTGCGGAACATAGCCTTCTGTCCGTCGCTTGTCCAGAACAGTCATGCCCTTGGTCGTTCGCAGTGGTCTTCGCGCCGCCCTGAAGTCTTGATCGTGGTCAACCATGTCCGGCCGCGCGGCCGCGTTCTGCGCTATACTACGTTCCCTCAGACGCGGGGTGGAGCAGTTGGCAGCTCGTCGGGCTCATAACCCGAAGGTCGCAGGTTCAAGTCCTGCCCCCGCAACCAGACAAATCAAGCATTTAGCCCCGGCAGAGTCCCGGGGTTTTTGCTTTCTGGGGTTCTCGTCATCACCTGATCATCATCCGTTAACACGCGAGTAGCGCAGGCGACGCCGCCTGTTTTGCCGATGTGGCGTTGGGTTTCGTGGCTCAGGCCGGTTGCGGTTTTGTACAGATTACAGATTGTAAAAAGCACGCTGTATTTGTTCAGAAGCCCCTGGAGCCGTAGCGTCCAAGGCGGCTTGCCAAGACCGGACCCAAGCCCATGGTGGCGGGCCGCTTTAACGCAAGCGTCGCCGCGCATGCCCGCACTGCTGTTAACCTAAGGGGCTATCCGGTGGCCGGCATCCGTGCCGCCGTTCTCCGACAACCGCACTCCGGGGGGCTGTCTCATGGGTTCATTCAGCATCTGGCATTGGCTCATCGTTCTGCTGGTGATCGTTCTGATCTTCGGCACCAAGAAACTGCGTGGCGTCGGTACCGACCTCGGCGAGGCGGTAAAGGGCTTCAAGAAGGGCGTGCGCGAGGGCGACCCGGAGCCGCCGGCACCAGCGGCCGGCACCGCAGCGCCGCGCACCCTCGAGGGTGAGGCGCGCCGCACCGACGGCAGCGGCAGTCAACACTAGCCGCAACCGCGCGGCATGTTCGACGTCGGTTTCAGCGAACTCCTCGTCATCGGGGTGGTTGCCCTGCTCGTGCTCGGGCCGGAGCGGCTGCCGCGCCTGGCGCGTGACGTCGGCCGCTGGATGGGGCGGGCGCGTCGCTACGTCAACCGAGTGCGCGAGGAGATCGACCGTGAGGTCGAGCTTTCCGAGTTGCGCCGCCTGCGTGACGAGATCGAAGCCAAGGCGCGCGAGGTGCAGGACGAGGTCGACACCGCCGCAGCGGCGGTGCACGCCACGCTGGATGACGTCGCCCAGCCACGGATCGAGGCGCACGCTGCGGCCAGGCCGGCAGCGCCCCCGGTCGCCGCAGCCGCGGACGCAGCCGCCGCTGTCGCGCCGCCGCGTCGACGCCGCAAGCCAGCCGCCGCGGACCCCGCTGCGCCGGCAGCGGAGTCGCCCGCGGCCGTGCCGCGCAAGCGCGCCAGCCGCGCTCGCAAGGTGAGCTCCGCATGAGCGGCCCGGCGTCAGAGTTGCCGCCCGCCGGCGACGCGCCGCAGCCGGAGGACATCCCGCAGGAGATGTCCCTTGTCGACCACCTCATCGAACTGCGCAGCCGCCTGCTGCGCAGCGTGGTTGGCGTGCTGGTGGGCTTCCTCGCCCTGTTCCCGTTCGCGCAGCAGCTCTACACCTGGCTGGCGCAGCCGCTGCTCGCGCGCATGCCTGCCGGCACCAGCATGATCGCCACCGGTGTCACCACGCCGTTCTTCGTACCGATGAAGGTCACCGGATTGGCGGCGCTGCTGCTGGCGCTGCCTTGGGTGCTCTACCAGATCTGGGCCTTTGTCGCGCCGGGCCTCTACGCCCATGAAAAGCGCTGGGTCGGGCCCTTGGTGCTGGCCAGCACCGGGCTGTTCTTTGCCGGCATTGCCTTTGCGTATTACGCCGTGCTGCCCATGGTGTTCGCTTTTGTCACCGGCTTCGCGCCCGAGGGCGTGGCGGTGATGACCGACATCGCTGCCTACTTCGACTTCGTGCTCGGTTTGTTCATCGCCTTCGGCGTGACTTTCGAGGTGCCGGTGCTGGTGGTGGTGCTGATTGCCGCCGGCATCGTCAGCCCGACCAAGCTGCGCGAGTGGCGCCCCTACGTGATCGTTGGTGCCTTTGTGGTCGGCGCCATTTTCACGCCCCCCGACGTCATCTCGCAGCTGATGATGGCCATCCCGCTATGGCTGCTGTTCGAACTTGGTGTGCTGGTAGGCGCGCGCTTCGCTCCCTCGCAGGAAGACGACCCCTCCGCCTGACCAGCAAGCTGCCTTCGACGGCTCCCCGAGGTCGTGGGCCGCCCACCACTATCACCGCCAGTAGCCCCGGCCGACCACCACCCCAAGGTCGTGGGCCGCCAACAAACGGTTTTGACTTTCACCGCCCGCTACTCGATGACCCCACGGTCCTCCCGCGTCTCGCCGCGGCTGTCCTCCCAGCGCGCGACGATGGCCTGGCCCTTGAGGCCGTCCTTGAACCGAAAGTGCAGCAGCGGGTTGCGCGAGACGCCGGGGCCGAGTTGCGCGTTGAACACCTCGCGGCCCTCGACCTCGACCGTGAACTGCGTGATGTACCACGCCGGGATCAGTTCGCCGGCGTCGTTCTTGCGCGAGCCGGATTCCATGTCGTGGCGGATTTGCACGCGTGCATCGACCACGCCGTCCTTCTCCACTGCGCGGATGCGCATCGCTTCAGGCATCGCGTCCCCCTCCGTGTTTGCGCTCAGCCACCGCAGCCGCCGACGGTCACCTTGACTTGACGGCTGGCTGAGTACCAGCGGCCCTCCGCCTCGACCAGCGCCAGCACCTCCGAGTCCTCCGCCATCTTGATGCGGGCGGCGACGAAGGGCAGCGTGCCCGGCGCGAATTCGAACTCGGCCACCAGCGGGATACGGTTCCTGCGTACCAGTACCAGCGCGCGCCGCGCCGGCAGGGTGGTGGCGAGGCTCATCTGCACCGCGGTGCCATCTTCCGCCACGTCGGGCAGCAGCAATTTGATGGCGGACGAAGGCTCTGCCGCATCGGCACCGAGGTCTGCCAGAACCCGCTCCATGGGTTCCGGCAAAAAGGCGCGCCGCACCCGGTTGCCGGCTTGCACGGGCCACGGGGTCAAGCCGGCGGCCATGGCCAGCCAACCCGCGCCGAGCGCGCGCAGCAGCGTGCGCCGCCCGCGGGCTGGCGCGCACGTCGGTCTGCCGGTGGCCGCGCACGGGCCGTCGCGTCCGATGGGCGCGGTGTCAGGGTCTGCTGGCGCGGCGGGGCGGCAGGGGTTGCCGGGAGTGTGAGCTGGACACATTCTAAACTTTCACTGGAATCAATCTCTTATGGACAATATGAACTCCATGTCCTATGGTCAACGTGCCACGGAGTAACCCCTGGGTACACGCTCTATAACCATATCAAAAAACTTTTTGTTCCCCGGGCGCGCGGTGCTTTTAGAACGACAAACCATCCAAGGAGAGGAAGTTATGGATCACAAGAAGGACAGACGCGAGTTCCTGCAGCTGACCGGCAAGGCCGGGTTGTCGACCATCGTCGGCAGCGCTGCGGGCATCAATCTGGGCGTGTTCGATCTCGCCCACGCCCAGCCGGGGAAGAAGGTCTCCCCGTTCCGCTTCGCCATGATCACCGATTCGCACCTCTACAGCGGCGACGACCACAAGTTCGACCGCCAGCTCGAGGACGCCATCGAGCAGGTCAACAGCATGGAGATCAAGCCTGATTTCGTGCTGTACGGCGGCGACATTGCCCAGAACGGTACCGAAGACCAGTTGGCCAAGGGCCGCAAGCTGCTGTCGAAGCTCAACACCAAGCTGGTGCTGATTCCCGGTGAGCACGACTGGTACGTCGACATGGGCGCCGCCTGGAAGGGCATGTTCGGCCAGGACACCTGGTCGTTCGACCACAAGGGCGTGCACTTCATCGGCATGAACTCGATCCTGGTGCCCGACTTCTGGACCGCCAAGCAACTCTCGCCGCGCGAGCGCATGGCTGCCATGGAGATGCTCGAAGGCCCGATCGGCGGCCTCTGGGGTGTCGGCGAGAAGCAACTTGAGTGGCTCAAGAAAGACGTCGCCAAGCTGTCTCCGGACACGCCGATCGTCACCTTCACCCACTCGCCGCTGTGGGACTACTACCCGCGCTGGAACTTCCAGACCGTCGACGGCCCGCAGATCCGCGAGATCCTGTCGAAGTTCGAGAACTTCACCTCGATCCACGGTCACGTGCACCAGACCATCTACAACAAGGTCGGCAACATGACCTCGATCGGTGCCATGAGCACCTCGTGGCCGTGGCCTTACCCGCCGGTCAAGCTGGCTTACCCGAGCTCGCAGATGAACCGTGCCGACCCCGGCAACGAGGTCGATGGCATGGGCACCCTGGCGGTGAACGTCAAGGCTGGCGGCGACAAACTGGTTGAATATCAGCCGTTTGCCGACACGCTGACCCCATTCCTCAAGAAGGGCCTCAAGGCCTGATCCGGGAGACCGACATGAAAGCGACATTCACGCGTACGCTCGCGACCGCCCTCCCTGTCATCGCCGTCGCCGCTCTGGCGGCCGGCAGTGCGCAGGCCCGCGACCCCTTCAGCAAGGAAGAACTCGACAAGCAGAACGCCAAGCTGCTGGAACTGGTCGAGCAGGGTTACAACCTGTGGCACGGCTCCAATCCGGACATGTCCGGCAATGGCCTCGCCTGCGGCAATTGTCACCCGGATGCGGCTGCATCGAACCCGCAGACCTTCCCCAAGTACATCCAAAACATGAACCGGGTCGTGCAGTGGGGTGAAATGGTCAACTGGTGCATTCAAAACCCCCAAGGCGGCAAGGCGCTCGCGCTCGAAAGCCAGGACATGACGGCGATGTATGCCTACGCGATGAATCTGCACCGCGGCAAGCCGATTCAGCCGGGTCTGGCTTCGCAGCAGACCAAGCCGATCGAGGTGAAGTACGGCAAGGGTTTCCCTTCCAAGCCTTCGGGGATCGGGTTTGACACCAAGTAGTGGCAGGGGCTTCACGGCCGGCTTGATCGTCGCAGCACTCGCCGTTCCCATCGTCGCTGCCGCGCAGTCCTGTACCGAACAGTTCATTCCGAACTCGACAGCACAGGACTTCGAGGACAACGGCGACGCTACCGTGACCGACCGTCGCAGCGGGCTCACCTGGGCCCGGTGTTCGGTGGGTCAGGTGTGGCGGGGTGGGGTTTGTGCCGAGCTTGCTCTGCAACTCGACTGGGACGAAGCCACCGTTACAGTGGAAAAGGTCAACGCCGGCGGCGAGTTGTTCTTTGCCGACTGGCGTTTGCCTAACCTGCGTGAACTGGCCAGCATCAGCGAGGTGAATTGCCGCGACCCGCGCATCAACGTCGCGGTTTTTCCTCAGACCGCCACCGGCTTTTACTGGAGTGCCTCGCGCAAGCTTGTGGACGGGCCGGAGTTGGCTGCGTTCGCTCTCAGCTATGGCGCCGAGGGCATGCGCATCAGCCGCCCGACCGAGCGCCACCATGTGCGCCTGGTCCGCCGCGCCGACCACGTTCCGCGCGCCGAAGCACCCGCGTCCGCATCACCCTAAACACAGTGTTATTTCAAGGAGCATCCGATGAAGCAGTCCCGTAGAACCTTCATGATCAAGGCCGTGGTCGGTGTTGCCGCAGCCACAGTGCTTCCGCAGGTGGCGCACGCCACCACCGAGAAGTTGTCGGAGTCCGACCCTTACGCCAAGTCCATGGGCTTCAAGCTCAACCACAAGGAAGTGGATGCGGCGAAATACAAGCGCTGGACCGCCGAGCAGCAGTGCAGCAAGTGCCAGCTGTGGGCCGGCAAGGCCGGTGACGAATACGGGGAATGCTCGTTCTTCGAGCGCTACACGCCGGCCGGTGGCTGGTGCAAGAACTTCAAGGCCGTAAAGAACGCCTGAGATTCCGCACCACAAGGTCTCTCTCCTCGGGGCTTCGACAAGAAGCCCCTTTTTTTATTCTGCAATGTAACGTTTAATAGACAGCCAAAGATGTCCAGACAAAAGGACACTCACGGCACGTCGTTCGTCGGCCAGTTGGGGCCGCACCGCGCAGGAGGAGAGACGCATGATCCGCATCTTCGCAGCCATCGCTGCCGCTTTTCTGGGGGTGCTGTTCCTCGCGTACATGCTGACCGACAGCACGCAGGCGGTTCAGCACGGTTTCCGTGGCACCAGCATGACGGTGATGTACAAGCCGGCCGCTGTCGAGGCACTCAAGCCGCTCAACGCCATTCCTGATCCGGAAGACCCGGCCGACCCGCCGATCATCGGCCAGCCGACCATCACCGAGCGCTACAAGAACATCCAGGTCCTCAAGGACCTGAGCGTGAACGAGCTGTCACGCGTGATGGCGGCCTTCGTCACCTGGGTGGCGCCCGAGGAGGGTTGCGTCTACTGCCACAACACCAAGAACATGGCTTCGGACGAGAAGTACACCAAGGTGGCGGCGCGGCGCATGCTGCAGATGACGCGCACCATCAACAACGAGTGGACGCAGCATGTCGGCTCCACGGGGGTCACCTGCTGGACTTGCCACCGTGGCCAGCACGTGCCCAGCGGCGACTGGTTCGCGCAACCGCAGCAGCACGTGCGCATGCTCGGCAACCGGGACGGTCAGGACCAGGCTGGCGTTGCCACCGTCGGCAACAGTTCCCTGCCCAACGACCCGCTCACCACCTACCTGACCCGCCCCGACGACAACATCCGCGTGCAGGGCACGCGACCGCTGGCGGGGGCCAACCCGACTTCGGTGAAGAAGGCCGAGCACACCTACGGTTTGATGATCTACATGGCCCAATCGCTGGGCGTGAACTGCGATTACTGTCACAACACCCGCGCGCTGGCACGCTGGGAGCAGAGTTCGCCGCAGCGCATCACTGCCTGGTATGGCATCCGCATGGTGCGCAGCCTCAACATCAACTACCTTATCCCGCTCCAGCCGATCTGGCCGGACTACCGCCTGAGTGCCGAGGGCGACGGCCCCAAGTTGGCCTGCGCCACCTGTCACAAGGGCGCTTACAAGCCGCTCTACGGCGTCAGCATGAAGGGTGACTGGCCCGAATTCTGGCGGCGCGGTGGCGTGGACACCAGCAACGAGGTGCGCACCCTGCCGGAGAATCACCCTCTGCCCGATCCGCAACTGGTCAAGATCGGCCTGCCCGAAGGCGAGACCGGCTACGCGCCGGAGCCAGTGCCGCCCGAAGAGGAGTGAGGGCGGCGCCGGTAGCATCCCGGCTTGTCGATGCTCAGCCCTCCAGTGTGCTGGCCACCGGATAGTCGGTGTAGCCCTTTGCCGCTCCGCCGTACCAGGTCTTGGCATCGCTGCGGGTGAGTGGAAGGCCGAGCCGGATGCGCGTCACCAGGTCCGGATTGCCCAGGTACAGGCGTCCGAAGGCCACCAGGTCGGCATGCCCAGCCTCCAGCGCCGCTGCGGCGCGCTCCGGCGTGTAATTGCAGCAAGCCATGTAGGTGCCGCCAAAGGCCGTGCGCAGCGAGCCATAGTCCACCCGCGGCTCGCCAGTGGTCTTGCGGTCCTCGCCCTCGACCACGTGCAGGTACTCGACCCGTCCCCTGAGCATCGTCGCCACGGCGTGAAACAAGGCCTGCGGATCACTGTCGTCGATGTCATTGAAGGTGTTCTCCGGCGACAGGCGCACGCCGACGCGGCCCTCGCCGGCCACCGCCGTGACGGCGCTGACCACCTCGTCGAGCAGGCGGATGCGATTGGCGATGCTGCCACCGTAGGCATCGGAGCGCTGGTTCGACTTGTCGCGCAGGAACTGGTCGAGCAAGTAGCCGTTGGCCGCGTGGATCTCGACACCGTCAAAGCCGGCTGCCAGCGCGCGGCGGGTCGCCATGGCGTAGCTTTCGACCACGCCAGGCAGCTCGGCCAGTTCGAGCGCGCGCGGCACCGGGTGGTCCTGCATGCCCAGGCGGGTCATGGCCTGACCGGCGGCAGCGATCGCCGACGGCGCCACGGGCAGCGCTTCGCCCGGCTGGAATGTCTGGTGCGAGATGCGTCCGACGTGCCACAGCTGCAGGAACATGCGACCGCCGGCGGCGTGCACGGCGTCGGTCACGCGCCGCCAGCCGGCCACCTGTGCATCGCTGTGGATGCCCGGCGTGGACGGGTAGCCCTGGCCCTCAGGCACGATCTGCGTCGCCTCCGACACGATCAAACCGGCACTGGCGCGTTGCGCGTAGTAGAGCGCAGCGAGTGGCGTCGGCACGTTGCCCTCACCGGCGCGGCAGCGCGTCAGCGGCGCCATCACGATGCGGTTGGGCAGGGTCAGCGCGCCGAGGCGCTGGGTCGAGAACAGCGTGGGGGTGTCGCTCATGGGTGCTCCGTAAAATGGTTTGCTGCAGACCTTGCCGGGTTCTGCTTGGACATGGGGCCAAGTCTTGCGAATGCAAGCATCAAAGGGCTATCGTTGCGGCTGATTGCATTTGCCCGGGCCTTGAAGTGTCAACCAACGCCGTGTCCGACAGCACCTTGTCGTTCGATGAACTGCAGTTGCGTCACGACCGAGAAGTCGCGCAACTGAAGGCTATGGTAGCTGCCATGCGTGACGCGCTGGAGGCAAAAGGGCGGGACGAGGACACGCGCGTGCAAAATGCCGTGGCCGTCCAGCACGAAGAAATGCGCCAACTCAGGCAGACTGTGCAGACCATGCGCGACACCCTTGAAGCCACCCACCGCGCGACCGACGAGGCGGTCCAGGCCACCACGCAGCGCTACGCCGCCGAGCTCGCGCAGATGCGCGAACTGGCCCAGGCCATGCGCGACAAGCTCGATGTCGAGCGCGCCGAGCGTGACCACTTGGTGCAGTCGGCCATTCAGCGCATCGAAGCCGAGAACCTGCAACTCCGCGAAACCGTGCAGGCCCTGCGCGACAGCCTCGAGCAGCACCGCAAATGACCGACACCAAGACTCCTGAATCGGGCCCCGCCAAGTCCACCGCGCGCAAAGCCGCGGGCGCCAAGCCGGTCGCCAGCCGCACGGCGACGGGCAAGGTGGCGCACGCCTCTGCCTACTCGGTGGCCATGGTCGGCAAGACCTGGCAGGAGAACCTGCTGCGTCTGCTGCTCTCGATCTCGGAGAAGGTCGCGGCGATGGACTCGCTCGACGAGATCCTCGATCTGTTGGTCGAGGTCAGCACGAGCCAGCTCGACGCCGATCGCAGCACGCTGTTTCTCAACGACGCCGCCACCAACGAGCTTTACAGCCGGGTCGCTCAGGGCAATCTGAGCCAGGAGATCCGCCTGATGAACGACCGCGGCGTGGCCGGTTGGGTTTACCAGAACGGTGAGCCGGCGATCATTCACGACGCCTACAAGGACAAGCGCTTCGACAGCTCGATCGACCAACGCACCGGCTACAGGACGCAGAGCATCCTGTGCGTGCCGATCCGTAATGCCAAGGGCGAGATCATCGGCGTCGCCCAGGCGCTCAACAAGCGGACCGGCAAGTTCACCAAGCAGGATCAGGACCTGTTTGCCGCCATCACCACGCAGGGTGCGCTCGGCCTCGAGAGCATGGCGCTGGTCGAGCGGATGAAGCGCATTCGCGAGCAGGAACTCGAGTTCCTCGAGGTGGTGAGCGACCTCACCTCGGACATCAAGATCGACTCGCTGCTCAACAAGGTGATGGCCGAGGCCACGCGCATGCTCAGCGCCGAGCGCAGCACCCTGTTCCTCAACGACGAAAAGACCGGCACGCTGTGGTCGCAGGTGGGTCAGGGGCTCGGCTCGCTGCAGATCCGCCTGCCCAACACGGCCGGCATCGCCGGGGCGGTGTTCTGCAGCGGCAAGACCATCAACATCCCGCATGCCTACGCCGACCTGCGCTTCAACCCCGCTTTCGACAAGAAATCGGGCTTCTTCACCCGCAGCATCCTCTGCGTGCCGATCATCAACCAGAAGGGCAAGGTGATCGGCGTCACCCAGGTGCTGAACAAGAAGAACGGTGTTTTTACCGCCGAGGACGAGTCGCGGCTCAAGGCCTTCACCGCGCAGATCGCCATCTCGCTGGAGAACGCCAGCCTGTTCGCCGACGTGCAGAACATGAAGAACTACAACGAGTCGATGCTCGAGTCGATGAGCAACGCCGTGCTGACCCTCGACGAGACCGAGAAAGTGGTGACCTGCAACAGCGCCGGTTCGCGCATCCTGCGCCGTCGCGTCGATGAGCTGGTCGGGACCAAGGCCGAGGTGGTGTTCAGCGACGCCAACGCCTGGGTGCTGGACAAGGTGCGCAAGCTCACCGCCGAGTCCGATCCGGACATCACCATGGACGCCGAGATGGTGGTGGAGGGCGAGTCGGTGTCGGTCAACAGCACCATCCTGCCGCTCACCAACGTCGAGGGCGGGCACTTGGGCACCATGGTCATGTTTGAAGACATCTCGTCCGAGAAGCGCATGAAGTCGACCATGTCGCGCTATGTCGATCCGGCCATCGCCGATCAACTGATGGCCAAGGGCGGCGAGGCGATGGGCGGTCAGAGCGTGGTCGCCACACTGCTGTTCTCCGACATCCGCGGCTTCACCACCCTCACCGAGGCGCTCGGCCCGCAGGCGACGGTGACGTTGCTGAACGAGTACTTCGAGATCATGGTCGACTGCATCACGCGCGAAGGCGGCATGCTCGACAAGTTCATCGGCGACGCGATCATGGCCGGCTTCGGTATCCCGCTGGCGCATGACGACGACGAGGATCGCGCGGTGCGTGCGGCGGTCTCCATGATTCGCGAGCTCAACCAGTGGAACGTGGTGCGCGAATCCGAGGGCAAGATGCCGGTCCACATCGGCATCGGCCTCAACACCGACGTGGTGGTCAGTGGCAACATCGGGTCGAAGAAGCGCATGGACTTCACCGTGATTGGCGATGGCGTCAACCTTGCGGCGCGGTTGGAATCGGCCTGCAAGCAGTATTCGGCCAAAATCCTCATCTCCGAATTCACCCAAGCCAAATTGCGCGGCATCTACCGCATGCGCGAGGTGGATCTGGTGGTGGTCAAGGGCAAGACCAAGCCGGTGAGCATCTTTGAGGTGCTCGACTACCACACGCCGGAGAGTTTCCCCAACATGATGGATGTGCTCGGCAACTTTACCGAGGGCTTGTCACGGTACCGCGCGGGACGCTTCGACGATGCCATCGGCGCCTTTGGCAAGGCGCTCGCTTACAACCCGGATGACAAACTGAGCAAGGTCTACATCAACCGCTGCGAGTTGCTCAAGGCGGACCCGCCACCCCAAGGGGAGTGGGACGGGGTTTGGGTGATGACCGACAAGTAGCAAAAACGCGACGGGGACCGACGTCTGCGGCGTTGTCCGGTGCTCGCTTGCTCGCCTACTTTCAGGTGTGTCCCGGTCGCAGTACGACTCTGCCTTGCATCTGGCGGTCCGCGCCGCGTTTTGCGGCCGCGCAAGCGGCTAGAGGAGGGTGCGCAGCAGGTTGTGCTCGAGGGTCGGCAGCACGATGGCGACCAGTGCCTGACCCAGCAGCAGCGCCACCAGGGGCGAAAAATCGATGCCGCCAGTGCTTGGCAGCAGTCGCCGGATCGGTGCCAGGACCGGCTCGCAGAGCAGGCGCAGCATCGGCATGATGTCGTTGCGCGGGGCCACCCAACTGAGGATGGCCATGGCGACGATCGCCACCCACAGCACCTCGACCCAGAGCTTGAGCACGGCGAACAGGCCGATGACGGCGAGCGCCGCCGGGCCGTAGACCGGGATGGTCAGCACGCCGGTGAGCCAGGCCTTGAGCACCTGGAGCAGCCAGACCGCCACCAGCAAGCCGATGTCGTTGCCACTGCCGGCAAAGACCTTGCGCAGCGGCCGCGCCAGCCAGTCGGTGAGGGTGCGCAGCAGGTGGCCGAGCGGGTTGGCGAAGGGGGCGCGCACCCACTGCAGCATGAAGCGCAGCATCAGGGCGATGGCGAACAGCGCAATCAGGTTGTTGACGAGAAAGAGAATGAGTTGACTAGTCATGCCGGGTCCTTGCCGAGGGCTGCGCCGAGTTCTGCCGCGCGTTGTTGGGCCGCCACCACAGCCGCCGCGACCAGCGACCCGAAACCGCCGTCCTGCAAGGCGGCGATGGCGCGTTCGGTGGTGCCGCCCGGCGACGTCACACGCGCGCGCAGCACGGCCGGCGGCTCATTGCTGGCGCGCATCAGCGCCACTGCGCCGGCCATGGTGTCGAGCGCCAGTTGCTGCGCGTGGGCCGAGTCGAGGCCCTGTGCCGCGCCGGCGGCAGTGAGCGCCTCGACCATCAGCATCATGTAGGCCGGTCCGCTGCCGCTGAGCGCCGTCACCAGGTCGATGCCGGCGTCGCCATCGACCCACAGGCTGCTGCCCACCGCGTCGAACAGCGCTTGCGCGCGCTGGCGGTCGGCGTCGCCCAGGCCAGCGCTGGCAGCGAGCCCGGTCGCGCCTTGGCCGACCAGCGCCGGGGTGTTGGGCATGGCGCGCACGATGCGCGTGTGGCCGCCGAGCCAGCGCCCGAGGTCGGCGAGGCGGATGCCGGCCGCCACCGAGACGACGAGCGCGTCGCGCAGGCTGGCGGCGTGGGCCAGTGCCACGTCGCGCAAAACCTGCGGTTTGACCGCCAGTACGGCAATGTCGCACGCCGGCCAGCGGGCGGTGGGCGCGGTGGCACCGCCATCGCCGGACGCAGTGGCGCGCGTCTCGATGCCAAAGTCGTGCGTCAGCCGGGCTCTGGCGGCGTCATCCGGCTCGACCACCTGAATGGCGGCCGGCGGGTGGCCTGTGCGCAGCAGCCCGCCGATCAGCGCGCTGGCCATATTGCCGCCACCGATGAAGCGGATCACAGGGGGCGGCGGTGACCTGCTCACGCGGCGGCCTCGCCAGCCTGCGGTGCGGCAACAGGGGACGACGGCTCATCGGATGCACCGGCGCCACGCGCCGGCCGTGCGCCGAAGATGGCCGAGCCGATGCGCACCAGCGTGGCACCCTCCTGCACGGCCGCGGCGTAGTCGGCCGACATGCCCATGGAGAGGTCGGGCAGATCGATGCCCGCTGCGGCAAGGCCATCGCGGACGCGGCGCAGCGCGGCGAACGGCGCACGCTGTGCCGCGGCGTCGTCGGCCGGAGCGGGAATGGCCATCAGGCCGCGCAGCTCCAGCGCGGGCATGGCTGCGACGGCACGCGCCAGGGGCAGCACCTCTTCCGGCGCCACGCCGCTCTTGCTGTCCTCATGGCTCACATTGACCTGGATGCAGACGCGCAGCGGCGCCTTGCCGGCCGGGCGCTGATCGGCCAAGCGGCGGGCGATGCTCTCGCGGTCGATGCTGTGCACCCAGTCGAAGCGCTCGGCGACCATACGCGATTTGTTGGATTGCAAAGGCCCGATGAAATGCCAGACTGCGCCCTGCAGATCGGACAGCGCATCGATCTTGGCGCAGCCTTCCTGCACGTAGTTCTCGCCGAAATGTCGCTGACCGGCGGCGTGAGCGGCGCGCACCGTGTCGGCCGGGAAGGTCTTGGAGACGGCGACCAGGGTCACATCGGCCGGGTCGCGGCCGGCAGCGCGCGCGGCGGCGTCGAGCGCGGCGCGTACGGCGAGGACCGGATGGGTGGGGTCGGCAGAGGACAGCACGGGGGCGAGCATGGACGCGTTACAAGGGCGAAGCGAGTGTACTTGGGATGTCCGGCGGCTGCTCGACGCGGCGGTCAACGCCGGCGCTTCGGACCTCCACCTCTCGGCCGGCGAGGTGCCGCGTCTGCGCTTGGATGGCGCGCTACGGCCGGTCGAGGGTGGGATCGGGATGGATCCCGCCGCTGTCGAGGCGGCGCTGGCGGTGCTCATGTCAGATACGCAGGCGCATGATTTTGCCGTGCGCGGCGACCTCGATTTCGCCTGGCAGGCGGCGGGGCCGGCGCTCGCGAACACCGGCGGCGATGTCGAGGATGGCGCTGGGGCGCCGCCGCCACCCGTCGTGGCCGCGGGGCGCGCCGATCGCTTCCGCGTCAACGCCTTTCGCCACGCCCGTGGGCCGGCGGCGGTGCTGCGGCATATTCCCGCCACCGTGCCGACGCTGGCCGGTATCGACGCGCCAGCAGTGCTCGAGACCCTGGCCCGGCTCGACGAAGGCCTGGTGCTGGTGAGCGGCGCCACCGGCAGCGGCAAGTCGACTACCCTCGCCGCCTTGGTCGATGCCATCAACCGCAGCCGCGACGCGCACATCATCACCATCGAGGATCCGGTCGAGTTCGTGCACACCTCGCGTCGCGCGCTGGTGAGCCAGCGCGAGGTCGGGCGCGACACCGCCGACTTTGCCACCGCGCTGCGCGCTGCCCTGCGCGAGGACCCCGACGTGATCCTGGTGGGCGAACTCCGCGACCTCGAGACGGTGCGTCTGGCCCTGACCGCCGCCGAGACCGGACACCTGGTGCTGGCGACGCTGCACACGCGCGGCGCGGCGTCGGCCGTGGATCGCATCGTCGGCGCCTTTCCGCCCGGCGAGCGCGATCTGGCGCGCGGCTCGCTCGCCGCCAGCCTCGCGGCGGTGGTCTGTCAGCGGCTGCTGCCGCGCGCCGGCGGCGGTCGGGTGGCGGCGCACGAGGTGCTGGTGGCCACACCGGCGGTGCGCAACCTGATCCGCGAATCGCGCCTGAGCCAGCTCGAGAGCGTTATGCAGACTGGTCAGGCGGCCGGCATGCAGACCTTCGCGCAGGCGCAGGCGCGTTTGCGCGAGGCCGGGCGACTGGGTCCGGACGGCGAGTCGCAAGCCGGCTTCGGCTGAGGCGCGCCACTTTCGCCACGCCGCCCCGGGCATTCTTCCCGACATCGAGTCCGGCGCGGTACGGGGCTGAACTGCTGCCGGTAAGGCGACTCTATACTCCGGCGCGCGCTGCGAGTCCGCCAGTTGCCTGGAGGGTGGGCGCGCCAACCGGTCGCCGCCCGGTCCGCCGATGCCCGTCGTCGCGGCGGTTGCCGATCGGCCCTCGTCAAACCCATTTCCGGAGTCCTCCATGCCGTTGAGCCCCTCGTTCCGACTCGCTGGCCTCGCTGGCGCCCTTGTGACCGCGCTTGCCGCCATGCCCGCGCTGGCCGGTCAGGCCTTCGTCACCTCACAGAACACCGGCGTGTCGGTGATCGACCTCGCCACCCTGCAGACCACCGGCCACTTCGACCTGTCCGGCAAGGGACCGCGCGGCATCGGCATCACCCGCGATGGCAAGCGCCTGGTGATCGCCACCCGCGAGACCGGCGGCGTGACCATACTCGACGCCGCCAGCGGCGCCACCCTGGGCCAGATCAAGGTCGGCAAGAACCCCGAATTCGTGCGCATCCGCGGCGACCGCGCCTTTGTGTCCTACGAGCCGAGCGCCAAGGCCGGCCCGCCGCCCAAGCCGGGCGAGGCCGCCGCCAAGCAAGATGACGACAGCGACGACGAGCCGGCGCGCATCGCCATCCTCGACCTGAAGAAGGGCAAGAAGATCGGCGACATCGTCGGTGGTCCCGAGACCGAGGGCATCGAGTTCAGCAAGGATGGCAAGCAGCTGATCGTGACCAACGAGGCCGACAACACCGTCACGGTGCACGACATCGCGACGCGCAAACTCGTCAAGACCATCAAGACCGCCGAGTACGGCAACCGTCCGCGCGGCATCAAGGTCTCGCCGGACGGCAAGACCTACGTGGCCACGCTCGAGGTCGGCAACAAGTTCATGGTCATGGACAGCCAGTTCAACGTGGTCAAGACCGTGGATACTGGCAAGTCACCGTACGGCGTTGCGTTTGACCGCAAGGGCGAGCGCCTCTATGTGGCGGCCGGCCAGGACAAGAAGCTCGAGGTGTTCGATGCCAAGACCTTCGACAAACTGGGCGAGGTGGCCACCGGCGGCCGCTGCTGGCACTTCAGCTTCACCCCCGACGACCGCCAGATCTTGCTCGCCTGCGGCAAGTCCAACGAGGTCCTGACCATCGACGCCGCCACGCTCGAGGTGACGCACCGGCTGGAGGGCTTCGATACGCCGTGGGGTGTGGTGACGTATCCGCGCGCCATGGGGTCGCTGGATCAGCCGTGAGGCGCCGCTTTCGCTGTCGGCCATTTGGCTGATGCGCGGGTCACCGCCTTGCGGTATTATTACGCCTGTAATAACGATCTCGGTGAGGCAAGAGAATGGTTAAGCTCAAGCTGACCCGCATCGGTAACTCGGTCGGTGCGGTGTTCCCCAAGGAAGTTCTCGCCCAACTCAAGGTCGACAAGGGCGACACCCTGTTCGTCACCGAGGCCCCCGGCGGTGTGTTGATCACCCCTTATGATCCGAGCCTTGAAGAAGAACTGGCTGCCGGCCGCTCTTTCATGGCCGCGTACCGCGACACGTTCCACCAACTCGCAAAATGAGTTGGCGGCTGGTCAACCGCCGCGCCCTGCTGCTGCTCCATGACGAGAGTCTGGCCGAGCACGGCGGCGCCAGTGGCGTTCGTGACGATGGTCTGTTCGACCCCGCTTTGGCGCGCCCCGAGAATCTGATCGCGTATGGCGACGAGGTCGATTTTGCAGCGGTGGCGGCGGCCTATGGGTTCGGGTTGGCGCGCAATCACCCCTTTGTGGATGGCAACAAGCGCGCGGCTTTTTTGGCCATCGGTCTGTTCCTGCAGCTCAACGGTTACCGTCTTGAGACGACGCAGCAGGATGCGACCTTGACCATTCTCGCGCTTGCTGCTGGTGAACTGACTGAGCAGCAACTGGCCGAATGGATCCGTGCCAAGGCGTGTCGAAGCAGTTGAGTCTACCCCTGCCAAAAACAACAAACCCCGCCAGCGGCGGGGTTTGTCTTTGTGCAGCCAAGCAACCGGCGAGGGCCGTGACCCCCACCGGCGGGGACCTTACATCCCCATGCCACCCATGTCGCCCATGTCGGGCATCGCGGGCTTCTCGTCCTTCGGCAGTTCGGCCACCATGCAATCGGTGGTGAGCATCAGGCCGGCCACCGAGGCAGCGTTCTGCAGGGCAGTGCGGGTGACCTTGGTCGGGTCCAGCACGCCCATCGCCACCATATCGCCATACTCGCCCGAGCCGGCGTTGTAGCCAAAATTGCCGGTGCCCTCGAGCACCTTGTTGATCACCACGCTGGGCTCGTCACCGGCATTGGCAACAATCTGGCGCAGCGGCGATTCGATCGCCTTGAGCACGATCTTGACGCCGGCATCCTGGTCGGAGTTGGCGGTCTTGATCGATTGCACCACCGAGCGAGCGCGCAGCAGGGCCACGCCGCCGCCAGCGACGATGCCTTCTTCCACCGCAGCGCGGGTGGCGTGCAAGGCGTCCTCGACGCGGGCCTTCTTCTCCTTCATCTCGACTTCGGTAGCGGCGCCGACCTTGATCACCGCAACACCGCCGGCCAGCTTGGCCTTGCGCTCCTGCAGCTTCTCCTTGTCGTAGTCGGAGGTCGACTCTTCGATCTGCTTGTTGATCTGGGCGACGCGGCCCTTGATCGCATCGGCCGAACCGACACCATCAATGATCGTGGTCTCTTCCTTGGCCACTTCGATGCGCTTGGCCTGACCGAGGTCCTGCAGGCTCACCTTCTCGAGCGACAAGCCGACTTCCTCGGCGATCACGGTGCCGCCGGTGAGGATGGCGATGTCTTCGAGCATGGCCTTGCGGCGGTCGCCGAAGCCCGGCGCCTTGACCGCGACGGTCTTGAGGATGCCGCGGATGTTGTTGACCACCAGGGTGGCCAGCGCTTCGCCCTCGACGTCTTCGGCGATGATCAGCAGCGGGCGGCCGGCCTTGGCCACTTGCTCGAGCACCGGCAGCAGGTCACGGATGTTGCTGACCTTCTTGTCGTGCAGCAGCACGAACGGGTTGTCGAGCACCGCCATCTGCTTGTCGGCGTTGTTGATGAAGTAGGGCGACAAGTAGCCGCGGTCGAACTGCATGCCTTCGACGACGTCCAGTTCGTTCTGCAGGCCCGAGCCGTCTTCGACGGTGATCACGCCTTCCTTGCCAACCTTGTCCATGGCATCCGCAATGATCTGGCCGATGGCCTCGTCGGAGTTGGCCGAGATCGAACCGACCTGGGCGATCTCTTTGCTGGTGGTGCAGGGCTTGCTGAAGGTCTTGAGTTCGGCGGTGAGGGTCTCGACGGCCTTGTCGATGCCGCGCTTGAGGTCCATCGGATTCATGCCGGCGGCCACGTACTTCATGCCCTCCTGGACGATGGCCTGGGCCAGCACGGTTGCGGTGGTGGTGCCGTCACCGGCGACGTCCGAGGTCTTGGAAGCGACTTCCTTGACCATCTGCGCGCCCATGTTCTCGAACTTGTCCTTGAGTTCGATCTCCTTGGCCACCGAGACACCGTCCTTGGTGATGGTCGGGGCGCCGAACGAGCGCTCCAGCACCACATTGCGGCCCTTGGGGCCGAGGGTCACCTTGACCGCATCGGCGAGGATGTTGACGCCACGCACCATGCGTTCACGGGCGGCGTCGTGGAACTTGACTTCTTTTGCAGCCATTTTTTGCTCCTGAATCGGTTGCGGCATGCCGGCGCTCGGGCCGGGAGCCAAATATCTGGGGATCGGTGCCGGCCGTCAGTGGCCGGCGGGCGGGGTGCTCGGGCTCAGGCCTCGATCACGCCGACGATGTCTTCCTCGCGCATGACCAGCAGCTCCTCGCCGTCGATCTTGACTTCGGTACCGCTGTACTTGCCGAACAGCACTTCGTCACCGACCTTGACTGCCAGCGGGCGCACGTTGCCGTTTTCGAGGATCTTGCCGTTGCCGGCGTAGATGATCTTGCCGCGCACCGGCTTTTCGGTGGCGCTGTCAGGGATGACGATGCCGCCGGCCGACTTGCGCTCTTCTTCAAGGCGCTTGACGATCACACGGTCGTGCAGGGGACGGATCTTCATGGTCTTTTTGCTCCGTTTTGGTGGTTTCAGGGCGGGTTGAGAATCGTCCTGACCGAAGCGGCTGTTAGCACTCTCGGCCGGCGAGTGCTAATGGTAGGGGCGAGGGCCGCGGATTTCAAGTGCGCGGACCAAGAACCTTCGCCCCCCTACGCCGGCACCCGCCCCGCCAGCGCCTCCGCGTCGACGATGCGCACCAGGCGCTGCTGCACGCGGATGGTGCCCTGCCGTTGCAGGCGCGACAGGGTGCGGCTCACCGTCTCCAGCGTCAGCCCGAGGTGGCGGCCGATCTCCTCGCGGGTCATGCGCAGCACAAACTCAGAGGCGGCATAGCCGCGCTGCGACAGGCGCTTGGAGAGGTCGACGAGGAAGGCGGTGATGCGCTCCTCGGCAGTGCCGTTGCCCAGCAGCGCGAGCAACTTGCGGTCCTGCACCATCTCGCGGCTCATCAGCCGGTGCAGGCTGCGCTGCAGGGCAGGCACGGCGCGCGCCAGCGCCTCGATCTCGTGGAACGGGATGATGCACACCTCGCTGTCTTCCAGCGCGACCGCCGAGCAGGCATGGCGGCCGGCGCTGATGCCGTCGAGCCCGATCAACTCGCCGGCCATCTGGAAGCCGGTGATCTGGTCGCGGCCGTCGCCAGTGCCGCCTTCGGTCTTGAAGAACCCGGCGCGCACCGCGTAGATGGCGTGGAAGGGGTCGCCGGCCTTGTAGAGCGTCTGGTGACGCAGCACGCGCTGGCGTTTCTGCGTGAGTTGGTCGATGCGCGCGAGGTCGAGCATGTCCACCCCCGCCGGCAGGCAGAGTTCCTGCAGGGTGCATTGCGAACACGCCGCCTTGAGCTGGCCGAAGTGCCGCGACGCCGGCGGGAACTTGGCGCCGAGGGCGCGGTTGTCGCTGGCACGGCGACCGCGGCGGCGGCGGTCGGTCTGGGGCTGGCGGCGTTCGGTCGGCGGCGTGCTCATGGGGTTTGCTCCTCCGGGGCGTGTCTTATCGATAGGTGGCCTCTGCAGTTTCGCGGCGCGTCGGTCGGCAGACCTTGCGCCAGATCAACAGGACGTGGCGGGATCAAGATCGGTTCCCGCTTGTCCGCTGCCGGCGCGGTAGGCCGAGTGTTCGGTGAGACTGCCGGCGTAGTCCGCCATGCCGGCACGCTCACGCCGCAGGAAGTCCTCGATGGCGCGCGCGAAGCGCGGATCGGCGATGCGGTGCAGCGAGCGGGTGCGCACCGGCTCGAGCGCACGTGCCTGCTTGTGCTCGCCCTGCGCGCCGCCTTCGAAGCGGCGGATGCCGTGGGCGATGCCCCATTCCAGCGGCTGGTAGTAGCAGGCCTCGAAGTGCAGGCAGGGGATATGCGCCAACGCGCCCCAGTAGCGGCCGTAGAGCGTGTCACCCTGGCGGGCGCAGAGGCTGGTCGCCACCGGCTCGCCGTCGACCTCGGCGATGAACAGCACCTGCGCCTCGGGGCAGGCCGCTGCCCAGCGCACGAAGAAATCCTCGTTGAGGTAGGGCGTCGAATGGTGCTCGGCGTAGGTGCGTGCGTAGCAGGCCGCCATCAGCGCCCAGTCGGCGCGGCTGGCGCTGTGCCCGGTCTCGACGCGAAAGCGCACGCCCGCATCCCGCACGCGGCGGCGTTCCTGGCGGATGTGCTTGCGCTTGTCGCGCGTTAGCGCCATCAGCAGCGCTTCAAAGTCGGTTTCGCCACGCCACTGCCAGTGGAACTGGATGCCCTCGCGCAGCAGGTAGCCGGCGTCCTGCCACAGCGGCAGTTCGTCCTCAACGGGGAACAGCACGTGCATGGACGAGGCCTCGCCGCCCTCGAGCCAGGCCTCGACCGCGCCCAACAGCAGCGCGCCGGTATCGCGGCTGTCGGCCATCAGACGCGGTCCGGTGGACGGCGTGAAGGGGATGGCCGACAGCAGCTTGGGGTAGTAGCGCTCGCCGTGCTGCTGGAAGGCGCGCGCCCACGCCCAATCGAATACGTATTCGCCGTAAGAGTGCGTCTTGAGCCAGAGCGGCAGGGCGCCGGCCAGCGCATCGCCCCGCCACGCCAGCAGAAAGCAGGGCGCCCAGCCGGTGCCGGGGCCGACACAGTCGCTGGCCTCGAGCGCCTGCAGAAAGCCGCGTGCATGCCAGATGCAGGGCCCGGCCAGCGCATCCCATTGCGTGGGCAGGTCGGCCAGCACGGTCACCAACTCGACGCGGACCGTCGCAGGCGCGCCGCCCTCTGCCGCCGGCGGGGCGGACGGGTCAGGTGCCGTTTCGGCAGTCTCGGCCACGGGCGTTCACCTTGTGTGTGTCTTGGTAAGGGTGTCTTGGGGGCGTGCAGGGGCGCTTGTCCGCTACACAGTGTGGACAAAGACCGTGTCCAATGGGGGCGGGACTTGAAGCGCGCGGATGATCCGTCGCAGAGGCTTGGCGTCCGATGCAGCGCCATGCCGGCGCGGAGCCCCCGGTTCGCTACACTGCAGGCCACCATGCGCATCGGCCTTGCCCAGATCGACCCCACCGTCGGCGACCTTGCCGGCAACACCGCGCGCATCCTCGCCGCCGCACAAGTGGCTGCCACGCAGGGCGCCGACCTGCTGCTCACGCCGGAACTGGCGCTGACCGGCTACCCCCCGGAGGACTTGCTGCTGCGCGAGCATTTCCTCGACGCCTGCGCCGCCCGCGTGGCCGACATCGCCGCCGCCACGCCGCTGCCGGTGCTGCTGGGCCATCCACAACGACAAAGCGGGGCGCTGTTCAATGCCGCCTCCCTGCTGGCCGGCGGGCGGGTGCTGGCCACCGCGCACAAGCGGCACCTGCCCAACGCCGAGGTGTTCGACGAGAAACGCTACTTTGCCGCCGGCCGCGGCGCCACCGTGGTCGAGGTGGCCGGCCAGCGGCTCGGCATCGCCATCTGCGAGGACATCTGGCAGCCGGACGTCGTCGCCGACCTAAAACTGGCCGGCGCACGCCGTCTGCTGGTGCTCAACGCCTCGCCCTACCACCTCGACAAGCCGCGCCAGCGCGAGGCGGTGCTGCGTCAGCGCGCCAACGAGACCGGCCTGCCGCTGGTCTATCTCAACGCCGTGGGCGGCCAGGACGAGCTGGTGTTCGACGGTGGCAGTCTGGTAATGGCGGCGGACGGCACCGTGCTGCACCGCCTGCCTGCCTGTGCCGAGGCCGTCAGCGTGGTCGATCCGGACCAGCCCGGCGCAGCCCCACCGGTCGCGTGCGTGGAGGAACAGGTCTGGCAGGCGCTGGTACTTGCGGTGCGCGACTATGTGCGCAAATGCGGCTTCCCCGGCGTGCTGCTGGGCCTGAGTGGCGGCATCGACTCGGCGGTGACTTTGGCCATCGCGGTGGACGCGCTCGGCGCCGACAAGGTCGAGGCGGTGATGATGCCTTCGCGCTACACCGCGGACATCTCGGTGATCGACTCGCGCGGCATGGTGGCGCGGCTTGGCGTGGCCTATCAGGAGATCGCCATCGGCGACATCACCGCGCAGTTCGAGCATGCCTTGCAACCCGCCTTTGCCGGCGCGGCGCCCGACACCACCGAGGAGAACCTGCAGGCGCGGGCACGCGGCACGCTGCTGATGGCGCTCTCGAACAAATCCGGGCGGCTGGTGCTGACCACCGGCAACAAGAGCGAGATGGCGGTCGGCTACGCCACCCTCTACGGCGACATGGCCGGCGGCTACGCGGTGCTGCGCGATGTCGCCAAGACGCTGGTCTACCGGCTGGCCGAATGGCGCAACCGCCAGGGTGATGTCATCCCGCGCCGCATCATCACGCGGCCACCGAGTGCCGAACTCAAGCCCGGCCAGACCGACCAGGACAGCCTGCCGCCCTACGAGGTGCTGGACGCGGTGATGGCGCTGTATGTCGAGCAGAACCAGTCACCTGCGGCGATCGTGGCGGCGGGCTACGAGCAGGCCGATGTGGACCGCGTGGTGCGCCTGATCCGCCTCAACGAATACAAGCGCCGGCAGGCGGCGGTGGGGCCGCGCGTCACGCCGAGGGGGTTCGGCAAGGACTGGCGCTACCCCATCGCCGCCCGCTACGGCAACTGAGGCCTGCCGGGGCGCGGCCTACTGGATGGCGATCGCGCTCGGCTTGGAGTGCGACTTCTTGGGCAGGGTGAGTGCAAGCACACCGTTGTCGTAGTGCGCCTTGGCGGCGTTCTGATCGACTTCGTGCGGCAGCGTGAAGCTGCGCGACATCGAGCCGCAGGAGCGCTCGCAGCGAATCACGCGGTCCCTCTTCTCTTGTTTCTCATGGTGCGTCTCGGCGGAGATGCTGACCAGATTGCCGTCCACATCGACGCGGATGTCTTCCTTGTTCACCCCCGGCATTTCGGCCTCGATCTTGTAGGCACCGTCGCTTTCGCTGACGTCAATGCGGATCTGCGGGGAGGGCGTCTCAAGGCGCATGGGGCGCAGCATCAAGCCGCGGAACATGTCGTCGAGGTCGGCGAAGGGGTCGAAGCGGGTGAGTCGGTCCATTGCAGGTGTCCTCCGGTTTGGTGTGGGCCAGCCGGGCAGACCGGCGGCTGGAGGCATTCTGCGTCGACACGCCGGCGCTCGCCTTGTGGCTGGTCAAGGCTTGCGTGGGGCGTGGGAAGCTGGCCCGGCGAGGTGCCGATCGGCTTGCGGGATGATGGGCGGGATGAAAGGTGCGCCGGCACCAATGTTCCCGGAGCCCGGCGGTTGCCCGCGCTTGCGCTTGCGAGTAACCTTGCGGCCTCCGGAGAAGTGACCGAGCGGCCGAAGGTGCACGATTGGAAATCGTGTGTACGGCTTAACACCGTACCGAGGGTTCGAATCCCTCCTTCTCCGCCAATGG
>VEQZ01000016.1 GCA_018882975.1 Rhodocyclaceae bacterium | reverse complement strand
ATGCGGCGCTGGCTAGCGCTCAGGCGCAGCTTGCGCAGGCGCTGGCCTTGCCGCCCGGCGCGGCCGATGCGCTGCGCCTCGCCGCCTGGCCGGTGCTGCCGCCGGCGGGTGGTGCGGACGGCGAGGGCGCCGGGCCGGATGCCGCTACCGCGCGTGCGCTGGCCTTGCAGAACCGCCTCGACTTGGCGCGTGAGCTGGCGCTGTATCAGGTCGCCGAGGCCAATGTGCGGCTCGAAGTGGCGCGCCAGTATCCGCAGCTGCGACTCGGCCCGGGGCTGGTGTGGGACCAGGGCGACCGCATCTGGCAGATCGGCCTTGCCTTGCCGCTGGCGCTGCTGCACCGCAACCAGGCCGGCATCGCCGCCGCCGAGGCGCGCCGCAGCGCGCAGGCGGCGCAGACGGTGGCGCGGCAGACCGCGGTGGCCGGCGAGGTCGAGACCGCGCGCCGACGCGTCGTCGCGCTGGCCGGTCCGCTGCTGGCGGCTCGCCGCGAGGCCGAAGCCGCGGGTCGGCACGTCGGTCTGGTGCGCCAGCAGTTCGACGCTGGCGCGGCCGACGCCGCCACGCTGATCGCGGCGCGCGCGCTTGCCCAGCAGGCGCGCCGACAGGTTCAGGACGCGACCATCCTCTGGCGGCAGGCACAATGGGCGCTCGAGGCGGCGCTGCAGGCGCCCCTTCCCGGCGCTGCGCCGACGCCCACGGAAACGTTGGCCGCGCCCGGGCATGCGCAGCATTCCATGCAGTCGCACGCGCATGACCAAGGCCACGACCACGGCCTGACAGTTCATGATGCATCGACTGTCGGCGACACCCCGACCGCGGCCCCTTGACCCTCCGCCGGAGCACCATGTCCCCCCGCCTGAGAACCCTCCTGCTGCTTGCCCAGGCCGCCATCATCGTCGGGCTGGTGTGGACGCTGGCGCTGTTCGGCCGTGACGAGTTCCAGTCGGAGGGCGACGACGATGTGATCGCCACGCCGCCGGCGCGTGTCGAGGGCGACCGTGTGGTGATCGCCGCCGAGGCGCAGCGCGCCGCCGGCATCGCCGTGCAGGCGCCCGCGGCGGCCGAGTACCGTGCCTCGCAGCGCTACTTCGGGGTGGTGGCCGACCCGCGCACCCTGGTCGAGGCGCGCCAGCGCTATCTGGCGCTGGCCGCGCAAATGGCCGGCGTCGAGGCGCAACTGGCGCAGCGTCGCGCCGATCTGGCGCGCGTGCAGGCGCTGTTCAACGAGGGGCGCAACGCCACCGCGCGCGAGCTCGAAGCGGCGCGGGCAGCGCTGGCCGGCGAGGCGCAGCGCCTCGCCGCGCTGGAGGCCGAGCGGCGGGCGGTGGTCGACGGCCTGCGCGTGGTCTGGGGCGAGGCGCTGGCCGAGCGCCCCGGCGACACCGGCACCCTGCTGGCGCGCGCCACCGCCCGCGAGGTCGAGCTGATCCAGTTCGTTCTGCCAGCGGGCGCCACACCCGGCAATCTCACCTGGCGGGTCAACGTTGCCGCCGCCGAGGGGCCCGGTGCGGCGGCGCGCCTGATCGGCCGCTCGCCACAGGCCATCCCCGGCCTGCAGGGCGACACCTGGCTGCTGGCGGCGCCGCCGGCCGGCCTGCCCGCGGGCGCCCGGGTGCGCGTGCTGGCCGACAGCAGCCAGGCGCTGCGGGGTGTGCGCATCCCGCCCTCGGCCGTGGTGCGGTTTGGCGGCAAGGCCTGGGTCTACGTGCGCGTGGCGCCCGACCAGTTCGAGCGCCGTGCCCTGCCCACCGAGCGCCCGCTGGCCGACGGCCTCTTCACCGACACCCTGGGGCCCGACGCGCAACTGGTGGTCAGCGGCGCGCAGTTGCTGCTCTCCGAAGAGTTCAAGTTCCAGATCAAGAACGAGAACTCGGACTGAGCGGGCGCCCGCGTCCCGGACCGCAGCCCAAGCCCCGCACCGCCGACCCCGCGCCCCATGCTCGCCGCCCTTGTCCGCTTCTCCATCCGCAACCCCGGCGCGGTGCTGGCGCTGGCGCTGGCGGTGCTGGTCTACGGCGTGTATTCGGCGCGCACCGCGCGTCTCGATGTCTTTCCCGAATTCTCGCCGCCGCAGGTGGTGATCCAGACCGAGGCGCCCGGCTTCTCCGCCGAACTGGTCGAGACGCTGGTGAGCCGGCCGATCGAGGCGGTGCTCAACGGCACGGTCGGCGTGGCCAGCCTGCGCAGCCAGTCGATCCCCGGGCTGTCGGTGGTGACGCTGATCTTCGACGACAGCAGCGACGTCTACCGCAACCGCCAACTGGTCGGCGAGAAGCTCGGCATCCTCGCCAACCGCCTGCCGGCCGGCGTGGCTGCGCCCAACATCACGCCGCTCACCTCGTCGGCCAGCTCGACCTTGGGCATCGGTCTGACCGCCAAGGACCGCGACCTGATGGACGTCTACGACGTGGCGCAGTGGACGGTCCGCCCGCACCTGCTCTCGGCGGCTGGCGTGGCCGATGTCAACGTGTTCGGCGGCAAGGTGCGGCAGTGGCAGGTGCAGTTCGAGCCCGACGCGCTGGTGCGTTACAACGTCAGCGTCGCCGAGCTGACCGAAGCGCTGCGCCGCGCCAGCGCGCTGCGCCCGGGCGGCACGGTGGAGGGCGCCAACCAGCGCGTCATCGTCACCACCGAGGGCCAGCTGAGTCAGGCAGCCGAGCTGTCGCAGGCGGTGCTGGCCCTGCGCAACGGGCAGGTGGTGCGCCTCGGCGATGTCGCCCGGGTGGTCGAGGCGCCGGCGCCGTCGATCAGCGCCGCCACTATCAATGGCACGCCAGGCGTGTTCCTGATGGTGCAGGGCCAGCTTGGCGCCAACACCTGGGCCACCACGCAGGCGGTGGAGGAGCGGCTGGCGCAACTGGCGCCCCTGATCAAGCAGGAAGGCCTGACCGTCCACAGCAACCTGTTCCGGCCGGCCAACTTCATCGAGACCTCGATCGGCAACGTGCAGCGCGACATCCTCATCGGGTCGGCGCTGGTGGTGGGCGTGCTGTTCCTGTTCCTGTTCAACGCGCGCACCGCGCTGGTCTCGGCCACCGCCATTCCCTTGTCGCTGCTGGCCTCGGTCATCGTGCTGGTGGAGCAGGGCGTCTCGCTCAACATCATGGTGCTGGGCGGTCTGGTCATCGCGCTCGGCGAGGTGGTCGACGACGCCATCATCGACGTGGAGAACATCTTCCGCCGCCTGCGCGAGAACCGTGCCGCCGCGGCGCCGCAAGCAGCCTGGCAGGTGGTGCTCGACGCCTCGCTCGAGGTACGCAGCTCGGTGATCTACGCCACCTTCATCGTCTGCACTGTGTTCTTCCCCCTGCTTACGCTCTCCGGCGTGGCCGGGCGCCTGTTCGAGCCCCTGGGGCTGGCCTACATCTATGCTCTGCTGGCCTCGCTGCTGGTCGCACTCACGGTCACGCCGGCGCTGTGCTACGTGCTGCTGGCGCGCGGCATCGAGTTGCACAGCGAGGACCCGCCGGTGATCGGCTGGCTGCGCGCGCGTTACATGCGCCTGCTCCGAGGCATCGAAGGCGCGGCGCGGCCGGTGGTGCTGGGCACGCTCGGTGTGGTGCTGCTCGGGCTGGCGAGCCTTCCGCTGTTCCGCATCGAATTCGTGCCGGAACTGCGCGAGGGCCACTACATCGTCCACATGACCGCGCTGCCTGGCACCAGCGAGGCCGAGTCGCTGCGCATCGGCCGCAAGGTGACCGACGCCATCGGCAGCGTGCCGGGTGTGCAGTCGGTGACGCAGTGGGTAGGGCGCGCGCAGAACGGTGCCGACACCTTCGGCATGCACTATTCCGAGATCGAGGTGGAGATCGGCCCCTTGCCCGCCGAGGAGCAGGCGCGCGTGCTGGCCGGCATCCGCGAGAACTTGACCACGGTGCCGGGCAAGCCTGGCGTCGCGCCGTTCCCGGGGGTGAGTTTTGGCGTCAACACCTTCCTCGCTGAGCGCATCGAGGAGACGGTGTCGGGCTATGCCGCCGAGTTCGTGGTCGAGATCTTCGGCAACGACCTCGACCTGCTCGACCGCGACGCTGCGCAGATCGCCCAGGTGCTGCAAGGCATCTCTGGCGCGCGCGACATCACCATCCAGTCGCCGCCCGGCACGCCGCAGATGGTGTTTCAGATCGACCCGGCGCGGCTGGCCGAACGCGGTCTGCAGATGACCGACGTGCTCGACCTGCTGCGAACCTTCTATGGCGGTGTCGAGGCGGGGCAGGTGGTGGAGCGCGGCCGCACCATCCCGCTGGTCGCCATCGCCGGCAACGAGCACCGGCAGGCGCTCGACCGCGCCGGCCAACTGCGCTTCCAGTCGCCCGACGGCAGCCTGTTCCGGCTGGCCGACGTGGCCGAGGTGCGCCAGGCCAGCGGCCGCAGCAAGATCCTGCACAGTGGCGGCAAGCGCGTGCAGACCGTCACCTGCAACATCGTCGGCCGCGACGTGCCGGGTTTTCTGCGCGAAGTGGAGGATGAGGTGTCGCGCAAGGTCCGGCTCGGCGCCGGCAACTATGCGGCCATCGGCGGCGACGCCGCAGCGGCGGCCAAGGCACGCAGCGACCTGCTCGCCCACACCGTGCTGGCCACCGTCGGCGTGCTGTTGCTGCTCTGGCTGGCGTTGGGCAGCGGCCGCAACCTCGTCATCACCCTGCTCAATCTGCCTTTCGCGCTGATCGGCGGGGTGCTGGCGGTGGTGCTGTCTGGCGGCTGGCTGTCGATCGGCTCACTGGTCGGCTTCGTCACGCTGTTCGGCATCACCCTGCGCAACTCGATCATGCTGGTTTCGCACTACCAGCATCTGGTCGAGGTCGAGGGCCGGGACTGGAACGTGGAGACGGCGCTGCTCGGCGCCTCGGAGCGCCTGCCGTCGATCCTGATGACGGCGATCGTCACCGCGCTTGGCCTGATGCCGCTGGTGGTGGGCAGCGGCGAACCCGGCCGCGAGATCGAGGGCCCGATGGCCAGCATCATCGTCGGCGGGCTGGTGACCTCGACGGTGCTCAACCTCCTGATCCTGCCGACTGTCCTTCTTCATTACGGTAGGTTCGCACGCCGCCCGGAGGCGGCGTAGCGGCGAGTTCGCACGCTGCTTTGAGGCGCCTTTGCCGTGGTCGGCTTCCATGCCATCCGGAGTCGGCACAGTGCCTCAGTCGGCCCCGCTCTCGGCTCCCGCGTCGTCATACTTGATGTAACGGAAGCGCGGGTCGGTCGGGGTGCCCTCGAACAGGCCTTCCTTGCCGGGCTGCCAACACACCACTTCCTCGATCTTGCTTGCCAGCGCGAAGTCGAGTTCGGTGATGCCGCCCGCCGAGTGCGTCTGCAGCTTTACGATCACGAAGGCATACGAGGCGGCAAGGTCCGGGTGATGCCACGCCGCCTCGGCCAGATGCCCCACCGTGTTGATGACCATCAGCGTCGACTTCCAGCCGGTCGTGCGGATGCGCCGCCGGATCCAGCCGTTCTCAAAGCTCCAGTGCGGCAACTCGGCGGCAAGGCGGGCAACGACCTGCGCCGGATCGATGGCGGCCGGTGAATGTTTCATCGTGTGTCTCCCCTGAAATGTCTGTTCCGCAGGTCGGACATCGTAACCGAGACCTTTTGCAAAGGGCCGCGAACCGGCCGCGCGAGCCTGCAATGGCGGCACTATCGCCGAGGTCGATGGGTTCATTGACAAATATTAAAAAGAGTCTTGCAGGGAGTTTTTCCTGTGCTACAGTTACAGCCGGAAACAACTGTAACGGCCCCCGGGTGGGGGCGGTCGGTTGGGTCTGGTACCCGCGGAGTCTCAGGATGAAGCGGGTGATATCGCTGATTGCGACTTCATTGAGGAGGTTGTTATGGCAGTTAAGAATTTGTGGCCCGTCGTGGCCCTGGCCGTTGCCGCTCCGTCGGCCGCCCTGGCCAACGCCGATCTGGCCAAGCTGATGGCCGTCCCGGGCAACTGGGCCGCCCCGGCTGGTAACTTCTCGAACCATCGCCACACCAAGTTGACCCAGATCAACAAGAGCAACGTCAACAAGCTGCAAGTGGCTTGGACGTTCTCGACCGGCGTCCTGCGCGGCCACGAAGGCGGCCCGCTGGTCATCGGTGACACCCTGTATGTCCACTCGGCTTTCCCGAACAAGGTCTTCGCCATCAACCTGGCCGACCAAACCATCAAGTGGAAGTACGAGCCGAAGCAAGATCCGAGCGTCATCCCCGTCATGTGCTGCGACACGGTCAACCGTGGCCTGGCTTACGGCGAAGGCAAGATCCTGCTGCAACAAGCCGACACCACCCTCGTCGCCCTCGACGCCAAGACCGGCAAGCCGGTTTGGTCGGTCAAGAACGGCGACCCGAAGGTTGGCCAAACCAACACCAACGCCCCCCACGTCTTCAAGGACAAGGTCTTCACCGGTATCTCCGGTGGTGAATTCGGCGTGCGTGGCTGGGTTGCTGCCTACAACCTGAAGGATGGCAAGCTGGCATGGAAGGGCTACTCGATGGGCCCGGACAGCGACATGATCATGGATCCGGCTTCGACCATGACCTGGACCGACGGCAAGATGGCTCCGGTTGGCAAGGACTCCTCGCTGAAGACCTGGAAGGGCGATCAGTGGAAGATCGGTGGCGGCACGACCTGGGGCTGGTACTCGTACGACCCCGAGCTGAACGCCATGTACTACGGCAACGGCAACCCGTCGACCTGGAACCCGAAGCAACGCCCGGGCGACAACAAGTGGTCGATGTCGCTGTGGTCGCGTGACGTTGACAGCGGCAAGGTCAACTGGGTCTACCAAATGACCCCGCACGACGAGTGGGACTTCGACGGTGTCAACGAAGTGCCGCTGTTCGAAGCCAACGGCCGCAAGATGCTGGCTCACTTCGACCGCAACGGTTTCGCCTACACCCTGGATCGCAAGACCGGTGAGCTGCTCGTCGCCGAGAAGTACGATCCGGCCGTGAACTGGGCCACCCACGTTGACAAGAAGACCGGCCGTCCGCAAGTCGTGTCGAAGTACTCGACCGACCAAAACGGTGAAGACGTGAACAGCAAGGGCATCTGCCCGGCCGCTCTCGGCACCAAGGACCAACAGCCGGCTGCCTACGATCCGGCCAGCGGCCTGTTCCTGGTCCCGACCAACCACGTGTGCATGGACTACGAGCCGTTCCGTGTCGAGTACACCGCTGGTCAGCCGTACGTCGGCGCCACCCTGGCCATGTTCCCGGCTCCGAACAGCCACGGCGGCATGGGCAACTTCATCGGTTGGGATCCGATCAAGGGCAAGATCGTTTGGTCGATCCCCGAGAAGTTCTCGGTCTGGTCGGGCGCGATGACCACCGCCTCGGGTCTGGCTTTCTACGGCACGCTGGACGCCCGTCTGAAGGCTGTTGACATCAAGGCTGGCAAGGTCGTCTGGACCTCGCCGAAGCTCCCGTCGGGTGTGATCGGCAACGTTCACAGCTGGGAATTCGGTGGCAAGCAGTACGTCGGCGTTCTGACCGGTATCGGTGGCTGGGCTGGTATCGGCCTCGCCGCTGGCCTGGAAAAGGACAGCGACGGTCTGGGCGCCGTGGGTGGCTACAAGGAGCTCTCGAAGTACTCCGAGCTCGGCGGCACCCTGATGGTCTTCGCTCTGGCGAACTAATTCGGGACCGTGGCAGTCTGACTGCCACAACCGAATCAGGGAAACTGGCACCCTTCGGGGTGCCAGTTTTTTTTCGTCCGCAGGAGGAGTTTGTGAAAACAACCGTATCGATCATGGCCGGCGCAGCGTTCGCCGCCGCAACCGCAGCAGTCATTCTGGTCGCGCCTGCCGCGCAGGCCGCCACCGCCCAGGAGAAGGGCATCCTGCGCGTCTGCGCCGACCCCAACAGCATGCCGTTCAGCAATGAGAAGGCCGAGGGCCTCGAGAACCGCATCGCCGCCCTGATGGCCGAGGACTTCGGCTGGAAGGTCGAGTACTTTTATTTCCCCCAGCGCATGGCTTTCTTCCGCAACACCTTGCGCAAGAAGGCCGATAACGGCGAGGATGGCTATGCCTGCGACCTTGCCACCAGTTCTGCACCCGAGGCCGAGGGTGCTGTCGCCACCAAGACGTACTACACCTCGACTTGGACCATGGTGGTGCGCGCCGGCGAGGGCTTGGACGATGTCCGCCAGCCGGATGACCTGCTCAAGCTGCCCAAGGACAGGCTGGCCAAGCTCCGCTTCGGCGTGTTCCCCGCCTCGCCGGGTGCCGACTGGGTGTTCCGCAATGGCTTCGAGAACCAGATGGTGCCGTATCAGCAGATGCTGGGCGACCCCAACTCCTACCCCGGCCAGATGGTCGATGGCTCGCTGGCGAAAGGTGACATTGACGTCGCCTTTATCTGGGGCCCGATTGGCAGCTACCACGCTCACCACAGCGCCTCAGTGAAGATGCGTGTGGTGCCCATGGTCCCGGATGCGGAGACCGTGACCGACTTCTCCATCGCCATGGCGGTGCGTTTCCGCGAGCCCGAGTGGAAGGCCAAGGTGGAGGACTTCCTCACCCGCCGCAAGGCCGATATCGACAAGATCCTCGCCGATTATGGTGTGCCGCTGGTCGGCAAGGACGGCGCGGTGCTGATCGCCGGTGAGCGCTTCGAGCGTCCCAAGAGCGTCGCCGCGCGTTGATGCGCGCGCTGGCGCACTCCTGCGCACGGTGATGCGCGCGGGTAGGGGATGGGCGCGGCCAGACTGCTGCGTGCCCCGCTTCAGCGCGCGAGGCTGGATCAGCGTTTGGTCAGCCCTCGCCGCGGTTCTGGTTTGGCCCTTGTCGGCCGATGCTGCCGGCCTCGCCGTGGTCACCAACCAAGGCGGTGATTCGGTTTCGCTGGTTGACCTTCAGGCCGTGGCGACGGGTGCACTGCCAGCGGTGCGCGAGGTCGCGGTCGGCCGCGCGCCGGCCGGCGTTGCGGTGGACCCTGCCGCCGGGCGTGCCTTCGTCAGCAACGCCGAGGGGCGCAGCGTCAGCCTCGTCGACCTGCGCAGCGGCACGCAAACGCTGCAGCGCGAAGTCGGCGCCGGACCGGTCGGCATCGCCCACGACCCGGTGCGGCATCGGGTTTACGTCGCCGACTGGTACCGCAACAGCCTCTGGGTGCTCAGCGACGACGGTTTGAATGTGGTTACCGAGGTGGCGGTGGGTCGCGCGCCGGCCGGCGTCGAGGTGAGCGCCGATGGTGCCCGCGTCTACGTGGCCGAGCGCGATGACGACGCGGTCGCGGTGCTGGACGCGGCCAGCTTGCAGGTCGTCGATCGCCACCTCGTCGGGAGCCACCCCTTTGGTCTGCGGCTGAGCCCGGATGGCGCCACGCTGTGGGTCACCAACGTGCTCAGTCACGATGTCAGCGTCGTCGATCTCGCCCAGGGTGCGGTCGTGGCCACCCTGCCGGTAGGGCATCGGCCTTACTGCATCGCCTTCGCGGCGGGGCGCGCTTTTGTCAGCAACCAGTATGGCGACAGCGTCAGTGTGATCGACGCGGCGTCGCGGCAGACGGTGGCCACCCTGCCGCTGGTCACCTACCCGGAGGGCATCGACAGCGACGGCCACACGGTGTGGGTGGTGTCGTGGATGGACGAGCAGATGGTCGGGATCGATGCGCTCACCCTGCAGCGCACCGCGACCGTCGCGCTCGGTCGCAATCCGCGCGGCTTCGGGCGCTTTGTTTTGGCAGAATAGCGGTCTGGACTTTTTCTATTGCGGCTGCAGGCTTTGCGGCGGCAGTTTTTCCAAGGAGATGAACCGATGCCTGTCACCCGCACGATCGCCCTCGCAGCGCTGCTGCTGCCGGGTATGGCCTTCGCCCACGGACCGACCCGCCAAAAGTCGGTCGAGAGCGTCGAGGTGGCTGCGCCTGCCGCCGCCGTCTGGGCCCTCGTCAAGGACTGGGGCGGCATGGCCAAGTGGCACCCGGCGGTCGAGTCGGTCACGGTCAACGGCACCGAGCGCATTCTCAACCTCAAGGGCGGCGGCAAGGTCATCGAGGAGCTCGAGGCCATCGACGACGCCAATATGTCGCTGCGCTATCGCATGAAGGACCCGGGCCCGCTGCCGGTCAACAACTACAGTGCGCAAATGGGCGTCGCCAGTGTGGGTTCCGGTGCGATGGTCAACTGGAAGGGCGCCTTCTACCGTGCGTATCTGAACAACGACCCGCCGCCCGAGCAGAGCGACGAGGCCGCGGTCAAGGCCATCACCGGCATCTACAAGTCCGGCCTTGAGAACCTCAAGAAGGTCGCGGAAGGGAAGTGACGCGCGCGCGCCAGCGGCGCCAAGGCCAAGTGAGCCAATAGGCGGTCCACTCCAGCGGGCTCAAATTGCTGCGCCAGTAGGCGAATAGCAAACATAGCGCAGCCAGGGCGCCCAAACCCTGGCTGAGTTGCGTAGGCACCCAGTGCCAAGCCGATGCCTTGCCGCCGATGAGGCGTGCCGCAAGCAGGGTGCCGCCGCCCATCCGCGCGTAATCAAAGCCAAGCTCCTCGGCCAGCAATTTGAGATAGGTCTCGCGCAATTCCGACAGGTGTTCGCGACCGGGGCGATTTTGCAGACGCGCCGCCACGTCGGCCGAGATCTGACCGGCGCCGACGTCGACCATCTTCTCGCCGCCCGTGCTCGATGAGCGGCCGGTGGTGTAGGGATCCTGCTGTGCCACCTCCTGCTCGCGCCAGACGCCGACCTGCCTGCCGCGATCGTCGATCTTGGGGATCGGGCTCAGCGTGAGCTCGCCGACGCCCACCAACCAGCCCTTGATCACATCCGGTGTACCGCGGAACTGCGGACGGTAGCGCGCGGAGATGGGCGGCGCCTCATGGCCGTCGGTGATGAACACCAGTTGCGTCTCGCGGTCGGTCTCCTCGAGAAAACCCATGGCGTTGTAGACGCCCTTGGCAATCTCGCTGTCGGACGCCCAGATCGACTGTGGCGAGATCTTCGCTACGGTGCTGGCCAGCTCGTTGTAATGGCCGCACACCTCGACCGGCTTGTACAACATCATGGTCTGGTAGCCGGCGAAGACGCCGAGGCCGGCGCGCGTACCGCAGGGCAGGTCGCGCAGCGCATCGGTCAGGCTGTGGCGCACCGCCGCCGCGCGGCTCGCCAGTTCGCCATCGACGTGCATGTCGCGCGTGTGCATGCTCATCGAGATGTCGACCACAAAGAAAAAGCTGTGCACCGGCCTCAGCAGCGGCACTTCCGGGCGGATGGCGGCCAGTAGCAGCAGGATGGCGGCGCTGTTTAGCATCGCCCGCCGCGTCGGCATCAGCAGCCGACGCAGGCGTTGCAGGCGAGTTTCCGGGGTGAGCGGCTCGCTCACGGCAGCCCCTGTGACTCGATCTGCATCGTGGTGATGGCCTGCTCGGCTTCGGGCGGCTGCTCAACCTCCAGTTCCTCGGCCTGCTCGGCTTCAGGCGAGCGCCGCAGCGCCCGCTCGAGGTTGTAGCGCGCGGCCATGTGGCCGGGGTCGGCACGCAGCACGTGGCGGTAAGCGGCCTTGGCGAGTTCGAAGTTGGGCGTGGCGGCGGCCGTGTCGCCGGCATCAGCCGCCTCGACGGCGTCGCGCAGGTAGAGGTTGCCGCTGTTGAAGCGCGCGGCGCGGCGCAGCCAATCGGGTGCTGAGTCGTCGTTCTCGACCCGGTTGTACTGGGCCAGTGCCGGTCCGACCTTGCCGGCGCGCGCCAGCGCCACGCCAGCGGCAAACACTTCCTCCGGCAAGGCGGATTGCGCCCGCGCCTGGTTGGCGGCGATGCGGGTGTTGACCTCGTTGGCGGCGACGATGTCGAGGCGGTCGTACACGATGAGCGCACCCGCTCCGGCGAGGGCGGCGAGGCTTACTGCGGTGATCAGTGTGCGGCGGATCTGGACCATCGGGTGACCTGCAAGGCAGAGACAATGACAACGGGCAGTAGCAGCAGCAAGGCCAGCCCGAAGGTGAGGGATGCAAGGGACTGCCGTGGCACCACCTCGGTTGTGCGCGTGGGCAGGCGCTGCAGGCGGTCGATGTCGGACACGGCCGCCTTGAGCTGCTGCGGGTCCTCGGCCTCGTAGGCGCGGTAGGGCACGCCGATCTCGCCAAAGAAGCGGTCGAGGAAGTACTCGGGGACGGCATCGCGCTGACCGCTCTCGGCGTTGGTCTCGACCTTGAGGCCTGGGCTGCCGCGACCGCGCAGGTAGATCCAGTAGAGCGACACGCGATGCTTGCGCGCCGCCTCGACGATGCGGTGCTGGGTCAACTCATCCAGCTGCGCGCCGCCATCCGACACCAGCAGCAGCACGCGCGAACCGGTGTAAGGGCGTTCGTCGAAGTAGTGCAGGCCATCGATCATGGCCAGCCCGATATCGGTCTCGGCCAGCCCGCGGCCGAGCCCGGCGGCATCGATGGCGGCCTGCACCACCTCATGACGGGTGGTTAGCGGTAGCACATGGATCGGCCGGGTGGAGAAGGCGAGCAGACCGATGGCATCGTTGGGACGGCCCTTGACGAACTCGGTGAGCACACGCCGGGCGGCACCGTTCTTGGTTTCGCCCTGGGTCATCAGCAGTTGCTCGTAGCCGACGGTGCGGCCGAAGCCCTGGTCCATGCTGCGGCTGCGGTCGAGCATGACGACGATCTCGGCGCCGGTGCCGACGGTCTCGATGACGCGCTCACCGCGCGCGAGCCCGGCCAGCCCGAGCACCAGCGCGACGATGCCCAGAACCGCCGCCACCCGCAGCACGGCATTCAGCGTGTTGCCGAGCGGGTCCTCGGGCACCAAGCCGAGCCACGGGTGCGGCAGCGACTGGATCGGCGTGCGCAGCAACGGCAGCAGCGCCAGCGGCAGCGCCAGCAACAGCCACGGCGTGTCGAAGCTCAGGTTCACTGGATGCCGCGCTCCACCGACCGGGCGGCACCGAGCAGGCGCAGCAGGTCGGCGCGCCGGCTGCGCTCGGGGTAGGCGCCGTCGCCAAAGAACACCCGCCGTGATTCGCCCAGCCACGCCGCGATATCGGCCTCAAGCTTGGCGTAGGCGGGCTGCCGGGCCAGCAGCGCGCGCGTCTCGCCGGGGAACACGGTGCGTCCGGCGCTGGCGTCCAGCGCAGCATGCATGGCCTTGAGCGCCACCGGCCAAAACGTCTCGTCAGCCGCTTCGCGCACCCGTGAAGCTTCGCGCAGGGCGCGCGCGAACGGGCGCTGCGGCCGCAGCAGGCGCTCCCACGGTGTCCAGCAGTAGACGAGTGCCAGCAGCGGCAGCAGACAGGCCAGCAGGGTGTTGCGGACGCGCGCCTCGGCGGCCGAGGTATCGACCAGGGGTGCGGCGATGTCGTCCTGGATCTCGACCAGGCGGTCGCGCCCGAGCACGGTGCCGGGCGTCATCGGCCCGATGGTGATGAACGAGGGAATCACCGGCAGACGCACCACCTTGCTGCCGTTGTCGAGCGGCACGGCGAATTCCGGCAGGCTCACCGTGCGCACGCCATCCGGCACGTTGGTGATCTGGTATTCGAGGCGCAGACGCGTGCCGCCGTCGGCGCTCGAGGTCTCGATGCCACGCAATTCGACCCAGGTGCCGACACGCCCCGCTTTGGGCAGGGCCTTGATGGCGACGCTGGCGCCGTCTGACGGGTAAACGGTGATCTCGCGCACCACCACGTCGCCGAGTTGATGCCCGTAAGGCAAAGGCTCGCGCACCGTGATGCGGGTCTCGGGCGCGCTAGCCGCATCGGCGGCGGACGCCGCTTGCGGAAGCCACAGCCCCGGCGAGGACAGCAGCAGGACCGGCAACAAGGCTGAGCGGCTGCAGCCGCGGAAGCACAGCTTCAAGTCGCGCACGGTCATGCCGCCCCAAGTCATGATGAAACCCCAAGAAAATGGGCGCTCACCGAATCGGCCGAAAAACCGTCGCGCAGAAACAGCGGGCGCACGTCATGGGCCTCGCAGGTGACGCGCAGGGCCGTCTCGCGCGCGTCGTAGGCCGCCTCGACCTCCTCGTTCCAGCCGCGCCGCAGCCAGATCAGGCGCCGCTCACCACTCTCCATGTCCTCGGCAAAGGCGAATCCACGGCTCGGCCAGCCGCTGTACTCGGCCCGGTCCCACAGCACCACCGGCACCACATGGTGCGGGCGGCTCTCCTCGAGAAAACGCTGCAGCACCTCGACCGGCCAGTGGAAGTCGGACACCAGGAACACCAGGCCGGGTTCTCGCGGCAACCAGGCGCGCACCTCGGCGAGGCCCTCGTGGCCGGGGTCGCGTTTGCTGTCGTGGCGCAGATGCTGGACCACGCCCTCCAGCGCGGCGCGCTGTTGCCGCACTGGCAGCCAGCAGTCCTCGCGCAGGCGGCGGTCGAAGCCGATCAGGCCGAAGCGGTCGCCGTGCCGGTTGGCCGACCAGGCCGCCGACTCGACGAAATTGGCGGCGGCGCGGGCGCGGTTCTGCATGCCGCGAAAGCCCATCGAGGTCGAGACGTCGAGCACCACTACCACCGGGATCGCCGCGCGCTGCTGGTATTCGCGCACCCACCATTGCTCGGCCGGGTCGCGCAGGCTGGCGCGCACATCCAGCCGACGCGGATCAGGGCTGGAGAACAGCGACACATGGCGGCGAAAGACCATGCCGCCGCCGCGCATATTGCTCTGGTGCGCGCCGGGACGCTGGCTGCGCGCCTTGCCCGGCAGGCGGTAATGGAACTCGGCGACCATACGTAGGTGTGCGGCTCAGGGCGCGGCGATTTGCGCGCGGCAGGCCTCGAGCAGGGCGCCGACCAACTCGGCGCGCTTCAGCTCGTAATTGGGATAGAGGAAAATGCGGTGCGCCACCGTCTCGCGCAGGGCGCCGTGCAGGTCCTCCGGCACCAACTGGGTGCGCCCCTGCAGCCACGCCTCGACGCGCGCGGCGCGCAGCATCAGGCTCATGCCGCGCGGGCTGGCGCCGGCTTCCACCAGGCGGTGGGTGTCGACGCCATCGATGCGGATGCCGGCTTCGCCGGGGCGACGCAGCGCGCCCCACAGGCGCACCGCGTAGTCCTGCAGAGCTTGACTGGCAGTCACCGAGTCCTGGATCGCTTTGCCGATGCCGTTGAGCTCGGTATAGGGCAGCACCGCCTCGGGGACTTTGGAGATGAGCGCGTCGCCGTCGTGGAAGCGCGTGTTGAACATCAGGTCGGCCTGGATCGCGGTGTCCGACGGCGTCTCGATCTGAATCTCCATCAGGAAGCGGTCGCGCGCCGCCGAAGAGATCTCGAAGGTCTCTTCCTTCTCGATGCGGTTGCGGTCGGCGAACACCTGCAGATGCGGGAACTGGTACTCGCGGTTGAAGGCGTTGACGCTGCGCTCGGCCATGATGCGCAGCAGCAGCGAGTGCACCTGCGGCCGGGCGCGGTTGATCTCGTTGAAGAAGAAGGTCGCGAGGTGGGCGCCGTGTTTGAGGATGGGGCCGGCATCCACCCGCGGGCGACCGTCCTCACCAATGTAGGTGTAGTAGACGAGGTCGGTCGGCATCAGGTCGACGGTGCCCTCGATCCGTTCGTAGGCACCGCCGATGGCGCGCGCCACGGCGCGCAGCAGCGTGGTCTTGCCGACGCCGACGTCGCCTTCGAGCAGCACATGGCCGCGCGCGAAAACCGCCAGGGTGATGAGGTGGATGGCCCGGTCTTGGCCGACAACGGCGCTCTTGAGTGCTTTTTCGAAAGTGGCGGCGCGGTCGCGCCAGTCGGCAAGAAGCTCGTCGGACACGGTATCCCTCAGCATTGCAGCGATTCGTCAGGACCCGCAAATTAGCACAATTCCAACGCGCCCCTTTCCCTGCCAGAGGGCATAAGCCGCGGCCTGCCGGAACTCTCCTCGCGCCTGGCATTCTGAGTAGCGCGCGCCCCCGCAGCGGGCGTCTGAGCGCAACGATTCGTAGCAAACCGGAGGAAAAGAAGCATGAGACTCGCAACCGGCCGTCTGGTCGCCTTGGCGCTGGCCAGCAGCGTGGCCGTCCCGACTGCAGCCCTCGCCGGCGCCGCCGCCGACAAGGCCGCGCCGCCGAAGGATATGGGCGCGGTGCGCTCGGTCAAGCCGCAGTACGACACCGGGCTCAAGCCCAAGGAGGAGATCACGCCGGCCGAGCAGTTGGTATTCCTCGACGAGCACCTCGCCAACGTCAAGTCCTCGACCACGCTTGCGTATGCCTTTACTAAGCAGGGCAATATGGAGAAGGGCTTCTCGGACACGGTCGAGGAGGCGGTGACCGTGAATGGCAAAGGCCGTTCGGTCAAGGCCAAATTCCTCTCCGGGCTCAACAGCAAGGACTACCCGGCGCTCGACGAGGCGGTGAGCAACCCGGTGATCCTGCATTTTCTTGAGCGCGACCTTACCGAGATGCAGCGCCTGACCACCGGCCAACCCAACTACTTCCGCAAGCGCATCCGCGCCGCGCTGGCAGAAGGCCCGGAGATCAAGCCGGTCAAGTTCACCTGGAACGGCAAGCCGGTCGATGCCAAGGCCGTGAGCGTCGAGCCCTACATCACCGATCCGATGGTCAACGACCCGGCGCGCGCGGCTTACAAGCGCTACCGCGGCAAGCGATATACCTTCATCCTGTCGGATGCGGTGCCAGGCAAGGTGGCCGAGATGCGCTTCACCATCCCCGACCTCGCCTTGGCGGGCGAGGCCGCTTTCGAGAAGCCCTTGCTGGAGGAGGTGCTGACCCTGCAGGCGCCGAAGAAGTAAGCGTGCCTGCGGAACAGACCTGGCGAAACAGGACCGGCGCCCGTCGGGGCGCTGGCGCGTCGCGGCGCTTGACTCAACCTGTTGCCTGCGCCGTGGAACCCATCAAGTTTGTGCCCCCGCGGCTTCGCTGCTAGCATCGCGGGCTTTGCCGATGCGGCGTCCGCTGTCGTCGGCATCCGTAGATGCCCGCGAGAATCCAGATGACGAAGTACCAGACCGACGACACCCGTATCCGCCAGAGCGACGTTCTGCTCGCGCCGATGCAGATCTGCCGCGAGTTCGCCGCCAGCGACGCCGCGCTCGAGGTGACCGCCAAGGCGCGCGAGGACATCCACCGCGTGCTCACCGGCGAGGATGACCGCCTGGTGGTGGTGGTCGGGCCCTGTTCGATTCACGACCAGACCGCCGCGATGGATTACGCGCAACGCCTCAAGGCGCTGCTGCCCGAGGTCAGCGACGAACTGCTGGTGGTGATGCGCGTGTACTTTGAGAAGCCGCGCACCACGGTGGGCTGGAAGGGCCTGATCAACGACCCGCACCTCAACGAGACGTATGACATCAACGAGGGTCTGCGTCTGGCACGGCGGATCCTGCTCGACATCAATGCACTCGGCCTGCCCTGCGGCACCGAGTTCCTCGACCTGATCAGCCCGCAGTACATCGCCGACCTGGTGGCGTGGGGCGCAATCGGCGCGCGCACCACCGAGTCGCAGTCGCACCGCCAGCTCGCTTCGGGCCTGAGCTGCCCGGTTGGCTTCAAGAACGGCACCGACGGCAACATCCGCATCGCGGTGGATGCCATGAAGGCCGCGGCGGCTTCGCACAGCTTCATCTCGGTGACCAAGACCGGCCAGGTGGCGGTATTCGAGACCGCGGGCAACGCGGACTGCCACGTCATCCTGCGTGGCGGCAAGTCGACCAACTTCGACGCCGCCAGCGTGGATGCAGCCTGCACCGAGCTCGCCGCGGCCAAGCAGCGGCCGCAGGTGATGATCGACTTTTCCCACGCCAACTCGAGCAAGCAGCACCAGAAGCAGATCGAGGTCGGCGCCGATGTGGCTGCGCAGATCGCCGGCGGCGAGACGCGCATCATGGGTGTGATGATCGAGAGCCACCTCAAGGCCGGTCGGCAGGATCTGGTGGTGGGTCAGCCGCTCGAATACGGCCAGTCGATCACCGATGCCTGCATCTGCTGGGACGATACCGCGCCGCTGCTGCGGCAACTGGCGCAAGCGGTGCGGACTCGCCGGCAGCGCGCGCGTTCGGCGGCTTGAGGCGCGGTGGCCGCGGCGCCCGGCTCGCGGGTGGTGCGGTCACAGCATCGGTGCGAATGCCTCCAAGCGGCGGCGGCTCGCGCCGCGCCGGCCTGAGTGCTGACCGCTGATGCGCACCGTCCACTCGCTCGAAGACCTGCGTGACGCACTCGCGGGCTGCCGCGCGACGGCCTTGGTGCCGACCATGGGCAATCTGCACCGCGGCCACCTCGCGCTGGTCGAGCGCGCGCGGCAACTCGGTGGCCCGGTGGTTGCGAGCGTTTTCGTCAACCGCCTGCAGTTTGGCGTTGGCGAGGATTTTGACCGTTACCCGCGTACGCTGGCCGAAGACGCCGCCGCGCTGGTTGGCGCTGGCTGCGACATCCTGTTCGCGCCGGATGAGTCGGTGATCTACCCCGAGCCGCAGACGGTGCTGGTGCAGCCGCCGCCCGAGGCCGACCAGCTCTGCGGCGCCCACCGGCCCGGGCATTTCGTCGGCGTGCTCACGGTGGTCTGCAAGCTGCTGGGCATGGTGCAGCCGGCGGTGGCGGTGTTCGGCGAGAAGGACTTCCAGCAACTTTGGCTGATCCGCCGCATGGTGGCGCAACTGGCACTGCCGGTTCGCATCGAGGGCCAGCCGACCGCGCGCGATGCCGATGGCTTGGCCCTCTCCAGCCGCAACCGCTACCTCTCGCCGGCCGAGCGCGCGCAGGCGCCGCAACTCTACGGGGTGCTGTGCCGGGTGCGCGATGCGGTGTGCGCGGGTGCCGCTGTGGACAGCGCCACTGCGCTTGCTGAAGCCGAACTGACGGCCGCCGGTTGGGCAGTGGACTACGTGGCGCTGCGCGATGCGGCAAGCCTGCGCCCGCCGGGTTCGGCGACGATCCAATGTGTGGTGCTGGCTGCCGCACGGCTTGGTGCCACGCGCCTGATCGACAACCTTGCATTCCGCATCGGCTGAGGCCGATCCTACTCGCCCGGGCTGACGCCGGCTCGAATCCGCCAAGGTCGGACAGCCCAGCGTGCCCCCCGCGTCCTGGGCCCGCCGGCGCGTCACATCATCAGCGTCATGCGGATGAGCTCCTGCTGGTTGCGCGCGCCGGTCTTGCGGAAGATCGACGAGAGCTGGCAGCGGATGGTCCTTTCGCTGGTGCCGATGGCCATTGCGATTGCTGCCGGCGGTTGTCCTGATCGCACCAGATGAACCATCACTCGCCGCTCCGCGCGGCTCAGTTTGCACGACTCGGCCTTGGCTTCGATCTTGAGCATGAGTTGGCGATCGACTTCGCGCACCAGAATCATCAGCCCGTCTGGCGCCTCGCCGTGGCTGTCGTCGCTCAGGTAGGCCGGCTTGAATTCGAGGCTGACCTGCGCGCCGTCGCCGGGTTTGACGAGGTTGATCTGCACCAGGTCACCGGTCGCCGCCCATGCCAGCGCCATGGCCTCTTCCACCCGCTGCAAGGTGTCCGCGTCCGGAAATACCACGTGGCCGTCCCGCAGCCGCATGAGTTCGGATCGCATCAGGAAGCCTCGCGCCAGCGGGTTGCAGTCGACCAGTTCAAGTTCACGATCTACCACCAGCCAGGCCTCGCCGAGGTGCAGGATCGCCATGCTGTGGAAATTGGCTTTACGTTGCAGCCGTGAGAAGCGGCGCTGGATGCGCACCGCCTCGGTCAGGTGTTGCGACAGCAGCACGCGCAGGTCCTGCTGATTGGCGGAGAAGGGCAATCGCCCGCCGGTATTGGCCACGCTCAGGTGTGCGGCCTGCTGCGGCTCGGTGTGGTCAATCTCCGGGATGACCACGGTGAGCACGCGTGCGCCGCCTGGCAGGCGATCGATGTCACGGGCAAAACCGGCATCGTCCACGGTGCGCACCATGCCGGCACCGCTGTGGTGTGCGGCGGGCGGTAGTGCCGCGCGCGAGTAACGCACCGGCAACTTTGCGGCGTCTTCCGGCGAGAGGTTGTAAAGCCCCTCGCCAAGCAAGCGGACGGCGTCACCTTCGGTGTGGCACAAGACCACGGCATCGGCGTCGAACACGCGTGCCAGCAGACTGGCCACTTCGCGCCAAGCCGAAGCATCGCCCGTCGACCGGTAGATCGTCGCGATTGCTTCGTGGAGGTTGAGATCAGGAGAGGGGCAATCCGGGCGAATTTTCCTTTGCATCAGCATCATGAAAGAACTCTGTAAGTGGCTCAACGTGTAGCCGCGTCAGACGCGGGGCAAGCACTGGGCTCGCAGCCGCTTGGCGCGGGGCGCGACATCGTCATCCCGAGGTCAAAGCATCAGGATAGACTAAAGATAAATGATTTCGCAGTTAGTGCGCATCGTCCAGATGACCGATGGCTTGCCATGACCGTTTTGGCCTTGCGGGCTTCATGCCGTCGGGTTGTCGCTCAGGCAGGTCGCGCAGCGGTCTCCTCGCTCGAGGAGTCGGCAGCCTACGGGGCCCATGGGGCGAGCCTGCGGCCCGTGATTCGATGGGCCACGCAAAAAGGAGTACACAAAAAAACCCGGCCGCGGCCGGGTTGCGGATGAGCGCGAGCGCGACTCAGATGGTGATCTGTTCCAGGCTGCCGCCACCACCGATCCAAGCCTCGACCCAGCGCGGCCGCTTGCCGCGGCCTGTCCAGGTGAGGTTGGCGTCTTGCGGGTGACGGTATTTGATCGCAACTTTGCCGCGCTTCTGGGAAGTTTTTCCAGTCACCAGATCCTCCACCGAAAGGCCGATTTCAGCAGCACGCTTGCGAAATTCGCTGACCAGCGAATCGGCTTCGGACTTGCGGCGGCGTGTGATCTCGCGGGCAATTTCCGCCTGCATTTCGTTGAGTTCAGCCACGGAGAGGCGGCTCAGGTCCATAGTGTGTTCTCCATCAGGTTTGATCATCAGGTTGGATCGGGTTGGGGCAAATTGACTTGGGGCAACACCGGGTGGACCGGCGCGGCCAGAATCCGCCAATTATTTCGCGAGTCGGGGGCAGACCGGGTCAGCCCGCGACCGAAATATATAACGTCGCGCCGACATAATCCAGACCCCCGTTTATTTTTTTCTTGTTGAGGTCAATTTGCGTTTTCGATGACGCCGCGCAACGTCTACGGTGCGCGGCGCGCAAGCTGTTGATTCGAGTATTTGCACAGTGATTACGCCGACAGTGGATTTTGCCGTGGCGCCACCCCGGCCGTGGTCAAAATGCCTGCCCACAGCGCGTCGGGAAGGCCCGGTCGCGTAGTGATAACATCACGCTCCGTCTCATCTTGGATTTTCGCGTGTCTGGAAACACCTTTGGCACCCTTTTCCGGGTCACCTCGTTCGGCGAATCGCACGGGCCGGGTATCGGCTGCGTGGTCGATGGCTGCCCGCCCGGTCTGCCACTCGACCTCGCCGCCGTGCAGCGCGACCTCGACCGGCGCAAGCCCGGCACCTCGCGCCACGTCACGCAGCGCAGGGAGGACGACGCGGTCGAGGTGCTATCCGGCGTGTTCGAGGGGCGCACCACCGGCACGCCGATCGCCCTGCTGATCCGCAATACGGACCAGCGCAGCGGCGACTACGGCAAGATCGCACAGACTTTCCGCCCCGGTCACGCCGATTACACCTACTGGCACAAATATGGCATCCGCGACTATCGCGGCGGCGGGCGCTCGTCGGCGCGCGAGACTGCCGTGCGCGTGGCTGCCGGCGCCATCGCCAAACAATGGCTGGCTGCGCGTTTCGGCATCGACATTCACGGCTGGATGAGCCAACTGGGCGATATTGCCGTGCCATACACCGACCGCGCCGAGATCGACCGCAATGCGTTCTTTGCGCCGGATGCGGCGAGCGTGCCAAAACTCGAGGCGCTGATGGACGCGGTGCGCGCCGAGCGCGATTCGGTCGGCGCGCGCATCGAGTTGGTGGCGCGCGGCGTGCCAGTCGGCTGGGGCCAGCCGGTGTTCGACCGGCTTGACGCCGACATCGCCCACGCCATGATGGGCATCAACGCGGTCAAGGCAGTGGCTATTGGCGACGGTTTCGATGTGGTGGCGCAGCGCGGCTCGCTGCACGGCGACGAGCTGACTCCAAAGGGTTTTGCCAGCAACCACGCCGGTGGCGTGCTCGGCGGCATCAGCACCGGTCAGGACATCCGTGTGAGCATGGCGATCAAGCCGACCTCAAGCATCCCGCAGTTGCGCCGTTCGGTCGACACCCGGGGCGATCCGGTTGAAATGCAGACCACCGGCCGCCATGACCCGTGTGTCGGCATCCGCGCCACGCCCATCGCCGAGGCCATGCTGGCCTTGGTGCTGATCGACCATGCGCTGATGCACCGTGCGCAGTGCGGCGATGTGGCCACGTTGACGCCGCCCATCCCCGGTCGCATCCCTTCCGGCGACGCTGTCAGCGAGTGACCGCCGCGGCGGGGCGCTTCGCCGCCTACTACTTCTTCTATTTCGCCTTCGTCGGCGTCTTCTCGCCGTACTGGTCGCTCTACCTCAAGCACTTGGCATTCGGCGCCTTCGAGATCGCCGTGCTGATGTCGCTGCTGCAGGTGACGCGGGTGTTCGCCCCGGGCGCCTGGGGTTGGCTGGCCGACCACCTCGGCCGCCAAGCGGTGGTGGTGCGGGCGGCGGCGCTGGCCGGCATGCTGGTGTTCGTGCCGGTTTTCTGGGTGCGCGACTTTGCCGGCATGTTCGCCACCATGTTGCTCATTGCCTTCTTTTGGAGCGCCTCGCTGCCGCTGGTCGAAAGCATGACGCTCGGGCATCTGGGCCGCGAGACGGCGCGCTACGGCCGCATCCGCCTGTGGGGCTCAGTCGGCTTCGTGCTCACCGTGCTGGGGTGCGGCTGGTGGCTCGAGCACGCGCCAATCGATGCACTGCCCTGGTTGGTGCTGGCGCTGCTGGCCGGCATCGCCACGTTTGCCTGGCGGCTGCCCGAGGCGCCGCGCCACGCGCATGTCGACCCGACGCCGTTGCGCGACCTCCTTCGCCGGCCCGCCGTGTGGGCGCTGCTCGGCGCTTGCGCGCTGATGTCGGTAGCGCACGGACCCTACTACACGCTGTTCTCGGTCTATCTGGAGGAGCACGGCTACGGCAAAGGCGCCATCGGCGGCCTGTGGGCGGTGGGGGTGATTTTCGAGATCGGCATCTTCGTACTGATGCCGCGACTGGTGGCGCGCTGGGGCTACCTGCGCATCCTTCAGGCGACATTCTGGCTCGGCACCTTGCGGTTTGCAGTCATCGCGCTGGCAGTCGACTCGCTGCCGCTGCTGCTCGCCGCGCAGACCCTGCATGCGGCGACCTTCGCCGCCTTCCATGCCAGTGCGGTGGCGGCGGTGCACGAGCATTTCAGCGGCCCGCACCAGGCCAAGGGGCAGGCGCTCTACACCTCGCTCAGCTTTGGCGTGGGCGGCACGCTCGGCGGCTTGCTCGGCGGCTGGCTCTACGAGGCTGCGGGCGGCGAGGGCGCTTTTCTGATGAGCGCTGGGGCGACTGCCCTCGGCGGGCTGATTCTCGCGCTGTCGACGGCGCGGCGCTGACAGTACTCGAGGGCGGCCCCCGTCCGGTGGTCTCTCCGACGCGACCTTCGAGCGCAGCGAGCGGGAGCGAGGAGAGTTACCACCGGAGGTAGTGGGCCGCCCACCACATCTTCGAGCTAGCGAGCCGCCCTGTGGCAAAATGTAGGGCTTTGCAACGCTGCCCGCCGTGACCGCCATGCCCGCCAAGACCCTCTACGACAAACTGTGGGACGACCACGTGGTGCGCGTCGAGGACGACGGCACCGCGCTGCTCTACATCGACCGCCACCTGGTGCACGAGGTGACCAGCCCGCAGGCCTTCGAGGGACTGCGTCTGGCCGGCCGTCAGCCGTGGCGCGTCTCCAGCATCGTCGCCACCGCCGACCACAACACGCCGACCGACCACTGGGACCGCGGCATCGAGGACCCGGTCTCGCGCCAGCAGGTCGAGACGCTCGACGCCAACATCCGCGCCGTCGGCGCCAAGGCCTACTTCCCCTTCAAGGACGCGCGGCAGGGCATCGTTCACGTCATCGGCCCGGAGAATGGCGCCACGCTGCCGGGCATGACGGTGGTCTGCGGCGACTCGCACACCTCCACGCATGGCGCGTTCGGCTGTCTCGCGCACGGCATCGGCACCTCGGAGGTGGAGCATGTGCTAGCCACGCAGTGCCTACTGCAGAAGAAGATGAAGGCCATGCTGGTGCGCGTCGAAGGCCCGCTGGGCAAGGGCGTCACCGCCAAGGACGTCGCGCTCGCCATCATCGGCCACATTGGCACTGCCGGTGGCAATGGGCATGCCATCGAGTTCGCCGGCTCGGCCATCCGCGGCCTGAGCATGGAAGGCCGCATGACGCTGTGCAATATGGCGATCGAGGCGGGCGCGCGCGCCGGCATGGTCGCCGTCGACGACGTCACCATCGAGTATGTGCGTGGCCGGACGTTCGCGCCCAAGGGCCCCGACTGGGACCGTGCGGTGGCGCACTGGCGCACGCTGCACAGCGACGCTGGCGCGCACTTTGATCGGGTGGTCGAACTCGACGCGCGCCGCATCGCGCCGCAGGTGACGTGGGGCACCTCGCCGGAGATGGTGATCGACGTGAATGGCGCGGTGCCCGACCCGGCCGCCGAGAAGGACCCGGTCAAGCGCAACGGCATGGAGAAAGCCCTGGCCTACATGGGCCTGACGCCGCGCACGCCGATCAAGGACATCCGCATCGACAAGGTCTTCATCGGTTCCTGCACCAACAGCCGCATCGAGGACCTGCGTGCTGCTGCTGCCGTGCTTAGGGGCCGCAGCATCGCAGCCAATGTCAAACTGGCACTCGCCGTCCCCGGCTCCGGTCTGGTCAAGCGTCAGGCCGAGGAAGAAGGCCTCGACAAGATCTTTGTCGCCGCCGGTTTTGAATGGCGCGGCCCCGGTTGCTCGATGTGTCTGGCCATGAACGCCGACCGCCTCGAGCCGGGCGAGCGCTGCGCCTCGACCAGCAACCGCAACTTCGAAGGCCGTCAGGGCCCGGGTGGCCGCACCCACTTGGTGAGCCCGGCGATGGCCGCTGCCGCCGCGGTGGCCGGTCGCTTCGCCGACGTCCGCGACGTGCTCTGACCCAAGGAGCTCATGCCATGCGCCCACTGATCCTGATCGCCGCAGCGCTTCTCGCGCTGGCCCCGCTCGCCGCCTGCAACACCGTCCGCGGCATCGGCCAGGACTTGAAAAAGGGTGGCGAGGCGATCGAAAAGGCGGCCAAGTGATGAAGGCCTTCACCGTGCTGGACGGCCTGGTCGCGCCGCTCGACCGCCCCAATGTCGACACCGACGCCATCATCCCCAAGCAGTTCCTCAAGTCGATCCTGCGCTCGGGCTTTGGCCCCAACCTGTTCGACGAGTGGCGCTACATGGATGTGGGCCAGCCCGGCATGGACAACAGCGGCCGGCCGCTCAACCCGAATTTCGTGCTCAACCAGCCGCGCTACAAGGGCGCGCAGGTGCTACTGACGCGCGAGAACTTCGGTTGTGGATCGTCGCGTGAGCACGCGCCGTGGGCCATCGAGGACTACGGTTTTCGCGCGCTGATCGGGCCGAGCTTCGCCGACATTTTCTTCAACAACTGCTTCAAGAACGGCCTGCTGCCCATCGTGCTGCCGGCGGCCGAGGTCGATCGCCTGTTCAAACAGGTCGAAGCCGCGCCCGGTTTCAGACTGCGCATCGACCTCGACGCGCAGACCGTCGCCACCCCCGATGGCCAGACGCTGCGCTTTGACGTCGACCCGTTCCGCAAAGAGTGCCTGCTCAAGGGGCTGGACGACATCGGGCTGACGCTGCGCCACGCCGACCACATCCGCGAGTACGAGGAGCGGCGGCGCGCCACCCAGCCGTGGTTGTTCGGCTGACGGGACGGCGCGTCGGCACGACACTGGAGCGTCCTTCTGCCCAGCCCCCGCCGAGCCGGGCATCCACGGCAGGCACTGCTCACTTGACCCCTGACCACGAAACAACACTGTTCAAGACAAAGGCCCCCACGCCATGAAAGTTCTGGTTCTGCCGGGTGACGGCATTGGCCCCGAGATCACCGCTGAGGCGGTGCGCGTGCTGGAGGTGCTGCGCGCCGACGGCGTCAAGATGGAGTTCGAGGAGGCCTTGCTCGGCGGCTGCGCGGTGGACGCCACCGGCAAGCCCTACCCGGAGGCCACCAGCCGCCTGGCGCGCGAGGCCGACGCGATTCTGCTCGGCGCCGTGGGAGGCCCGCAGTGGGACACGCTGCCGCGCGAGCAACGCCCCGAGCGCGGCCTGCTCGGTATCCGCTCGGAACTGGGCGTGTTCGCCAACCTGCGTCCGGCCATCCTCTACCCGGAACTGGCCAACGCGTCCTCGCTCAAGCCGGAGGTGGTGTCGGGCCTCGACATCCTCATCGTGCGCGAACTGACCGGCGACATCTACTTCGGCCAGCCACGCGGCATCGAGGCGCGCGACACGCCATGGGGCCGTCAGAAGGTGGGCTGGAACACCATGATCTATGCCGAGGAAGAGATCCGCCGGATCGGCAAAGTGGCCTTCGAGGCGGCGCGCAAGCGTGGCAAGAAGCTCTGCTCGGTCGACAAGATGAACGTGCTCGAGTGCACCCAATTGTGGCGCGACACCATCAGCGCCATGGCGCCTAACTACCCGGACGTCGAACTCTCCCACATGCTGGTCGACAACGCTGCCATGCAGCTGGTGCGCGCGCCGAAGCAGTTCGACGTTGTGGTGACCGGCAATATGTTCGGCGACATCCTTTCGGACGAGGCCTCGATGCTGACCGGCTCGATCGGCATGCTGCCCTCGGCCTCGCTCGACGCCAACAACAAGGGTTTGTACGAGCCGAGCCACGGCAGCGCGCCGGACATCGCCGGCAAGGGCGTGGCCAACCCGCTGGCCACCATCCTCTCGGCGGCCATGCTGCTGCGCTACAGCGGCAACAACGAGGCGGCGGCGCTGCGCGTCGAAAATGCGGTGAAGGCGGTGCTGGCGCAGGGCTACCGCACCGGCGACATCTTTGAACCCGGCACGAAGCGCGTCGGCACCCGCGAGATGGGCGACGCGGTGATTGCCGCGTTGCAGGCCGGCTGAGCGCGGCGGTTTTCAAGACTGGTGCACGGTGCGCCGGACGTCGGTATGGCAAGCGCGCGCCATTGGCGCGCCGGTAGGGAGCAGGTGATGAAGAAGCTTGGCATGGTGGGTTGGCGCGGCATGGTCGGTTCGGTGCTGATGGACCGGATGCGCGCCGAGAACGATTTCGCGCTCGTCGAGACGACCTTCTTCACCACCTCCAACGCCGGTGGCGATGGCCCGGACGTGGGGCAGGGCAGCCGCCGGCTGCAGGCCGCTGACGACATCGCCGCGCTGGCGGAGATGGACATCGTCATCACCTGTCAGGGCGGTGACTACACCAACGACGTCTACCCCAGACTGCGCGCCGCCGGCTGGACCGGCTACTGGATCGATGCGGCCAGTGCGCTGCGCATGGCCGACGACGCGGTGATCATCCTCGACCCGGTCAACCGCGCGGTGATCGACCGTGCGCTCAACGACGGCGTGAAGAACTACGTCGGCGGCAACTGCACGGTGAGCCTGATGTTGATGGCGCTGGGCGGGCTCTACGAGGCCGGCCTGGTCGAGTGGATGAGCGCCATGACCTACCAGGCCGCCAGCGGCGCCGGTGCGCAGAACATGCGCGAGCTGATCGCCCAAATGGGTGCCGTGCACGCCGCGGTGGCCGACCAACTGGCTGACCCGGCTTCGGCCATCCTCGACATCGACCGGGCGGTGGCCGACGTCATGCGATCCAGGGCCTTCCCCACCGACCAGTTCGGTGTGCCGCTGGCGGGCAGCCTCATCCCTTGGATCGACAAGCAACTGGAGAGCGGCCAGAGCAAGGAGGAGTGGAAGGGCCAGGCCGAGACCAACAAGATCCTCGGCCGCAGCGCTGATCCGATCCCGGTCGATGGCATCTGCGTGCGCATCGGCGCCATGCGCTGCCACTCGCAGGCGCTGACCATCAAGTTGAAGAAGGACGTGTCGCTGCCGGAGGTCTACCAGCTGCTCGCCGCCCACAACGATTGGGTCAAGGTGGTGCCGAACGACCGCGAGATCAGCCTTCGTGAACTCACGCCGACGGCCGTTACCGGTACCCTCAGCGTGCCGGTGGGCCGCCTGCGCAAGCTCAACATGGGCCCCGAGTATCTGGGCGCCTTCACTGTCGGCGACCAGTTGCTGTGGGGTGCCGCCGAGCCGCTGCGGCGCATGCTGCGTATCCTGCTCGGCCACTGAGACGCACCGGTCCACGCGGTTTGGACATCCGCGTTTTCGACGCCCGTCTTTTGGACGTCGTGGCGCACCCGGTGTAGTCTCTGGCCATGCCCGTTCCGCCCGCCGTGTCCCGCTTCCGCCCGCTTGTATTGTCGGCTGCTGCCTTGGCCCTGTGTCTGGCGGGCAGCGTGGCGGCGCGTGCCGCCGACCTCGGCCCGATCATGGTGCGCACCGCGGCCGGACAGCCCTTCGAGGCCTCACTTGCGCTGGTCCCGGGCGCCGATGAATCGATCGATGCGCTGCAGATCGGTATCGGCAGTCCACCCGAGTACGGTTGGCTCGAGATCGAGCGGCCGGCGTGGGTCGATGGCGTCGACTTGGCCATTGCCGATGAGGAGGGCGAGACGAAGGTCCGCTTGTGGACCGCGGATCCGCCACCCGAGCGGCGCTTCTCCCTGTTGCTGGTGGCCTCGTCGCCACAGGGTCGCAGCCTGCGCCAGTACGATGTGGTGCTGTACGACCCCGAGGTCTTGCAGCCGAAACAGGCCGACGCGCCGACCGAGCTCCCCGCAGATCGACCTGGCGACGCAGATGCCACGGTCGCGAGTCCGGCTGCGCCCGAGGCGCAGACGACCGCAGCGCGCCCGGCACGGCGCGCCCAGTTGGCCGAGCGCGGTGCGCCCGAGGTGCAGCGCAATCTGAGCATCTCGTCGGCCGGCACGCGTCTGCCGACGGCTGCCTTGGAAAGGCGCGCGCAGCGGCTCGAGGAGAATTCGGCGGCGCAGCAGCGCGCGTTGGTCGAGGCCAACGGGCGCATCAGCGACCTGCAGGGGCAGGTGGAGAAGCTGGAGAAGTTGCTCGCGCTCAAGGGTGTCGCGCCGGTGGCCGAAGCGGGCAAGCCGGCTGCGGCCCCCAAGCCCCCGGCGGCGCCAGCCCCGGCGCCCGCGCCGCCAGCCAAGCCGGCCGAGGCCGCGCCAGCAGGTGGGGCCGACGCCGGCAAACCCCCGCCACCCGCGGGCGAGGGCCCACCGGCCAACCCGGCGGCGGTGCCCGCTGACGAGGCGGCTGCGCCGACCGGCGGCACCGCATCCGGCGGACCCGACTCTACCGCGTCAGACTCTACCGGGCCCGACTCCGCCGCGCCCGCCGCCGTGACCCCCGAGCCCGCGCCGCTGACCGCCGCGCTCGCGGGCGCTTTGGATCATCCGGCACTGCCGTGGCTTGTTGGCGGCGCAGCGGCCACGCTGGTCCTTGCCGGGGCGGCTTGGCTGTGGCGTCGCCGCCGCGCGCGGCGCCAAGCAGGGGAGCCGGAACA
>VEQZ01000088.1 GCA_018882975.1 Rhodocyclaceae bacterium | reverse complement strand
CGGCGGCGCGCGCCGCCATTCTGCCGCGGCTCGACCTGAGCCTGCGCGCCGCGCTGCAGTCGGCGGCCAGCGGCGACCTGCTGCAGAGCTCGAGCACGCTGACCACGCTTGCCGCCAACCTCGCGCAGACGGTGTTCGACGGCGGGCGCCTGCGCGGTCAGGCCGAATTCTCGGCGGCGCAGCAGCAGGAACGGCTGGTGCGCTGGTTGCAGGTGGCCCTGCTGGCGCAGAAGGAGGTGGCAGATGCGCTGGTCGGCTTCGACGCCGCCAGCAATCAGGAGCGCGAGCACCGCGAGGCCGCCGAAGCCGCCGCCACTGCCCTGCGTCTGGCCGAACTGCGCTACCGGGAGGGCGCCGAGGACTACACCACGGTGCTTGACGCCGAGCGCGCCGTGTTCACCGCCGAGACCAACGCCGACAACGCCCGTCTGGCGCGCTTCGTCGCATTGGTTGCGCTGGCGCGTGCGCTGGCAGTCGGCATCGACTGAGCTTGCCCGCGGTCAAGGCGGGCCGCCACCACGCGTCACTAGATTGTGCCTCCCTGGGGCTGCGAGCCCCTCGTTGAGGAGGCTCAGATGGACATACGTGTCAGGCCGCAGGGCCCGGTGGCCCTGCCCGCCGAACCGCGGTTGGAAAGGTTTCGCAAATTGCTGGCCAAGGCCGATGTCGAGATCGGCGGCCAGCGGCCGTGGGACATGCAGGTCCACGACGCCGAGACTGCGCGCCGCGTGCTGGCGCACGGCAGCCTCGGTTTGGGCGAAAGCTACATGGACGGCTGGTGGGACTGCGCCGCCGTAGACCAGTTGGTCGAGCGGCTACTGCGCGCGCACCTCGAGGAGCAGGTAAGCAGCCCGGAGACCCTGCTGCTGGCCATCGAGTCGCGCCTGCTCAACCGGCAGTCGCTCGCCCGCGCCTGGACCGTGGCGCGCGAGCACTACGACCTCGGCAACGATTTTTTTGCCGCCATGCTCGACCCGGAGATGGTCTACAGCTGCGCATGGTGGGGCGACAAGGCCTGCGCCGACGACGGCGACCTCGCCGCCGCGCAGGTCGCCAAGCTCGACCTGGTCTGCCGCAAGCTGGGCCTGCAGCCGGGCATGCGTCTGCTCGACATCGGCTGCGGCTGGGGCGGGCTGATGCGCCATGCCGCGCGTCAATACGGCGTGCATGGCACCGGGCTCACCAACTCGCGCCAGCAGGCCGAATGGGCCGAGGCCCACATCGGTGACAGCGGCGCCCGCGTCCTGCTCGGCGACTGGCGCTGTCTTGAGAGCGAACTCGACGGGCGCTTCGACCGCGTCGTCTCGGTCGGCATGTTCGAACACGTCGGCCACGCCAATTACCGGCGCTTTTTCGAGACGGCGCACGCCCTGCTCGAGCCCGGCGGCCTGTTTCTGCTGCACACCATCGGCAAGAACCACCGTGGCCGCGCCACCGATCCGTGGATCGAGAAGTACATCTTTCCGAATGGCGAACTGCCGGCCATCGGCGAGATCGCCGACGCCTGCGAGGGGCTGTTCGTGATCGAGGATGCGCACAACTTTGGCGCCGACTACGACCGCACGCTGATGGCCTGGCACCGCCGCTTCGAGGACGCTTGGCCGGCGTTCGCTGGCCGCTACGGCGAGCGATTCCGGCGCATGTGGCGCTATTACCTGCTGTCCAGCGCCGGCAGTTTCCGCGCGCGGCACAACCAGCTTTGGCAGCTAGTGCTATCGCCCGGTGGGGTGAGCGGAGGCTATCGGCGCCCGGCCTGAGCGCGGGCGGCGGCCCGGCTGGGCGTGCCGGCGCTCACTCGAGCACGACCAGTTCGAAGCGGGTGGCGCTGAGGTCGCTGCCGAACTCCTCGCCGAGTTCGCGGATGTTTTCGTCGTCGGCGGCGTGGTGCCAGCGGATGCGGCATGCGCGGCCGTCGCGCGCGGCGTCTTCGATCTGGTCGATCAGCCCCACCAGGACGCGGGCGCTGGAGCTGTTGAAGTAGACCAGCCGGAAGTCGAAGTTGACCGGCGTGTCACTGCTGCCGAGCCAGCCGACGAACTGGCGCACCGGTTCGTCGTAAAAGGCGCGCACGTCCTCCGGGTAGGACTCGCCGGCCATGGAGAATTCGCCGGTCTCGAAATTGAAATCGATCTCGGGGGTGCGGGTGCTGCCGGGGATCTTGAGGCTGCTCACGGTGGTCTGCCGAATCAGAAGTGGTGGAGAAAGGTTGTCGGGGCCGGGGTCAGGCGCGCGCTAGGGTCGGGGTGGGCCGCGTCGGGGCAGGCCGGGTCGGGGTGAGGCCGGTCGCCAGCGCAGCCGCCAAGCGGCCAGCGTGGCAGCCATGCCGACCGGCGCGCCGGCCGGCGTCCTCAGGCAGGATCTTCAATCAAAATAAGCGACTCAATCAAAATAGGCGCGAAAGGTGAAGTAGGTCTTGCCGGTGCCGCTGATCGGGTAGAAGCCGTAGTCGAAACCACCGGTCGCCTCGCGCACCACCGTGATCCAGCCGACCGAGGCACCGCGCGAGCCTTCCGGCGGTTCCCGGCGCAGCGCGTCCTTCATCATGCTGCCGAGTGTTTTGCGGTCGAGCCCGCGCAGTTTGCCGATGGCCCCGTCGAGTTGTCCGACCTGGCCGTCGTCGACCAGGTTGGAGCAGCTGACAAAGTGGGTGCCGTCGCCGCGCTTGCCGACCAGCACCAGGCCGAAGCGCAACTCGTGCGGCAGCCGGCTCTCCGGCGCGGCCGGCGCATCATCGTTGCCGGCGAACTGGACCTCGGACGAATAGCGGATGATGTTCTGCACCTGCTCGACCAGCACCGAGAACATGCTGCGGGCGACCCGGCGGTCGGTCTCGTCGAGTTCCAGTTTGGCGCGCATGGCGTTGCCAAAGCCGGAGAGCAGGTCGTCGGTGACCGGCCCACTGTATGCCGAGATGATGTCCCGACACTGCAGTTCGCCGCGAAAGAGAAAGGCATCCTCGGCGATATTGGGTGGCACTGCGGCGGGGGCCGAACCGTGGTGTGTCTCGGGTGACATGGTGCGCCTCGCTGTCAGGACATGTCCTGAACAGAACTTTACCGCGAAAAGCCACCGGCAACACCGGCCATGGCACGCATGTTTTACACTCGCGACGCGCCGGCAGGGGTTCGGCGGTCTCGCGGCGGAGCAGTCATGTCGACCACCGGGCAATTCATGGACATCCTCGAGAAGCACAAGCGGCAGGACGGCGTCGTGCACAACCAGCAGATGAGTCGCCGCGAGGTGGTGGAGACCTTGCTGGCGAGGCAGCACCACGTCGAGCTGGCGCGCATGGTCGAGCGCCATTCGCCGGCGGAGCTGGGCGAGGTGCTCGACGAGTTGCCGCTCGAGGCGGCGCAGGCGCTGTGGCGCGCCATTCCGCGTGAGCGCGAGAACGACATCCTCTGGGAGCTCTCCGACGCTCGCCGCGAGGCCTTGGCGGCCGGGCGCGAGCCGCTGTTCGAGGGTGCCAAGGTCAATGTCTTCGAACTGGTGGACGGCGGCCGGCTGCGGCAGGTGCCGGTGAGCGGCCGCAAGGACCTCGAAGGCGTCAAGCCGGTCTGGGTCGACCTCATCAACACCAGCGCCACCGAGCGCGCCTTCATCGGCTCGCATTTCCAGGTCGAGCTGCCGGATCCGCTCGAGGCCACCGATCTGGAGCTCAGTTCGCGTTTCTACATCGGCGACAGCGACGACATCCACCTGCACTCCAATTTTCTGCGCGAGCGGGCGGGCGATTCGCGCAGCGTGCCGGTGTCCTTCATCCTCCATGGCGGCATCCTGTTCTCGGTGCGCGACGAGGAGCTGCCGGTGTTCCGCCTGCAGCGGCGCCGTGCGCTGACCCAGCCGGGCTATGTCAGCGACAGCATCGACGTGCTGCTCGACCTCTACGGCGCCGACGTGGAGTATTCCGCCGATTCGCTGGAGGACATCTACACCACGCTCGGCGAGGTCGGCCGGCTGGTGCTCAACGAGACCGTCACCGACGCGCAGGCGGCCAGCATCCTTGCCAGCATCGCCGAGGAGGAGGACCAGAACGGCCGCATCCGCGGCAACATCCTCGACACCCAGCGCGCGCTCAACTTCCTGATGCGCGCGCGTCTGCTCAAGACCGACCAGGTGCAGTCCTGCAACCAGATTGTGCGCAACATCGAGTCGCTCAACAGCCACACGGCGTTCCTGTTCGACAAGATCAACTTCCTGATGGACGCCACCATCGGCTTCATCAACATCAACCAGAACAAGCGGGTGAGCCAGCTCACCGTGTTCAGCGTGGTGTTCATGCCGCTCAACATGCTGGCCGGCATCGGCGGCATGTCGGAATATTCGATGATGACCGAAGGCATTCCCTGGCCGGTTTCCTACGGCGCGTTCGTACTCGGCTCGGGGGTGATTGGCTACGCCACTTACGTCGCGTTGCGCTATTTCGAGACGCGTCGGCAGCGACCGCTGCGCAGCCGGGCCGGCTGAGCGCCGGGCGGCGGCGCCGCCGGTCGCGGCCCTGGTGCGGCTCAGGTCGCGCGCAGGTCGGGAGAACTTCCCGGGAACCTTTCCGGATATACCCGACCAAAATGCTCGGACTTGCAACCATCAAGGATCTGGATGCTTCGCCCTCTCATGCGCGCCTGCTTGCTGCTGCTTGCCTTGCCAATGGCCGGCACGGCAGCCGCCGAAGCCCCGGTTTATGACTTTGCCGCGTTGCGCCAGCTGTCGGTCGATGCCAACCTCTCGCTGGCTGCCGCGCGCGATGGCGTGGATGCCGCCCGCGCTGGCATCGTCTCCGCCTCCGCATATCCCAACCCCGAGACCGAACTGACCACTGGCAGCGCCACGCCGCGCGCTGGTGCGGCATCCGGCCACGCGCATGCGGTCGCCATCTCGCAGCGCATCGACAACCCGTGGGTGCGCAGCGCACGCATCGGTGCCGCCGAGGCGGTGGCTGGCGGTGCCGAGGCCGGCCTGCGGCAGACCCGCGTCGCCCTGCTGGCGCGGCTGCAGGTGGCGTTCTACGAGCTGATGCGCCGCCAGGAGGAGTTGGCCGCGGCGCGCGACGACCTCACCCTCGCCGAATCCATTTACGAGCGGGTCAAGGTGCGGGTCGACGTCGGCGAAGCGCCACGCTATGACCTCATCCGCGCCGAAGCCGAGCGCCTGACGGCCCGCAACGTCGCGCGCAGCGCCGAGTTGCGCGTCAACCAGTCGCGGGTGAGCATCCGCGCGCTGGTGGCCGAGCGGCTGCCGGCCGACTTTCAGGTGCGCGGTGCATGGAGCGAGCCGCGTGCCCTGCCATCGCTCGAACTGCTGCGCGAGCGCGTCCTCGGCAGCAACCCCGAGCTCGCGGTCCTGCGCGCCGAGCAGTCGCGCTTCGACCGCCAAGTGGAGCTGGAGAAGGCGCGGCGCATGCCCGAGCTGTCGATCCGCGCGGTGCAGGAGCGCGACCCCGACCTCGAGAACAACCGCGTCGGCGTGCTGCTGACCATCCCGATCTGGGACCGCCGCGCCGGCCCCATCGCCGAGAACACCGCGCAGGGCCTGCGCGTGCGCAACCAGGTCGAGCACACCCAGTTCACCCTGTCGCAAGCGCTTGAGTCGGCCTATGGCCAGTACGACATCTCGCGCAACCAGATCTCCATTCTCGAGGGGGCCATTCTGCGCGAGGCCGAGGCCGCCGTGAAGGTCGCCGAAGCCGCCTACCGGTTTGGCGAGCGCGGCATCCTCGAGGTGCTGGACGCCCGCCGCGTGTTCCGCGCCGCCCGCAACGACCTTATCGCCGCCCGCTACGACCTCGAAGTCGCGCGCATCGAGATCGACCGCCTGCAAGCGGTCGAGGCGCAATGAGCGCCGCCGGTCCGCGCTTGCCGACCGGCGTCTCCCCGAACCTCCTCCCACCCACCGCCCAGGAACGCGCCAAGATGCCACGCGCCCGCATGTCCGCCACCCACCGTGTCCTCCTCTGCCTGTCGCTGGCTGGCGCGCTTGCCGCCTGCAGCAAGCCGCAAGAGCCGCCGGCCCCCATCGCCAAGACCGACCCGATGCTGGTCGAGGCCGGTGCCAGTCTGGTGGCCAGCCTCAAGGTGGAAGAGATGCACGCCATGCCGGTCAGCCCGATCTTTCGGGTCGCCGGACGCGTCGATTTTGACGAGCGGCGCATCTCGCGCATCAGTACCACGGTTCCCGGGCGCATCAGCGACATCAAGGTGGTGCTCGGCCAAAACGTCGGTCAAGGCGCGCTGCTTGCCACCCTCACCAGTGCCGACCTCGGCGAGGCGCAACTTGCTTACATCAAGTCCAATTCCTACGTGCACCTGATGCGTCGCAGCGTCGAGCGGGCCAAGGCGCTGTACGCCGCCGACGTCATCGGCAGCGCCGAATTGCAGCGCCGCGAGAATGAGCTTGAAGTGGCGGAGGCCGAGAAACGCGGTGCCGCCGACCAGTTGCGTCTGCTCGGTCTGCGCGATGGCACCCTCGAGGGCCTCGAGCGCACCGGCTCGATCAGCTCGGTCAAGCCGGTGGTCTCCACCCAGGCCGGCACGGTGGTCGAGCGCAATGTCGCGCTCGGTCAGGTGGTGCAGCCTTCCGACCCGCTGTTTGTGGTCGCCGATCTTGCCGTGGTGCGGGTGATGGCCGAGGTGCCGGAGCAGGAGGCTCGCGGCATCGACGCCGGCCAGAACGTGAACATCGAGGTCCCGGCACTGGGCATGCGCCGCGTCGCGCGCCTCAACTACGTGTCACCGACGGTGAATCCGGACACGCGCACCATTCTCGTGCGCACCGACCTCGACAACCGCGACCGCAGCCTCAAGCCGGCGATGCTGGCGACGGTCGAGATCGCCTCCGCGCCGCAGGACCGCATCGCCCTGCTGCCCTCGGCGATCGTGCGCGAGAACAACACCGACCACGTCTTCGTCGAAGTCGGCCCCGGCAAGTTCAGGATGCGCCCGGTGGTGCTCGGGCACATCGCCCGCGGTCCCGATGGCGAGGAGGTGCGGCCGGTGCTCGAGGGCCTTGCCAATGGCGAGCGGGTGGTGGTGGATGGCGCCTTCCACCTCAACACCCAGCGCAAGAGCGCCAACCAGTAAGCCGCCGGGAGACCGCGCCTCATGATTCCGGCCATCATCCGCGCTGCGCTCGAGCAGCGTCTGGTCCTCGTTGTCGTCAGCATCGTGCTGTTCGTGTTCGGCCTCGATGCCGCGCGCAAGCTGTCGGTCGACGCCTTCCCCGACGTCACCAACATTCAGGTGCAGATCGCCACCGAGGCGATCGGCCGCTCGCCCGACGAGATGGAGCGTCTGGTCACGGTGCCGATCGAGCTCGCCATGACCGGTCTGCCAGCCATGACCGAGAT
>VEQZ01000087.1 GCA_018882975.1 Rhodocyclaceae bacterium | reverse complement strand
CCCCCGGTGGCGTGCCGTCGGCGCCGCGCGCAGTGGCGCCGACGCCGGCCAGCCACTCGCGGTCGGCGGGCTTGAGCAGCGGTTCCAAGGTGCGTGCCGAAAGCCCCGCCACCCGGCGCAGACTGAGCGCCAGCAGCCGGCGGGCATTGCCGGCGTCGTCCGGTGCCAGCCAGCGCAGCCAGACCAAACGCCGCAGCGTGGCGAACACCGTCTCGGCGATCAGCGCGCGGTCGCGTTGGCCGAGCTTGGTGTTGCGCTGGAAGAAGTGCCGCAGCACCTTGTCGGCCGGGTACTCGAAGCGCAGCACTTCGCGCATCACCAGCACCAGTTGTTCGAACTGCGCAGACGAGGGCGTCATGCTCCGGGTCCGTTCAAGGGGATCAGGCGGTTGACGCTGGCTGCCCGGGTCAAAGTGGCTGCGCGGTTCAAGGTTGATACTCGATCCCGGTCAGCACCTGCTCGAAGCGGTTGCCGAGTTTGTCGAACAGGCGCAAGCGGATCGGCAGGAAGGGTGGCTGGTGCTGCAGCCAGACTTCGGCCTCGGTCTCGGTGCCGATGCGCTGGTAGTAGTAGGCCTCAAGCTCTCCGGCCGGCACTTTGACCCTGACCGTCTGTGGCGTACTGAAACTGTAGTCCTTGACCTTCTTCAGGGTGGCCAGCGGGATCGAGATCGATTCGGCTGGCAGCAGCGGCAACTGGTGCAAAAAGCTCATCAGGTCCTGTGTGCCAGGCACCAGGTCGAGCTCGCGTGACCTGCCCTTGGCATCGTTGACTTGGGCCTTGCTGGTGGTCCAATCGAAGCGGATGACGTCCAGTTTGTCGGCGCTGCCGCGTTCGAAGGTGTAGCGCTCGGGGGTGAGGCCGTTGGGTCCGAGCGTCCCCTCGCTGGTCTGGCGGTACTCCCCGCCAAAGAACAGCGCGGCGAGGCCACTGGCGGTGCCTACGGTCTCGATGCTGTAGCGCTTGCCATCCTTGCGCCAGCGCCACACCAACTCGCCGACCTTGCCGTCGCCACGCAGCAGGTTGAAGCGCAGGTCGGCGGACTTGGCAAGGCCTTGCAGCGCCATCAGCGGCGCCGCCTCCTCCTCTGCGGGCGCTTCCTCGGCCACGGTTGGGGGTGGCTCGGCAAGCGGTGGCGCCGGCTCGGCCACCGGCGCGGCGGGCGGGCCGGCGGGTGCCGGTTCGGGGGCTGGGGGTCCGGGCTCGGCTGCTGGCGCCGGCGCCTCGCTCGGTGCGGCGGCTGGGGCGGGCGGCGTGGCCTCGGCAGGCTTGGGCGGCCGTGGTTTGGGCGGCAGACGCCGCGGCGGCAGTTTGGCGGGTGGCGGCGGTTCCGCCTGCAGTTCGACCGCCATGGGGGGGCTGTCCGTGCCGTTGGCGGCCGGCCCGGGCAGCGCTGCCAGCAGCGCGAGGTGCGCCGCCAGCGAGATGACAGCGGCGATCGACATCAGACGGTTGGTCCTCGAGATCGCTGGCATGGCGTCAGCATGCCGGATAGTGCGCCGCACCGGGCCACGTCCGCCCGCCACGCCAGGCCACAGCATCACCCTCGAGGCCAAAGTCGCCAGCACACCAGGCGCGCAGCACCGCCGGGTAGAGCCGGTGCTCCTCGGCCAGCACCCGAGCCGCCAGCGTGTCTTCGTCATCGTCGGGCAGAACAGGGACGGTGGCCTGCGCGATGATCGGCCCTTCGTCCATGCCTTCGGTCACGTAATGCACGGTGCAGCCATGCACGCGGCAGCCGCGTTCGAGTGCCCTGCGGTGCGTGTCGAGCCCGGTAAAGGCCGGCAGCAGGGCGGGGTGAATGTTGACCATGCGGCCGGCAAAGCGGCGGATGAAGCCCGGCGTGAGCAGGCGCATGAAGCCGGCCATGACCACCAGATCGGCCCGCTGCGCCTCGATCGCATCGCCCAAGGCGGCGTCGAAGGCCTCGCGGCTGGCGTAGGTGGTGTGCTCCACGACTTGGCTGGCGATGCCGTGCTGCGCCGCAAAGGCCAGCCCGGCGGCGTCAGGCCGGTTGGCGATGACCGCGGCGATGGTCAACGGTAAATCCGCCTCGACCAGCGCGCGCAGGTTGCTGCCACGGCCGGAGAGGAGGACGACGATGCGTTTCATGCGCGTCTGACCGCGCGATGAGGGGCCGCGTTTCCTATCGCAGGCAGCCGCCTCAAGCAATCACCGTCCGCGCCTCGCCCGGTGCGGCCCGTTCGATGCTGCCGATCGCCCAAGCCTGCAGGCCCGCCACCTTGAGTGCGCCGAGCGCGTCGTCGACCTCGCTGGCGGCCACCACCACGCACATGCCGATGCCGCAGTTGAACACGCGGTGCATTTCGTCATCGGCGACGCGACCCTGCGCCTGCAGCCAGTCGAACACCGGCGCGCGCTGCCAGCTGCCGGCCCGCAGACGCGCGCTCAGGCCATCGCCGAGGATGCGCGGCAGGTTGCCGGTGATGCCGCCACCGGTGATGTGCGCCATGCCCTTGACCGTGACCTGCTTGCGCAGCGCGAGCAGGGGCTTGACGTAAATGGTGGTCGGCGTCATGAGCGCGCGGCCGAGCGTGCTGCCCGCGAAGGCGGCATCGAGGTCGGCACCGCTGTCGCGCACGATGCGGCGGATTAGCGAGTAGCCGTTGGAATGTGGCCCGCTCGAGCCGATGCCGATCACCACATCACCCGGGGCGATGCTGTGGCCGTCAAGGATCTCGCTCTTTTCCACGACGCCCACGGCAAAGCCGGCAAGGTCGTATTCGCCATCCGCGTACATGCCCGGCATCTCGGCGGTCTCTCCGCCGATCAGCGCGCAGCCGGCCTGCTCGCAGCCGGCAGCGATGCCGCCGACCACCGCTGCGGCTACGTCCACATCCAGCTTGCCGCAGGCAAAGTAATCGAGAAAGAACAGCGGCTCGGCGCCCTGCACCAGGATGTCGTTGACGCTCATGGCCACCAAGTCGATGCCCACGGTGTCGTGCGCACCGAGTTCGAAGGCCAGCTTGAGTTTGGTGCCGACGCCGTCGGTGCCCGAGACCAGCACCGGCTCGCGGTAGCGCACCGGCAGCCCGCACAGCGCGCCGAAGCCGCCGATGCCGGCCATCACCTCCGGGCGCAGGGTGCGCCGGGCGAGCGGTTTGATGCGTTCGACGAGTGCGTCGCCGGCGTCAATGTCGACACCGGCATCGCGGTAGGTGAGGGGTTGGGTCATGCCGCAGCTCGGTTACCTTGGAGGCCGGATTCTACCCTGCCGCTCCGGCGATGCCCCGGCCCGTAGGGTCCGGCTCGGTCATGTGCGCGATCTGTGGCCGGGTTCGGTCATTCAGCCGATGCGCGGGCTTTGGTGGACAGCCATGATGCTGGACACCGACCCTGCCCGATGAGAGAATTACTGCTTGTTCGAAAGTAATACCGAGGTTGAGATGGCGACCCGACTCACCATCAAGGGGCAAGTGACCATTCCCAAGCACATCCGCGACGCGCTCGGTCTGGTGCCCGGTTCGCTCGTCGATTTCGCCATCGACGACCGCGGCAAGGTGGTGGTGGAGCGGCTCGGCCCCGAACGTCCGACCGAGATCAAGGACCGTTTCAGCGCTGCGGTTGGCAAGGCGGATATCCGCTGGCGTACAGATGACCTCATGCGCTTTCTGCGTGGCGAAGACTGAATGCTGGTCGATTCCAATGTTCTAATCGACGTGTTTGGCGATGATCCGGTCTGGCTCGACTGGTCGGTGACGCAACTGCGTAACTATTCAAAGATTCACCGGCTGTTCATCAACCCGGTCATCTACGCCGAGGTGTCGGTGGCTTTTTCCAGCATCGAACACCTGGAGCAGGAACTCGATGCCCTGCAGATCAAGGTGGTGGAGGTGCCGCGGCCTGCGCTGTTCCTTGCCGCCAAGGCCCACGGCGAGTACCGGCGGCGCGGCGGCACGCGCACGGGTGTCCTGCCCGATTTCTTCATCGGCGCGCAGGCCCTGGTCATGCGCATGCCCATGCTCACCCGCGACGCCCGTCGTTACGAGACCTATTTCAGCGGTTTGCAGATCGTCGCGCCGCGGCCGAATTGACAGGGGCACCCTTCGAATGAGCACAGACGCCTCCGACGCGCCCCACCCCAACCGCAACCTGCTGATCGGTGCGGCGGCCGGCATCGCCATCGGTCTCGGCGTGGCGCAGTTGCCGCCCGACTCGGCGCTGCACGCCACCGCCACCTGGGTCATCGGTCTGCTCGGCGGCATGTTCATCGCCGCGCTCAAGATGCTCATGGTGCCGCTGCTGTTCGCCTCGGTGGCGGGCGGCATCCGTGCGCTCTGGGCGCAGCGCGACAGCGGCCGCATCTGGCGCATCACGCTGCTGTTCTTTGCCTTCACGGCTGCAGTGGCGGTGACCCTCGGCATCACCGCCGCCAACGTCTTCCAGCCCGGCGCCGGGCTGCCGCCCGACCTGCTGCCGGGCGCCGCAGCCGCCCCGGCCGCGCATCAGGCGCCCGATGCCGCCGGCTTCCTGCATAAGCTGCTGGTGGAGAGCCTGCAGAACCCGTTCCGCGCCCTCACCGAAGCCGCCGTGCTGCCCCTCATCGTCGCCGCGCTGCTGCTCGGCGCGGCGGTGGGGCAACAGCCGCAGCGCTTTGCCACCCTCGGCCGGCTGATCGACGAACTGCTCGACCTGAGTCTCGTCGTGGTTGGGTGGGTCATGCGCTTTGCGCCCATCGGCATCGGTGCGCTGCTGGCCAAGCTCGCCGCCACCGCCACGGCGGCGGTGTTCGGCGCGCTCGCCAAATTCGCCGCGGTGGTGCTCGCCACCACGCTGCTGCACGGTGCGGTGGTCCTGCCCCTGCTGGTCTGGTTGCTCGGCGGGCTCGATCCGCTGCGCTACTTTGCCGCCATCCGCCTGCCCATGCTCACCGCACTGGCCACCAGCAGCAGCGCTGCCACCATGCCAGTGACGCTGCGCGCGGCCGACGAGGACCTGCGCATCGACCCGGCGGTGAGCCGCTTTGTCATTCCGCTCGGCACCACCGTGAACATGGACGGCACCGCGCTCTACGAAGCCGCAGCGGCGCTGTTTGTGGCGCAACTGGCCGGCATCGACCTGACCCTGTCGCAGCAGCTCATCGTCGCGCTCATGGCCATGCTGGCGGCGATTGGCGCGCCGGGCATTCCAAGCGCCGGCATGGTCACCATGGTCATGGTGCTGCAGTCGGTCGGTCTGCCGGTCGAGGCCATCGCCCTATTGTTGCCGATCGATCGTTTGCTGGATGCGGTGCGGACCATGGTCAATGTACAAGGAGACCTTGCAACGAGCTTGGTGGTGCAGCGGCTGGCCGGGCGCGGCCGTCACGGTCACGGCGGCACTGGGTGAAATGCTCAAAGCGTAGGTTGCCGCAGGTTAGAATGGCGGGCTTTTTTCCAGCCCCCGGGGCCGTCCCCGAAAACCGCTTTTCACGGAGTCAAAATGTCTGTCCAACGTACTCTCTCGATCATCAAGCCCGACGCCGTCGCCAAGAACGTGATCGGCCAGATCTACAGCCGCTTCGAGGGCGCCGGCCTCAAGGTGGTCGCTGCCCGCATGATGCACCTCTCGCGCGCCGAGGCCGAACAGTTCTACGGCGTGCACCGCGAACGCCCCTTCTTCAAGGACCTGGTCGACTTCATGATCTCCGGCCCGGTGATGGTGCAAGTGCTCGAAGGCCCCGACGCCATCGCCAAGAACCGTGAGCTGATGGGCGCCACCGACCCGAAGAAGGCCGACGCCGGCACCATCCGTGCCGACTTCGCCGACAGCATCGACGCCAACGCCGTGCACGGCTCCGACGCCCCGGAGACCGCTGCGGTCGAGATCGCCTTCTTCTTCCCGGCGCTGAACATCCACAGCCGCTGAGCTGACGCATGAACCTCCTCGACCTCGATGCCGCCGCGCTGGAGCGCTACTGCACGGGGTTGGGCGAGAAGCCGTTCCGCGCCCGCCAGTTGTTGCGCTGGATGCACCAGCGTGGCGAGGCCGACTTCGGCGCCATGACCGACATCGCCAAGGCGTTCCGCGAGCGCCTGGCGGCCGAGCACGTCATTGCCGGGCCGGAGGTCGTCTCCGACCACACCGCCAGCGATGGCACACGCAAGTGGCTGCTGCGGGTCGATGCCGCCAACGCCATCGAGACCGTGTTCATCCCCGAGGGCGACCCGGCCGCGCGTGCGGCCGGGCAGGGCGGTGGGCAGGCTGACGCCCCGGTCGGTGGCACCGAACCCGATGACGACGACTTCGACGACGACGTCCCCGATACGTATTCGGTATCGCCCGCCGGTGGCCGCGCCCGGCGTTACCGCGGCACGCTGTGCGTCTCCAGCCAGGCCGGCTGCGCGCTGGAGTGCTCGTTCTGCAGCACCGGTTACCAGGGCTTCAACCGCAACCTCTCCACCGCCGAGATCATCGGCCAGTTGTGGCACGCCAACGCCGCGCTGGGCCACCAGGCGGGTGGTGACCGTCTGATCACCAACGTGGTCATGATGGGCATGGGCGAGCCCTTGGCCAATTTCGACGCGGTGGTCGCCGCCATGTCGCTGATGCTCGACGACAACGCCTACGGCCTGTCGCGCCGCCGCGTCACGCTGTCCACCAGCGGTCTGGTGCCGCAGATGGACCGCTTGGCCGAAACGCTGCCCGTGGCCCTGGCCGTCTCCTTGCACGCACCCAACGACCGTCTGCGTGACGAGCTGGTACCGATCAACCGCAAGTACCCGCTGGCCGAGCTGATGGCCGCTTGTCGCCGCTACATCCGCCGTGCCCCGCGCGACTTCGTCACTTTCGAGTACATCATGCTCGACGGCGTCAACGACACGCCGGCCCATGCTCGCGAGTTGCTGGCGCTCACCGCCGACGTGCCGTGCAAGTTCAACCTGATCCCGTTCAACCCCTTCCCGCAGTCGGGCTACCGACGTTCGCCGGCGGCCACCGTCCGCGAGTTCGCGCAGATCCTGATCGACGCCGGCCGCGTCGCTACTACCCGCAAGACGCGCGGCGACGACATCGACGCCGCCTGCGGGCAACTGGCCGGGCAGGTCACTGACAAGACCCGGCGGGCGCAGAAGCGCATCGCCATCGAGGTGGCGCGGTGATGGGGTGCTCCGGAAAACCGTTCGTTGGCGGCCCACTACCTCGGGTGTCCTTCTTTTTGCTCCTGTTCGCTTCGCTCAAAAGTCGCCGCGAACACTACACCCGACGGGGCCTGCCAGCCCCTGGTTTTGACCTGATTGGGCCGACAACCGATACCAGCGACGGTGAATGGCGGCCCCCGTCCGGTGGTCTCTCTGATGCGACCTTTGAGCGAAGCGAAGGGGAGCGAGGAGAGTTACCACCGGAGGTAGTGGGCCGCCCACCACTGGTTTTCAACCGACCGGGCCGTCCGCCACGGGTTTTGACTTTCCGGGGCCGCCCGCCACCGGTTTTTTCAGCCAGTGGGCTTCTCAGTACGCCAC
>VEQZ01000086.1 GCA_018882975.1 Rhodocyclaceae bacterium | reverse complement strand
ACCCCCTGCTGCGTGACCTTGGCCCCGAGCCGCTCGACCCGGCCTGGGATGGCCGCGCCCTCTGGCAGGCGACGCGCGGCCGCACCGCGGCTATCAAGACTGTGATCATGGATGCGCACACGGTGGTCGGCGTCGGCAACATCTACGCCAGCGAGGCGCTGTTCCGCGCCGGCATCCGTCCCGGCACCGCCGCCCGGCGTCTCAGCCGGCCTGCCTGCGAGCGGCTGGTATCTGCCATCCGCGACACTCTGCAGGAGGCGCTTGCCGCTGGCGGCAGCTCGCTGCGTGACTACGTGCAGGCCAATGGCGACCTCGGCTGCTTCCAGCTCGAGCACCGTGTCTATGGCCGCGATGGCCAGCCCTGCCTGACCTGCGGCAGCGAGATCCACCTCGCGCGCATGGGCCAGCGGTCCACCTTCTGGTGTCCGGTCTGCCAGAAGTAGCGGGCCGCCCGCCACCGGTTTTCTCGCACTCGCGCCACCCGCCACCGCCTTACCCCCGTCTGCTACCCTTAGGCAATGAACCTCGACGCGCTCATCACCACCCTCGACAACGCCCTGCGCACCATCGCCGGGCCGGCCCACAGCGCCCGCCCGGTGCCGGGTGCCGATCTGCCGGAGGCCGAGTTGGACGACGGTCAGAAGCGCCACGTGGCGCGCCTGATGCGGGTTAATCACGTCGGCGAGGTCTGCGCCCAGGCCCTGTACGCCGGCCAGGCGATGACCGCGCGCGACCCCAAGGTTCAGGTTGCGATGCGCGAGGCAGCGCGCGAGGAGACCGAGCACCTGGCTTGGACCGCGCAGCGCATCGACGAATTGGGTGGCCGCACCAGCCTGCTCAACCCGGTCTGGTATGCCGGGTCTTTCGCTATGGGCGCGCTGGCGGGCGCACTCGGTGACCGCGTCAATTTGGGCTTCCTCGCCGAGACCGAACGGCAGGTCTACGACCACCTGGAGGACCACCTCGGCCGTCTTCCGGCGCAGGACGCGCGCTCCGCGGCCATTCTCAAGCAGATGCAGACCGACGAGGACCTCCACCGCCAAGCCGCGCTCAAAGGCGGTGGCGCCGAACTGCCGGGGCCAGTTCAGGAAGGCATGCGCCTCGTCTCCAAGGTCATGACGCGCACGGCCTACTGGGTTTAACGACCGCTTTGGTAAAACCGGTCGGGCACTGCAGGCGGGTGTGCCGCGAGCCAGTGTTGCCTGCCGCCCTCCGCGGGAATCAGCCGTCTTCCAGCTCCACCACCTCGTGGCTGTGCGTCACCTCGGCGGTCTTGGCCAGCATTATCGTTGCCGAGCAGTATTTCTCGGCCGACAGGCGGATCGCATGTTCCACGCGGTTGGGCAGCAGCTTGCGGCCAGTCAAGATGAAGTGCAGGTGGATCTTGGTGAACACCTTGGGGTCGGTGTTGGCGCGTTCGGCGGTCACCTTGACCTCGCAGCCGGTCACGTCCTGCTTGCTGTTGCGCAGGATGCTCACCACGTCGTAACTGGTGCAACCGCCGGCACCCACCAGCAACATCTCCATCGGGCGCGGACCGAGGTTGCGGCCACCACCTTCTGGTGCGCCATCCATGACCACGGCGTGTCCGCTGCCGGTCTCGCCGACAAAACAGACGTTCTCGAGCAGTTTGACGCGTGCTTCCAAGGCAGGCTCCCGCAGGTGTCTCTAGATGGGAGTCGATGCTAGCACGCGATACCGCGGTCTTCGTTGACGCAGGCCCTGCCGCCGCACTACAATCTCGGGCTTTTGGTGAACCGGCTTCCGGCCGCATGAGATTCCAACAATGAAAACCTTCTCCGCCAAGCCGCACGAAGTTCAGCGCGACTGGTTTGTCGTCGATGGCACTGACAAGGTGCTCGGCCGACTGGCCTCTGCCATCGCCCACCGCCTGCGCGGCAAGCACAAGGCCATCTACACCCCGCACGTGGACACCGGCGACTTCATCGTCGTGGTCAATGTCGAAAAGATCAAGGTAACCGGCAACAAGGCGCTCGACAAGAAGTACTACCGCCACAGCGGCTATCCCGGCGGTATCACCGAGACCACCTTCGGCAAGATGCAGCAGCGTTTCCCGGGCCGCGCCCTGGAGAAGGCGGTCAAGGGCATGTTGCCCAAGGGCCCGCTCGGCTACGCCATGATCAAGAAGCTCAAGGTCTACGCCGGCGACAGCCACCCGCACAGCGCCCAGCAGCCGCGCGCCCTGGAAATCTGAGGAGTCACCCAGTGATCGGTAAGTACTATTACGGAACAGGCCGCCGCAAGAGTTCGGTTGCCCGCGTATTCATCCAATCTGGTAGCGGCAAGTTTGTCATCAATGGCAAGTCGATCGACGAGTACTTTGCCCGCGAGACCGGCCGCATGGTGGCCCGTCAGCCGCTCGAAGTCACTGCCAACGTCGGCGCCTTCGACGTCACCGTCAATGTGGATGGCGGCGGAGAGAGCGGTCAGGCCGGCGCCGTGCGCCATGGTTTGGCCCGCGCCCTCGTCGATTACAACGCCGACCTCAAGGGTGAACTGCGTCGCCACGGCCTGATGACCCGCGACGCCCGCGAGGTCGAGCGCAAGAAGGTCGGTCTGCACAAGGCGCGCCGCCGCAAGCAGTTCAGCAAGCGCTGAGGCTGCCGAAAAAGACCGCCTCCGGGCGGTTTTTTTTCGCCTGCCCGGGGCTGTGTGGCACCTCTCAGCGCAGCGCCACAGACCGGCTCCCGGCAAGCAAGCCGCCGCAAATTCGGCACCAGTCTAAACACCCTCAAGGCATGTCCCAGTCAACATGACGCAACACCCCGCTCTAAACCAGACCCGTATCAAAGTCGGCATCGTCGGCGGCACCGGTTATACCGGGGTCGAGCTGCTGCGCTTGCTCGCCGCGCACCCGCAGGTCGAGCTCGGCATCATCACGTCGCGCGGCGACGCCGGCACGCCGGTGGCGGCCATGTTCCCCAACCTGCGCGGGCGCGTCGACTTGGCCTTCACCGCGCCCGACACCGCGGCGCTGGCCGCCTGCGACGTGGTGTTCTTCGCCACGCCCAACGGTATCGCCATGAAGGAGGCCGCGGAGTTGCTCGACAAGGGCGTTCGCGTCATCGACCTTGCCGCCGACTTCCGCATCAAGGACGTGCCGGAATGGGAGCGGTGGTACGGCATGCCCCACGCCAGCCCGGCGCTGGTGGCTGCGGCGGTCTACGGCCTGCCCGAGTTCAACCGCGAGGCGATCCGTGGCGCGCGTCTGGTCGCCAACCCCGGCTGTTACCCCACCGCCGTGCAACTGGGCTTCATGCCACTGCTGCGGGCTGGTGTGGTCGATGCCGCGTCGCTGGTGGCCGACTGCAAGTCGGGCGTGAGCGGTGCCGGCCGCAAGGCCGAGGTGCACACGTTGCTCGCCGAAGCCGCCGACAACTTCAAGGCCTACGCCGTGCCCGGTCACCGGCACCTGCCGGAGATCCGGCAAGGTTTGAGCGCGGTCGCCGGCAAGGCGGTCGGGCTCACCTTCGTGCCGCATCTCACGCCCATGATCCGTGGCATCCACGCCACGCTCTATGCCCGGTTGACGGGTACCAGCGTCGATCTGCAGGTGCTTTACGAGCGCACCTACGCTGGCGAGCCCTTCGTCGACGTCATGCCGGCCGGCTCGCACCCCGAGACGCGCTCGGTGCGCGGCGCCAACACCTGCCGCATCGCCGTGCACCGGCCGCAGGGTGGTGACACCGTGGTGGTGCTTTCCGCCATCGACAACCTGGTCAAGGGCGCGGCGGGGCAGGCCATCCACAACATGAACCTGATGTTCGGTTTGCCCGAGACCACCGGCATCGACGGCATCGCCCTGTTGCCATGAGGGTTGAAGCCGTCACCAACCGTCCCCATAATCCACGAGTACCCTTTTCAAGGATCGACCCATGAACGCCGTCACCGAAATGCCCGCCGCCATCCTCCTCACCGACAACGCGGTGACCAAGGTGCTCGACCTCATCGCGGAAGAAGGCAATCCGGACATCCGCCTGCGCGTCTTCGTCAGCGGCGGCGGTTGCTCGGGCTTCCAGTACGGTTTCCAGTTCGAAGAGACCACCGCCGAAGATGACACCGTCATCGAGCGTGGCGGCGTGACCCTGCTCTGCGACCCGATGAGCTACCAGTACCTGGTCGGCGCCGAGATCGACTACACCGAAGGCATCGAGGGCGCGCAGTTCGTCATCAAGAATCCCAACGCGACCACCACCTGTGGCTGCGGCTCGTCGTTCTCGGCCTGAGTTCTAGGGCGCCGGATAGAGCGCCCCCAGCACCCGCGGTCCGCGCGCGCCGGTTACCGCAGGCAGGTTGCCGGGGAGCCCGGCCAAACCCTGCCGCGCCAGCCACGCAAAAGCGGCCGCCTCGACATGCATCGGGTCGAGGCCGATCGCCGACGTTACGTCCACCGTCCGCCCCGGCATGGCCGCGCGCAGGCGTGCGAACAGGTCGGCGTTGCGCGCGCCGCCGCCGCAGACCAATACCGCGCGTGTTTCCGGTGCATGCTTGGAGATGGCGTCGGCCACGCTGCGGGCAGTGAACTCGGCAAGCGTGGCCTGCACGTCCACCGCCTCAAGGCCTTCGAGGGCCAAGTCCAGCAGCCAGTGCAGATCGAACGCCTCGCGCCCGCAACTCTTGGGTGGCGTGCGCGCCAGAAACGGGTGGGCGAGCAGGCGGTCGAGGAGCTCGGGCAGCACCCGGCCGCTCGCCGCCCATGCGCCGTCGGCGTCGAACGCCTGCTTGCGGCAGTGTCCGACCCATGCGTCGAGAAGCACATTGCCCGGCCCGCAGTCGAAGCCGGTGACCGGCCGCTGCGGGTCGAGCAGGGTGAGGTTGGCCATGCCGCCGAGGTTGAGCACCACGCGTGGCACCGTGGTGCCCAGCACCGCCGCATGAAAGGCCGGGACCAGTGGCGCGCCTTGCCCACCTGCGGCAACGTCGGCGCTGCGAAAGTCGCACACCACCGGCAGGCCGGTGAGTTCGGCTAGCAGGGCGCCATCGAGCAACTGGATGGTGTAGCCGGCATCGGGGCGATGACGCACCGTCTGGCCATGCGCGCCGATCGCGCCCACTTCGGGCAGCGTCAGCCCGTTCGCCGCTAGAAGCGGATTGAGTACCTCGGCGCAGTGGCGCGCCAGACCGGCCGCCGCCAAAGCCGAGCGCGCCAATTCATCGGTGCCGCCGGCTTGCTGCAGGGCCAGGAGTTCGGCACGCAGTTCGGGCGGGAAGGGCGCGTGGGCGTGGTGCAGGGCAAATACGGCGACCGACTCTTCGGCAGCGTGCGGGCCGATCTCCGGACGGGGTGCGCCGGCGGGCTCATCGCACAGGTCTTCGAGTTCGACCAGGACCGCATCCACGCCATCGAGGCTGGTGCCGGACATCAAACCTGCGAACCATCGAGCCATGCGAGCAGGCGCCTCCGCGCTGGAGTCTGGCCCGCCTGCAGGGCTCACTCGAAGCGTGCGACCAGGGTCTGTTTGGCGAATCCGATCTGCCGCAGCGCGACCGCGCGCTGCTGCTCGAAGGCGCGGCGGGCTTCGCCGATCAGCGGCATGGCTTCGGCAAGCCGTGTCTTGCCCGGGTCGACCTGCACGCCATTGACGCGGAACTCGTAATGCAGGTGCGGGCCGGTCGCGAGGCCGGTCGCGCCAACGTAACCGACGGTGTCGCCCTGGCTCACGCGGCTGCCACGGCGCAGGCCCGGGCCAAAGCCGGAGAGATGGCCGTAAGCGGTGCTGTAGTTGTTGCCATGACGGATCACCACGAGGTTACCGTAGCCGCCGGCATACCCCGCGGACTCGACGGTACCGTCCGCAGTGGCGCGCACACGCGTGCCGCTGGGTGCCCCGTAGTCGATGCCGCGATGGGCGCGCCACTCCTGCAACACCGGGTGGTAGCGCGACGCCGAGAAACCGGAGGTGACGCGCGAGAATTCCAGCGGCGACATCAAGAACTGACGATGCAGGCTCTTGCCCTCGGCCGTGTAATACGCGCCGCGCTGTCCATGACTCTCGAACCAATAGGCGCTGTGCGTAGCGTCACCGTTGCTGAATTCGGCGGCGATCACGCGCCCGTTGGCGACCGCCTCGCCATCCCGCAGCGTCTGCTCGTACACCAACCAGAAGCGATCACCCTTGCGCAGACCACGGTGGAAATCGATCACACCGGAAAAAATCTCGGCGAGTTGGACGGCGACCGCATCGGGGATGCCGGCATCGTCGGTGGCCGCGAACAAGGAACTGCGGATCTCGCCGCTGGCGAAGCGCGGCACGGTTTGCGTGGTTGCCTGCCCCATGCGCACGCTGAGCGCGCCCCCGGCGGCGTCGATTTCGACACGTCGGCCCTCGCCGTCGAAGAAATTCAGTCGAGCCAGACGGCCCTCGGAATCCACGCCCACATCCAGCGTCTGGCCAGGTTTGAGTTGTCCGAGCACCTTGCGGGCAGCCGACTCGCCCAGAAGGCGCGCGGTGTCTCGGGGGGCAACGCCGGCCCGTTGCAGCACGTCGCCTATGGTGTCGCCGCGCCGCACGATGGGCGAGAAGCGAAACACTTGGTCATCATCGGCAGCCAGCAGATCAAGCGTAAAGTCCGTCGGGGCTTCCACTGCGCGCAGCGCCGCGACATCGAGGCTGCTCGGTGGTGCAATACCGAACGCAGTGACAACACCGAGACAGCCAGTGGCTGCCAGCACGGTACCGATGCCGGTACGCCACAGACGGTGGCGCTGGTCGGCAGAAAGACGGGCGCGGTAATCGGTCATTGGGGCAAAATTAACACAACTTGGACGCCCGGCAAACCCACATTGCCCCTTGCAAGCGAATTTGCCCGTCGCATGACCGAATGGCAACGCCGTGCCGGCCGCCATGGTCTGCCGTGGCAGGGTACGCGCGATCCTTATCGCGTCTGGCTGTCGGAAATCATGCTGCAGCAGACCCGGGTTGCCACCGTAGTTCCGGCATACGCCCGTTTTCTCGCCCGTTTTCCCGACCTCGCGAGCTTGGCTGCCGCACCGGTCGACGATGTCCTTGGCTTGTGGTCGGGGCTTGGTTATTACAGTCGCGCCCGCAACCTGCACTGCGCCGCCGGAGTGCTGGCGGCGCGCGGCGGTTTCCCCGCCAGCGTCGAGGCGCTGCAGCAACTGCCCGGGATCGGACGTTCCACCGCTGCGGCCATCGTCTCGCTCGCCTTCGACCATCCGGCGGCGATCCTCGACGGCAACGTGCGCCGCGTGCTTGCCCGCCATGCCGGCATCGGTGGCTGGCCCGGCGAGCCGGTGGTGGCGCGGCGCCTGTGGGCCGAGGCGGAGTCGCGTCTGCCGCCGGCCGCGGCGCCGGCGGGTACCGCTGCCGCCTACACGCAGGCGCTGATGGACCTCGGTGCCATGGTCTGCCATCGTCGTCGGCCACAGTGTGCGGACTGCCCGGTCGCCGCCGACTGCGTGGCGCGGCTCGAGGGAAGTATCGAGGCCATCCCGGCACCACGGCCGGCGCGCCACCGACCGCTGCGTCGCATCGACTTGCTGCTGGATTGCACCGGCGACGGCGTGGTGCTGCTACGGCGTGCCGAGGCGGGTGTCTGGGGCGGGCTGTGGTGTCTGCCGGAAGGGCAGGGCGGCACGCCCTTGCTCACGCTGAGCCATGAACTCACGCACC
>VEQZ01000085.1 GCA_018882975.1 Rhodocyclaceae bacterium | reverse complement strand
TTCCAGTTCCTTGACAAGCCGCGCCGTGACGGCGAGAAGACCAAGCCGGTCATCCGCATCAAGGACTACCGCGAGATCTATGCCACCATGGACCCGGCGCAGGCGGGCGAGCAGGCCGGCCGTTGCCTGGCCTGCGGCAACCCCTACTGCGAGTGGAAGTGCCCGGTGCACAACTACATCCCCAACTGGCTCGCGCTGATCCAGGAGGGGCGCCTGTTCGAGGCGGCGGAACTCTCGCACCAGACCAATTCGCTGCCCGAGATGTGCGGCCGCGTCTGCCCGCAGGACCGCCTGTGCGAGGGCGCCTGCACGCTCGAGGAAGGCTTTGGCGCGGTGACCATCGGCCAGGTCGAGAAGTACATCACCGACACCGCCTTCGCCCAAGGCTGGCGCCCGGACATGAGCGGCGTGGTGCCGACCGACTTCCGTGTCGCCATCATCGGTGCCGGCCCGGCCGGCTTGGGTGCGGCCGACATTCTGGTGCGCAACGGCGTCAAGCCGGTGGTGTTCGACCGCTACCCGCAGATCGGCGGGCTGCTGACATTCGGCATCCCCGAATTCAAGCTCGAGAAAGACGTGGTGCAGACGCGTCGCGAGGTGATGGAGGGCATGGGCGTCGAGTTTCGCCTCGGCGTCGACGTCGGCCGCGATGTCCCGTTCCAGCAACTGATCGACGACTACGACGCAGTGTTCCTCGGCATGGGCACCTACACCTCGATGAAGGGCGGCTTCCCGGGTGAAGATTTGCCGGGTGTGGTCGAGGCGCTCCCCTACCTAGTGGCCAACGTCAATCGCAACCAGGGTTGGGTCGCGCCCGGCGCGGCGTTCCACAATATGCAGGGCAAGCGCGTGGTGGTTCTCGGCGGCGGCGACACCGCCATGGACTGCAACCGCAGCGCCATCCGTCAGGGCGCGGCCAGTGTGACCTGCGCCTACCGTCGCGACGAAGCCAATATGCCCGGCAGCCGTCGCGAGGTGGCCAACGCCCGCGAAGAGGGCGTGGTGTTTCTGTTCAACCGTCAGCCGGTGGCCATCGTTGGCGACGGCAAGGTGGAGGGCGTCAAGGTGGTGACCACCGAACTCGGCCCGCCCGATGCCAGCGGCCGCCGCGTGCCGGTCGAGGTGGCCGGCAGCGAAGAGGTCATCCCCGCCGACAACGTGATCATTGCGTTCGGGTTCCGCCCGAGTCCGGCGCCGTGGTTCGCGCCGTTTGGTATCGAGACCGAGCGCGACGGCCGCATCAAGCTCGGCAAGTCAGGCCACACAGGCCAGACCAGCAACCCCAAGGTGTTCGCGGGTGGCGACATGGTGCGCGGCTCCGACCTGGTGGTGACTGCTGTCTGGGAAGGCCGCGAGGCGGCCAAGGGCATTCTTGCGCACCTGGGGGTCTGGTAACGCAGACACCTTGCGGCGAGTTGGCGAATCGCAGAGTCCGGCCCCGCGCCGGGCTTTTGGTTTGGCTTGGCCTCAGGTGCTCATGAGATCGACGGTCAGCTCAGGGAAGTCGCGAAGGATCTGCCGGTCGCAGGTCACCAGCGGCACGCCCAGTTGCAGCGCCAGCGCGACGAACTCGCAGTCGTAGGCTGTGCAGGTGCTGGCGGCGACGAGGTCGAAGACGGGTCCGGACGCCACGCGGTATTCGTGTCCGGCGAGGATCCCCTCGGCTCGACACTGGATCTCCCGAGCTTCGCTGATCGATTGCAGCCCGCGCCTCATGTAGCCGCAAAGAACGTTGCGAAACTCGCTGCGCCAGAGCAGCGGTGCTGCCCAGTTCGGCTCTTGCTCAAGCAATGTCTGCGCCGGTGATGTGACTGTCCCCGGCAGAAGAAGGTGCGCCAGCACATTGGTATCGACGACGATCAAGGGCGCCCCTCGCGCTTGAAAGTGTCGATCAGGTCGAGGTCATACGTCTTGCCGCGGAGCATGTCGCGCACCCTCTGGACGGCTTCCAGTTTTTCTTGAGGTGAGAGTTCGCGCGTCGTGTCGACGCTCGCGTCCAGTTGGGCGATGACCTCGCCGTTCAGGCTGCGGTGATTACGCCGTGCGGATTCCTTGAGCCGCTCATAGAGCGATTCGGGGATGTTCTTGAGCGTGATGGTGACGGGCATGGCGGGTATCTCCCGGTTTCGCACTCCTCGATGGAACCATTTTGGTTCCCCGTGGGTGCCCCGTCAACGCCTGTGGTCGTTTCCATGAGCCTCATCATCCTTGCTTGAGAGCGAGCGCGCATCGTCCGGATGACCGATGTCGCGGGGCCGGCCGGTCGCATCAGGATGCAAAACGATACCAAGCCGGCCCCCGCGCCGGGCTTTTTGTTGTCCAGAAAAGTGTCAGTTTCGTGTTACGCTCAGAGCGTCTACAGATAACAAACACAAGCGGAACAGCCACATGCTGAAGAACGACACCTTCCTGCGCGCCCTGCTGCGCCAGCCCACTGAATACACGCCGCTCTGGTTGATGCGCCAGGCCGGCCGCTACCTGCCCGAGTACTGCGCCACCCGCAAGCGCGCCGGCAGCTTCCTTGGCCTGTGCAAGAACCCCGACTTCGCGACCGAAGTCACGCTGCAGCCGATCGACCGCTACGACCTCGATGCGTCGATCCTCTTCTCCGACATCCTCGTCATCCCCGATGCCATGGGTTTGGGCCTGTACTTTGCCGAGGGCGAGGGCCCCAAGTTCGAGCGCCCGCTTCGCGACGAGGCCGCCATCAAGGCATTGCAGGTTCCAGACCCGACCGAGACGCTCAAGTACGCGCTGGATGCGGTGACGCAGATCCGCAAGGGTCTGGCCGGTCGCGTGCCGCTGATCGGCTTCGCCGGCAGCCCTTGGACGCTCGCTTGCTACATGATCGAGGGCGGCGCCAGCGAGGACTACCGCAACATCAAGACGCTCATGCTGTCGCGGCCAGAGTTGCTGCACCACATCCTCGACATCAACGCGCGGGCGGTCATCGCCTTCCTCAACGCGCAGATCGAGGCCGGCGCACAGGCGGTGATGGTGTTCGACAGCTGGGGCGGCGCGCTGTCGACTCATGCGTACAGAGAGTTCTCGCTGCGCTACCTGGCGCAGATCGTCGCCGGGCTCAAGAAAGAGAATGACGGCGTGCGCATTCCCAACATCGTCTTCACCAAGGGCGGTGGCCAGTGGCTGGAGATGATCGCAGCGACCGGCTGCGATGCGGTAGGCCTCGACTGGACTACCGACCTGGGCAACGCCCGCTCGCGCATCGGCGACAAGGTCGCGCTGCAAGGCAATTTCGACCCGTCCGCGCTGTTCGCACCGCCGGAGGCCATCCGCGCCGAGGTGGGGCGCCTGCTGGCGAGCTTTGGCCATGGCTCGGGCCATGTCTTCAACCTCGGGCACGGCATCAGCCAGTACACTCCGCCGGAGCATGTCGCCGCCCTCATCGACGCCGTCCACAGCCTCAGCCGGCAATACCACGCCCAGCCGGTCGCCGCCTGACGGGCCGCGGTCCGCTGCCCCGCAGCAGGGCGGCGTCCGACCCGGACCTGCGGGGTCCGACCTTGGCCCGCAAGACTCGGGCCCTCACGACTCCGGGCCGAGCGCGCCAGCGCGAGCAATCCGCGTCGCGCTCGACGTCCCCCTCGCCGGCCCTTTCGACTACCTTCCGCCGCCTGAAGACCTGCTGACGCGCGACGACGTCGGCCGCCGCGTGGTGGTGCCGTTCGGGCGCCGTCGAGTGGCCGGCGTGGTGCTGGCGGTGAATGTGGCCAGCGATTGGCCCGTCGCGCAACTCAAGCCCATCGAGCAGGTGGACCGGCGCGCGCCGCCGGTGCCGGCCGAGGTGCTGGGGCTGGCGACCTTTGCCGCCGACTACTATCGCGCCAACTTGGGCGAGGTGCTGCTGCCGGCGCTGCCGCCCGCGCTGCGGGGCATCAAGCAGTGGCGGATGCCCAAGTCGGTCAACAAGCGCGGCGACACTGGGAATGCTACCGACCCCGGCGCACCTCGCTCGGGGTCATCTGACAAATATCCATCGAACGGCGCCGGTCGCGGTGCCACGGAGGGGGGGTCGGGCGCCTCGAGTCTCACCTCCGTGGACTGTCATCCGAGACCCGGGTCCGGCCCCGACCTGCCCACCCTCACCGCCGAGCAATCCGCAGCCCTCGGCGCGCTCGCCCCCCGACTCGGCGCCGGCTTCTCCACCACCCTGCTGCACGGCGTGACCGGCAGTGGCAAGACCGAGGTCTACCTGCGCCTGCTGGCCGAGGTGCTGGTTGCCGGCGGGCAGGCACTCGTCCTCGTGCCCGAGATCAACCTGGTGCCGCAGATGCTGGCGCGGGTGCGCGAACGCTTTCCGCACGTCATCGCGGTGCCGCAGCACAGCGCGCTGGCCGACGGCGAGCGGCTGGCCGCCTGGCTGGCGGCACAGCAGGGTGATGCACGGGTGGTGGTGGGGACGCGGCTGGCGGTGTTCGCGCCGCTGCCTCATCTGGCGCTGGTCATCGTCGACGAGGAGCATGACGCCAGCTACAAGCAGCAGGACGGGCCGCGCATCCACGCCCGCGACCTCGCCCTCTACCGCGCGCAGCAGCGCGAAGTGCCGGTGGTGTTGGGCAGTGCGACGCCCTCGCTGGAGACCTGGGCGCGCGCCGAGGCTGGCGCCATCGAGCGGGTCTCGCTGCGGCAACGCGCCCGCGCGGCGGCGCTGCCGCGCCTCGAACTGGTCGACCTACGACGCGGCGTGGTCGCACCCGGCATCAGTGCCCGCCTGCTGGATGCGCTGCGCGCGCGACTGGCGCGCGGCGAGCAGAGCTTGGTCTTCATCAACCGGCGCGGCTATTCGCCGACGCTGCGCTGCAACTGCGGCTGGCTGGCAGACTGCCGGCGCTGCAGCGCGCACCTGGTGCTGCACCGCCAGCCGCGCAGCCTGCGCTGCCACCATTGCGGCGCCGAGCACGTCATCCCCAAGGCCTGCCCCGACTGCGGCAACCTCGACCTGCAGCCGGTGGGGCAGGCCACGCAGCGCATTGAGACGCTGCTCGCCGACCTGCTGCCGGGCGCGCGCATCGCGCGGGTGGACCGCGACGCGGTGCGTCGCCGTGAGGACTGGCCGCAGTTGCTCGCCGATATCGAGGCGCGGCGCATCGACGTGCTGGTCGGCACGCAGATGCTGAGCAAGGGCCACGACTTCCCCGGTATCACGCTGGTCGGCGTGGTGGACGCCGATGGCGCGCTCTACGCCAGCGACTTCCGTGCGCCGGAACGCCTGTTTGCCCAATTGCTGCAGGTGGCGGGCCGCGCCGGCCGAGGCGAGAGCCCGGGCGAGGTGCTGGTGCAGACGCGCCTGCCCGAACACCCGCTGTTCGAGTCGCTGCTGCAGGCCGACTACCAAGGCTTCGCCGCCGAGCAACTGGCCGAACGCCGTGCGGCCGGACTGCCGCCGTTTGCCCATTTGGCGATGGTCCGCGCCGAGGCGGCCAGCGACGAGCCCTGCGAGCGCTTTCTTGACGCGGTGGCGCATACCGCGCGGGATTTCGCCACTGCTGGCCGGCAGAAGGCGCAGCGCGGCGCGTTGCAGGTGTTCGACGCGGTGCCGGCGGGCATGCAGCGCGTCGCCGGGCAGCACCGCTGGCAACTGATGATCCAGTCGACGCAGCGTCCGGCATTGCGGGCGCTGCTGGCTGCACTCGCCCCGCGTTTGCCAGAGTTGGCGGCACGCGCAGTGCGCTGGGCCATCGACGTCGATCCGCAGCTTATCGACTGAGCGGGTTTTGCGAGGGCCGACCCGTCGGCCTTTGCTGCAAAAGGCCCTGCCATCGCGCCGGCACCGACCCCGTTACGGCCAAGGCATTACGAACCGGGCAATCGTCATTCGGGGAACTACAATCGCCGCCGGCCCGCCAAAGGGTCGCAGTTCACAACCACGGAGTCCCCATGCGCATCGCCCGTCACCTTCTCGCCGCCGCGCTGCTCGCCGGCGCAGCCACCACCGCCTCCGCCGACCCGGCGCCCGCGACCGTCAACGACCTGCGCATGCCCGAATCGGTATTGGTGCTGCGCGACGGGACTATCTTCATCAGCGAGATCGGCGAGTTCGGCAAGGACGGCGACGGCACCATCGTCCGCATCAAGGACGGCGTGCGCAGCGTCTACGCCAGCGGCCTCAACGACCCCAAGGGCCTCGCCGAGCGCGGCGGCATCCTCTATGTGGCCGACAAGGACCACGTGATGATGGTCAAGCCCGACGGCACGGTGAAGCCCTTCCTCACGCCTGAGCAGTTCCCACGCAAGCCGCAGTTCCTCAACGACCTGGCGTTCGACATGAACACCATCCTCTACATCTCGGACAGCGGCGACATCCAGAAGGGTGGCGGCGGCGCGGTGTTCCGCGCCACGCCCGACGCGCGCGTGCATGTGATCGCCGACGCGAGCATGAACCCGATGGTGCAGAGTCCCAACGGCCTGTCGACCGTGGTCAAGGGCTACCTGCTGGTGGTGGACTTCGCCACCGGCGAGCTCTACCGCATCCGTCTGCGCGACTTCCTGTTCGAAAAGGTGGCTGACGGCTTCGGCGGCGGCGACGGCATCGCCATGGCCGGCACCAGCCTGTACATCTCCGACTGGAAGGGCGGCAAGCTGTGGAGCCTCGACATCACCGCGCCGAGCGCCAAGCCCAAGCTGGTCAAGGAAGGCTTTGCCGCCTCGGCCGACATCGACGCCACGCCCGACGGTGACTGGATTCTGGTGCCGGAAATGAAGGGCGGGCGCTTGGTGGCGGTGCCCGTCAACTGACACGTAAGGGGGCGGGTCTGCCGCCGCCACACTGGCAGGCCAGCCCTAAAAAACTAGCGGGCCCGTCGGATACGGCGAAGGTCGGGTCCTCTATACGTTGCGGGAGCGCGTCTCCCACAGCCATGCGTCGGCGATGATGGTCTCGAGGTCGGCACGAGCCGGCCTCCAGCCGAGCTCCTCGCGCGCACGGCGCGCATCCGCCACCAGACGCTCCGGGTCTCCGGGGCGGCGCTCGGCATCGCGTTGCGGGATTGGCCGACCGGTCACACGCCGCGCCGTGTCGATGACCTGCTGCACCGAGAAGCCCTCGCCGTTGCCGAGGTTGTAGGCGCCGCCCGGATGGCCGCTCATCAGGGCCTGCAGGGCCAGCCAGTGCGCCTCACAGAGGTCGCTCACGTGGATGTAGTCGCGCACGCAGGTGCCGTCGGGCGTGTGGTAGTCACGGCCAAACACGGCGATCTCGGCGCGGCGGCCCGAGGCTGCCTGCAGCACCAGCGGGATGAGGTGCGTCTCGGGGTCGTGCCGCTCGCCCAAGTCGCCGTCCGGGTCGGCGCCCGCGGCATTGAAATAGCGTAGGCAGACCGAGCGCAGCCCGTAGGCGCGGCGATGGTCATCGAGCATCTGCTCGACCATGAGTTTGCTGCGGCCGTAGGGGTTGATGGGCGCGGTCGGGTGCCGCTCGTCGATGGGGCTATAGGCCGGATCGCCGAAGATTGCCGCCGTTGAAGAGAAGATGAGCGTATTTACATCGTGGTCGCGCAGCGCCTCGAGCAGCGTGAGGGTCGCGCCGACGTTGTTGCGGTAGTACGCGGCCGGGTTGCGTACCGACTCGCCGACCTCGATCGAGGCGGCAAAATGCATCACCGCATCGAAGCGCTGCGCGCCGAGCACGGCGTCGAGTACCGCGCGGTCGCCGATATCGCCCACCACCAGTTCGCCATGCAGCACCGCATCGC
>VEQZ01000015.1 GCA_018882975.1 Rhodocyclaceae bacterium | reverse complement strand
CTTGTACATTGGTTAGCATGACGCCTCCAAACCGTTACTCACACGGTCGCCCGGCGTTACTCTCATCATTACTCACGCCAGACGCTGGATGCGATTGTACGGTCGTGGACGTCCGCAAACAAAAAACCCCGCATTTGCGGGGTTCTTCGGGGTGTTTCTGGACTTCTCCGGACTGCTCTGGATGCATCCTTGGCGGAGAGGGTGGGATTCGAACCCACGGTACGGGGTTACCGTACGCCTGATTTCGAGTCAGGTACATTCGACCACTCTGCCACCTCTCCGGGTGCGACGGCAGCGGGCGCGATTGTAACAGAGACTTGCGAGCCTACGCCGCCGCGGTGCGCCGCATCGCCGCAGTGCCAGTCAAGCCCCATCTTGGTGCATTTGCCAGCGGGCCCGGTGCGGCAGGGGTGGGGCGTCAGCAACCCGGCACGGGGCTCGCCGGCTGGCACAGGTTTTGCTGCCGTGTAAAGTTACAACACCAACCAAAAGGACATTTGGTCCGACATGGCTCCGCCCGAGCGCCCGCCCACGTTTGACGAGATGCACGATGCCCACGGGCAGCCGCGTGCGCATTACCAAGCCTACGCACGCTGGCTGGCCGAGGCTGGCGGCGCGCGCGTGGCCGAGTGGCAAAAAGAGGCCGACCTACTGTTCCGCCGCGTCGGCATCACCTTCAATGTGTACGGCGACACCTCCGGTACCGAGCGGCTGATCCCCTTCGACCTGATCCCGCGCGTCATCCCCGCCGACGAGTGGCGCATGCTCGAGCGTGGCCTGCGCCAGCGCGTGCAGGCGCTCAACGCTTTTCTCGGCGACGTCTACCACGCGGGCGAGATCCTCAAGGCCGGCCGCGTGCCGGCGGCCAAGGTGCTCAACCACCCGCAGTACCGCGCGGTCATGAAGGGCCTCAAGGTGCCGGGGGGCATTTATTCGCACATCGCCGGCATCGACCTGGTGCGCGACGGCGAAGGCCGCTACTGCGTGCTCGAGGACAATCTGCGCACGCCGTCGGGTGTGTCGTACATGCTCGAGGACCGCAAGGTGATGATGCAGCTCTTCCCCGAGCTGTTCGGCAGCCACCGCATCGCGCCGGTCGACCATTACCCCGAGGCCCTGCTCAACAGCCTGCGCGAGGCGGCGCCGGCGGGCGTGCGCAACCCCACCGTGGTGCTGCTCACGCCCGGCGCCTACAACAGCGCCTACTTCGAGCACACCTTTCTGGCTCAGCAGATGGGCATCGAGCTGGTGGAGGGGCACGACCTCTACGTGCAGGACGACCGCGTTTGGGTGCAGACCACGCGCGGCCCGCAGCGCGTCGACGTGATCTACCGCCGTATCGATGATGATTTCCTCGACCCCGAGGTGTTCCGCCCGGACTCGGCGCTGGGCGTGCCCGGACTGATGCAAGCCTACCGCGCCGGGCGCGTCACCATTGCCAACGGCGTGGGCACCGGGGTGGCCGACGACAAGTCGATCTACCCCTATGTGCCGGAGATGATCCGCTTCTATCTGGGCGAGGAACCGATCCTCGCCAACGTGCCGACCTGGTTGCTGGAAAAGCCCGACGACCTCGCCTGGGTGCTCGACCATCTGCCCGAACTGGTGGTCAAGGAGGCGCAGGGCTCGGGCGGCTACGGCATGCTGATCGGTCCGACTGCGACCAAGGCCGAGATCGAAGCCTACCGCCAGCGCATCCTCGCCGCGCCGGCCGATTTCATCGCCCAGCCCACGCTCAGCCTGAGCACCTGCCCGACCTTTGTCGAGAGCGGCGTGGCGCCGCGCCACATCGACCTGCGGCCCTTCGTGCTGTCCGGGCGCGAGGTGCGCATCGTCCCCGGCGGGCTGACGCGCGTGGCGCTCCAGGCCGGCTCTCTGGTGGTGAACAGCAGCCAGGGTGGCGGGACCAAGGACACGTGGGTGCTGCAATAGCAGCATAGGGGATACGCGGGTGCCGCAATAGCAGCGCCCGACCAGGAGACGACCATGCTTTCGCGCACTGCATCGAACCTGTACTGGATGGCCCGCTACATCGAGCGCGCCGAGAACACCGCGCGCACGCTCAACATCGCTCACCAGAAGGCCATGCTCGCCTCGGCGCGCGCCACCTCAGCCAGCGAGTGGGCGCAGCCGCTGCTCATCTCCGGACGCCACGACGCCTATGTCGCCGCCGGCCGGCCGGTGGATGCGCCGTCGGTCACCACCTTCATGGCCATCGACCCCGACAACCCGTCCAGCATCCACGCCTGCATCCGCCAGGCGCGGGAGAACGCGCGCGCGGTGCGCAGCACCATCACCAGCGAGATGTGGGAGGTGGTCAACACCACCTGGCTCGGCCTGCGCGATTTCGACGCCAGCGTGTTCCGATCGCGCGAGGCCGGGCGCTTTCTGGCCTGGGTCAAGGAGCGCAGCCACCTGTTCCGCGGCGTGACTTTTGGCACCATGCTCCACGATGAGGCCTTTCGCTTCAACCGCCTCGGCACCTTTGTCGAGCGCGGCGACAACACCGTGCGCATCCTCGACGTGAGCTACCACGCCCTGGTGGAGGACGAGGAGATCCCGCAGGCCGAGTATTATCACTGGACCGCGCTGCTGCGCTCGGTGTCGGCGCTCGAGGCCTACCGCAAGGTCTATCGCGACCACATCGACCCGGAGCGGGTGGCACAATTCCTCATGCTCGACCGGCAGCTCCCGCGGTCGCTCATGTATTGCATCCACGAGGTTTACATGGCGCTCGAATCCGTGATCGGCAATGTCTCGTCGCCACCCATGCGCACCGTCATGGGCCTTTACGCGCAACTCGACAACGCCAATGTGGCCGACCTGCGCAACGCCGCCGGGCATCTCGACCTGCAGCCGCTGCTGCGCCGTCTGGAGACGCTGGCGCAGCAGATCGCCGAAGCGGTGTTCGCGCCGCGCCCGGCCGGCACCCCGTCGCCGCGCACCCTGCTCAAGGGTGCCGCATGACCTATTGCGTGGCGGCCCTGCTGCACGAGGGTCTGGTGATGGCGTCTGACACGCGCACCCACGCCGGGGTGGACCATGTCGCCTCGTTCTGCAAGATGCGCGTGTACCAGCGCGAGGGTGACCGCGTCGTCATCATGCTCTCGGCCGGCAACCTCGCCACCACGCAGGCCATGGTGCACCTGCTCGACAGCCAGGACTGGGCCGACACCGTGCAGCCGACCATCTGGAACGCCTCCAGCATGTTCGAGGTGGCGCAGCGCATCGGCGACGCCCTGCGCTCGGTGCAGAGCCGCGACGGCCCCTACTTGAGCCAGCATTCGATCGACTTCGGCGCCTCGTTCCTGCTTGGCGGGCAGATCGGCGGCGAGCCTTGCCGGCTGTTCAATATCTATCCGCAGGGCAACTTCATCGAGGCCGGGCAGGAGACGCTGTACTTCCAGATCGGCGAGGTGAAATACGGCAAGCCGATCCTCGACCGCGTGCTGACTTGGGGCACACCCTTGTCCGAGGCCGCCAAGTGCACGCTCATCTCCTTCGACAGCACAGTGCGCTCCAACATCTCGGTCGGCCTGCCGATCGACTTGGCGGTCTACCGGCGCGGCAGCCTGAGCCTGCCGCAACCGCGTCGCGTCACCGAGGACGACCCGTACTACTCCAAGATCCGGACCGAGTGGGGCCAGGGCCTGCGCCGCGTGTTCAGCGAGATGCCCAACCCCGAGTGGGTCTAGCGCCGTGTGGCGCTACGCCGGGTTGCCGCTGCTCGCCGGCTTGAGGTCGAAGGCGATGCAGATGCGCTCTTCCTGAGAGTCAAAGGGAATGGTCCGGTGGAACAGCGAGGACGGGAAGAAGGCCAGGTCGCCGACCTTGACGTCCAGCACTTTTGTCGGCCAATCATGGTGTTGCACGGGGTAGTTGTCGCCGTTGGTACTGAATTCGATATTGCCGGCGCCGGGGCTGGGGTCGCCTTGCGGAATGGCCAGATAGACCACCCCGCTGACCCAGCCGCCCTCGTGGATATGCGAGTCAAGGTGCCCCCCCTTGCGCATCTTCACGTACCACGAGCTGCTGATGTCCAGTTCCTCGGGGAAATCCGCGATCAGCCGACAGGGTGAATCGGCGAAGCGCTGGCGGTAACGCCGCAGCTCGGCCTTGATCAGCTCCCCGAGTTGACGGAACGAGTCCTCCGGCCGGCGGAACAGGTTGCCGCTGGACTGCACGCCAAAGTGCAGACGGCCTTGGTCGCGCTCGACGATGGCCGCGCGCGTGATGTCGGCGAGCAGGGCGCGGCGCAAGAGGCTGTCGCCGTCGAGTGCATCGAAGTGACCGTGGTGCACGAAATCGAGGGGGTTCGGACAAAAGGTATAGCGGTCCTCGACACCGTAATTGGCGGCGTGGTGCGCCGACAGCGTGGCGAGCAGCGGCGCATGGTGCGGGCCAGCGGCGATGCGCGCCTCGAGTTGCCGGCGGAAATCGTCGATGCGGCCGGTCTTGTACAGGCAATAGAGGACGCGGTCGTGCCAGTCGTCGTGGCGCGAGGCCTCGAAGTGCGGAATGGCCTGGTCCAGCCGGCCGAGGTCGTAGAGCAGCACGCCAAGGCTGTAGTGCGCCTGCGGTAGCTCCGGGGCGATGGCCAGTGCGGCTTTGTAGCTGGCGATGGCGGCATCGATGTCGCCGTGGTCGCGCAGCGCCTCGCCGAGGTTGCTGTGCGCCTCGGCGTAGTCCGGACGCAGCGCGAGGGCTTGCCGGTAGCTGTTGATCGAGTCGAGCATCAGCCCGGCGTTGCGCTGCGCGGTGGCCAAATTGAACCAGGTCAACGGGTCGGGCTGGCGCGTCAGCGCGTCCTTGTAGAGACGGATCGCCTCGGCCAGTTCGCCACGCGCCTGCAGCAGCGCGGCCAGCCGCGCCGACGCCGGCGCCAGCTCTGGCTTGAGGTCGAGGGCGTAGCGGTAGGCCTTGATCGCCTGATCGGTTTGCTCGAGGGCGGCAAACGCCACACCGGCGTTGAAGTGCAGTTCGGCCAGCGTCGGGCGCAGCGCCAGCGCCTTGAGAAAACACTCGAGGGCCTCTTGGTAACGCCCCAGTTGTAATAGCAGATTGCCGTAGTTGCCATGCGTTTCGGCGCTTTCGGGAGACAGGCGCGCGGCGCGTTCCAGCAGCTTTGCCGCCTCCTCGCGGCGGCCCAGCGAGGCCTGTGCCGCGCCCAGCAGGTTGAGCAGCGCCGGTGCGTCGGGGAAACGCATCAGCAGGATGCTGCCGAGCGACACCACCGCGCCGAGGTCGCGCCGTTGCCACGCCGCATACAGCGGCTGCATCTGGGTGTTGGAGGGGGTGGCGGCCATGCTGGTCAAAGCCTTTCGAAGGTGACCACCGGGCACTGCGCGGCCAGGGCCCCGCCGCCGGTCGTCAGCCGGATCATCTGGAAGTACTGGCCGTCGCTGTAGCCAAAGCGGTTGAGCATCTCGACCAAGCCGAAGTAATGGTGTTTGGCCTGCGAGGCGCGAAAGTAATCGGCCACCGCGACGCTATCGAGGTCCCAGCCGGTGCGCAGCGAGAGGGTGTGCCAGTCCTTGCACAGGCTGCGCAGCTTGAGCCAGACGGTGTCGAGGCGAACGCCTGCGGCGGGCGACCGTTGCATCGAGATGGTGAGCCTGAAGATCAGCTGGCTCATGTCGCCGACATTGCCCGACCACAGTTCGGAGGTGACCCGGTGGGTGGATTCGTGGCGCGACGGCGGACACAGCAGCCGAAACGCCAGCAGCGCGCCACGCGCCGTCACCGCGGCGATGCGGCGGCGGAAGTCGGCCTGCTCGTTGGGGTAACCGAGGGTGTGCAGACCGGCATCGCAGAACACCAGATCGAAATGGCCGTCCGCTGGCGACAGCGTCTGCCAGCTGCGGACCTCGACACTGCCCGGCGTACCCGGCCAGAGTTCGGCGGCGACGACCGGGTCGGGCTCCAGCACCAGCAGCTTGTCGCGGTCGGGCCACGCCAGCGACCACAGTTCCGGTGTGGCACCGAGGATCAGGGCCCGCGGCGCGCCGGCTTCCTGGCCACGCCGCACCTGCCAGTCGTCGATGGCGCGCTGGAAGATGCCCAGATCACCCGGCGAAGGTCGCAGTGGCGGCCCCAGCCGCGACCACATGCCGGCGGGCGTCCCCAGCGGGTTGAGGTGTTGCGATGCCTCCATCACCGCGCTCCGGCGCCCCTTGAAGGAGCGTCCGTATCGGTGAAAGGGACGAGGCGACCGGGTTTGCGGAGTGGCGCGAAGGCTTGCACGGCGATGACTCAATGTGTGCCGCGACTGTAGAGCCTTGGCCGGTGGCCCGCAAGACGGCTGGCGCCCGCCGGGCGCCGCGCTTGTGGGCGAGTTTCAACGGCCGGCGGCCGTCGCGTGCCAGCGCAGGTCGAGGGTGAAGGGGAAGTGCGGGTTGGGCGCGTCCTCGGCGACGTGTTCGAGGCGCTGCCCGGGGGTATGGCCGTGGTCGTGGAAGCGCGCGATGCGGCGGCCTTCGGCCTCCAGCGCGTTGACCGGGCGGTGCTCGTGGTTGCGCCCGCCGGGGTGCGCCACATGGTAAGTGCAGCCGCCCACCACCAGGCCGCTCCAGCGGTCGACGATGTCGAACACCAGCGGCGCTTGCACGCCAATGGTGGGGTGCAGTGCCGAAGGCGGGCACCAGGCGCGGTAGCGCACGCCGGCGACGCGCCGGTCGGTCGCCTCGACCGCGCGCAGCGGCACCGCGCGGCCGTTGCAGAGCACCGTGTAGCGCTCGCCGCTGGCGCCGCTCAGGCTGACCTGCAGCCGCTCCACCGAGGAATCGACGTATCGCGCCATGCCGGCGCTGCTCACTTCCTCCCCCATGACGTGCCACGGCTCGATGGCCTGTCGCAGTTCAAGCACCAGATCGCCGACGCGCGCCGTGCCCATGCGCGGGAAGCGGAACTCGAGGAAGGGCTTGAACCAGTCGATCTCGAAGGCGTAGCCGGCCTGCTGCAGGTCGCGCACCACGTCACGCAGGTCCGACTCGACGAAGTGCGGCAGCATGAAGCGGTCGTGCAGCTGCGTGCCCCAGTGCACCAGCGGGTGCTCGTAGGGCGTCTGCCAGAAGCGGGCGACGAGGGTGCGCAGCAGCAGCGCCTGCATCAGGCTCATGCGCGCGTGCGGCGGCATCTCGAAGGCGCGCAGCTCGAGCAGGCCGAGGCGGCCGGCGTCGCTGCCGGGGGCGTAGAGCTTGTCGATGCAGAATTCGCTGCGGTGCGTGTTGCCGGTCATGTCGATCAGCAGGTTGCGCAGCAGACGATCGACCAGCCACGGCGCCGGCACCTCGCCGCGCGGCATCTGCTGGAAGGCGATCTCGAGTTCGTAGAGCGCGTCGTGGCGCGCCTCGTCCACCCGTGGCGCCTGGCTGGTGGGGCCGATGAAGGTGCCGGAGAACAGGTAGGACAGCGCCGGATGGTGCTGCCAGTAGGTGATCAGGCTGCGCAGCAGGTCGGGGCGGCGCAGCAGCGGGCTGTCGGCCGGGGTCATGCCGCCGAGGGTGACGTGGTTGCCACCGCCGGTGCCGGTGTGACGGCCGTCCAGCTCGAACTTCTCGGTGCCGAGGCGGCACTGGCGGGCGGTCTCGTAGAGCGTGGTGGTGTTCTGCACCAGCTCGCGCCAGCTCGCCGCCGGGTGGATGTTGACCTCGATGACGCCGGGGTCGGGGGTGACCGGCAGCCGCGTCAGGCGCACATCGTGCGGCGGCTGATAGCCCTCGATCACCACCGGCAGCGCCAGCGAGGCCGCGGTGTGCTCGACCGACGCCATCAGGTCGAGGTATTGCTCGAGCGTGCTCAGCGGCGGCGCGAACACGTGCAGATGGCCGTTGCGCACCTCCACCGCGACCGCCGTGTGCGGCACCCATTGCGGGTCGGCCGGCGTGACGCCGGGCGTGGCGTCCGGCGGCGCTGCACTGGCACCGCCGGCCGCCACCGACTTGCGCCGCTTGCGCGCTTTGGCCTGCAGGTCCCCGAGCGGTGGCGCGACCTCGAACAGGCTGCGCTCCGGCTCGTGGTCCTGCGCCTCGAACGGCACCCAGGGCAGGGCGTTGAGCGGCATGCGCAGGCCGAGCGGCGAATCGCCCGGCAACAAGTACATGGCGCCGCGGCGGAAGGTCCACGGGCTGCTGTGCCAGCGCCCGGTGGCGTGGCTCCAGTGCAGCGGCAGCACCCAGCCCGAGGGCTCGCCGAGGCCCTGCTGCAGCACGTCGACGAGCCGCCGGCGGCCCGGTTCGCGGCGCAGCTCCGGGTGGTCATGGCCGAGATTGGCCGGCAGCATCGCCTCCTGTTGCAGGGCGATGAGCGGGTCCTCGAAGGCCGGCAGGATGTGGCTGCCGCGCAGGCCGAGCACACGCGCCAGTTCGCGCGTGAAGCCCTCGGCGTTGGCGCGCGGGGTGTCGCCGGGAGTGTGTGGCTCGGCCAGCAGGTCCGCGTCGCGCCACACCGGGCGGCCGTCCTTGCGCCACAGGCAGACCATCTGCCAGCGCGGCAGCGGCTCGCCGGGGTACCACTTGCCCTGGCCGTGGTAGAGCAGACCGCCGGGCCCGAAGGCCTCGCGCAGGCGCCGCAGCAGCTGCCCGGCAAGCACACGTTTGGCCGCGCCGTCGGCCTCCGTGTTCCATTCCGGTGCGTCCGGTGCGTCGATGGCGACGAAAGTGGGCTCGCCGCCCATGGTCAGGCGCACGTCGCCGGCGGCGAGCTGCGCGTCCACCGCATCGCCCAGCGCCATGATCGCGTGCCACTGAGCCTCGCCATAAGGCAAGGTCACGCGCGGGTCCTCGTGGATGCGTGTGACGCGGTTGTGGAACTCGAGGGTTGAGCCGGGCGGACCGACGTAGGCGCCGGTGACCGGCGCGGCGCTGGCGTAATCGGCGGTGCAGGCGAGCGGGATGTGGCCCTCGCCGGCGAACAGGCCGGAAGTGGCGTCCATGCCGATCCAGCCGGCGCCGGGGATGTAGACCTCGGCCCAGGCGTGCAGGTCGGTGAAGTCCTCGGTGGGACCCGACGGACCGTCGAGGGCGGGCTGGTCGGCCGTCAGTTGCACCAGATAGCCCGACACGAAGCGCGCTGCCAGCCCGAGGTGGCGCAGCGCCTGCACCAGCAGCCAGGCCGAGTCGCGGCACGAGCCCAGACGCCGCTCGAGCGTCTCCTCGCAGGTCTGCACGCCGGCCTCCATGCGCACCGTGTAAGCCACCTGCTGCTGCACCGCGCGGTTGAGGTCGACCAGAAAGTCCACCGCGCCACGCGGCGTGCGGTCCACGTCGGCAAGGAAGCGCCGCAGCAGCGGGCCGTCCTCGCGCGTTTCGAGGTAGGGCGCGAGCTCGCGCTGCAACTGCGCCGGATACTCGAACGGGATCTGCTCGGCGTACTCCTCGAGGAAGAAATCGAAGGGGTTGATGGCGGTCATCGCCGCCACCACCTCGACGTCCACCGTCATGTGGTCGGTCTTCTCGGGGAAGACAACGCGCGCCAGATGGTTGCCGAACGGGTCCTGCTGCCAGTTGATGAAATACCCGCCTGGTTCGATGCGCAGCGAGTAACTGACGATCGGCGTGCGCGAGTGCGCCGCCGGTCGCAGGCGGAACACGTGCGGCGTGAGTTCGACCGCCTCGGGAAATTGATACACGGTGCGGTGGTGGATCGAGACGGTGACCGTCATGGGGGCTCCGGCGAGGGGTGGTGCGGCCGGGCGTGGCCGATGCGACGTGCGAAGGGCAAGCACGTCGCGTGCCAGCGCAAGCGTGTCAAGTCTGCCGCGGATCAGCCGCGCAGGTGTCAATTTCCTGTGACAATGCCGGGATACGCCGTGGGGCGTGGCCGCGCCGCCCTCGCCGCGCGACATCCGAGGGGACTGCATGCTGGTCATCGCGCTGAAGACGCTGTTCGGTCACCGCATCAAGGTGATCGGCATGGTCATCGGGCTGGCTGTGGCTTCGCTGATGATGACGCAGCAGCCGGCGACCATGCTTTCCATCCTCAGCCGCACCTACAGCTTCATCGAGGATGTGAGCCAACCCGACATCTGGGTCATGGACCCGATGGTCAAGTTCGTCGACGATGCCAAACCGCTGGCCGACTCCAAGCTCGGCCTGGTGCGCTCGGTCGAGGGCGTGGCGTGGGCGGTGCCGATCTACCGTACCTCCACCGCCGCACGCCTTCCCGATGGCAACACCGCCAATGCGCTGCTGGTGGGGGTCGACGACGCCAGCCTGATCGGCGCTCCGGCGACCATGGTCAGCGGCGACACCGCCGACCTGCGCCGCACCGATGCGGTGTTTGTGAACGACGAGGGCGCGCGCCTGCGCTTTTCGCAAAAGCTGCCCGACGGCAGCGAGCGGCCGCTGCAGGTCGGCGACATCCTCGAGCTCAACGAGCACCGCGCCGAGGTGGTGGGCATCGCCAAGACCGGCGCCACCTTCTCCTCGCAGCCGGTCATCTACACCACCTACACGCGCGCCCGCGACTACGCGCTGCCGCAGCGCAAGACCATGTCCTTCGTGCTGGCCAAGGCCAAACCCGGCGAAGACGTCGAGGCGCTGACGCAGCGCATCCGCGAGCAGACCGGGCTGGCGGCCTACAGCGCCGAGGCGTTCAAGGAGATGTCGCTCTGGTACTTCATCCGCAACACCGGGATCCTCATCAACTTTGGCATGATCACGTTGGTGGGCTTCATCGTCGGCGCGGTGGTGTCGGGCATCATGTTCTTCAACTTCACCCAAGACAATCTGCGCCACTTCGCCGTGCTCAAGGCGATCGGCGCATCGCCGCGGCAGCTGCTCGGCATGGTGTTGCTGCAGTCCTTCCTGGTGGGCGTGATCGGCTATGGCATCGGCGTCGGGCTGGCCTCGGGCATGGCGCTGATCTCGTCGACCTTCCAGATCAAGTTCACACCGGCGCTGCTGGTGTTCAGTGCCGGCGGGGTGGTGCTGATCTGCATCCTGTCGGCGGTGATCTCGTTGCTCAAGGTGCTGCGGCTGGAGCCCGCCGCGGTGTTCAAGGCCTGAGATGGACGACCGCGTACGTGGGGTGGCAGCCGGTCGCGCCGATGCCGGTGACACGCGGGTGGCGGCCGGCTTGGCGCGCACGGCGCCGGCGGCCAGCGGCCGGCCGGTGGTCGAGTGTGTCGGCCTGACCAAGGTCTACGGCGAGGGCGACACCGCCGTGCACGCGCTGCGCGGCGTCGACCTGCGGGTGGAGCCGGGCGAGCTGCTGATGCTGGTGGGGCCGTCCGGGTGCGGCAAGACGACGCTGATCTCGATCATCGCCAGCGTGCTCGACGGCAGCAGCGGCCTGTGCCGGGTGCTCGGGCACGACATCCTGCGCATGCGCGAGTCGGAGAAACCGGCCTTCCGGCTCAAGCACCTCGGCTTCTGCTTCCAGGCCTTCAACCTCAACCCCTGCCTGACCGCCGCCGAGAACGTTGCCGTGCCGCTGCTGATCGGCGGCTGGCGCTATGGCCAGGCGCTGGCGCGCAGCCGCGAGCTGCTGACCCAGGTCGGGCTGGCCGAGAAGGTGGACGTGCTGCCCGACCAGCTCTCCGGTGGCCAGCAGCAGCGCGTCGCCATTGCCCGCGCCTTTGCGCAGGAGCCCGACCTGATCGTCTGCGACGAGCCGACCAGTGCGCTGGATTCCGCCACCGGCGAGAAGGTGCTCGGCCTGATCCGCGACATGACCCACCGCTCCCACCGCTCGGTGATCGTGGTGACACACGACGCGCGCATCTTCCGCTTCGCCGACCGCATCGTCGCCATGGAGGACGGTCGCATCGTGCCGCTGCCACCGGGGGCGGGCAGTGGGCTGCCAGTGGTGCCTCCGGCGCATGCCGCCGACGCAGGCGCGGCCGCGTCTGCCGATGTGCTGAACTGAGTCGAACTGAACCGAGTTGAACCAAGCTGAACTGAGCTGAACCGAGTTGAACTGAAAAGTGAACCTGCGCCGCTTCTTTCGCCTGCCCTACATCCTCATCGTGTTGGCCGTCCTCGGGCCGGTGTTCCTGCTGCCCAAGGTGATGCGCTCGACGCAGCTCGGCCCGCCGCCGCCGGTGGCCGCGCCGCCGGCCGCCGCGCCCTATGCCAGTTACATCGCCGGCACCGGCACGGTGGAGTCGTCGACGCGCAACCTCAACATCGTCGCGCCGGTGACCGGCATCGTCGCCGAGATGCGCGTCGAGCCAGGCCAGAAGGTGCGCAAGGGCCAGCTGCTGTTCCGCATCGACTCGCGTGAGGCGCAGGCCGAACTGCTGCGCCGTCAGGCGGCGGTGGAGGTGGCGCGCAGCAACGTCGCCGCAGCCGAGGCCTCCACTGCCGAGGCGCTCGATCAGTTCCAGCGCGTGCGCGACATTGCCGACCCGCGCGTGGTGTCGGTCGAGGAGCGGCGCCACCGCGAACTGGTGGCGCAGGCGGCCGAGAAGCGCCTCGAGTCGGCTCGCGCCGACCTGCGCGCGGCCGGGGAGAGCGCGCGCGCGCAGGCCATCACCGTGTCGCGGCTCGACGTGCTGTCGCCGATCGACGGCGAGGTACTGCAGGTCAATGTGCGCGCCGGCGAACTGGCGTCGACGCTGGCCGGCGTGCGCGTGCCGCTGGTGCTGGGCAACACCGAGACGCTGCACGTGCGCGTCGAGATCGACGAGAACATCGCCTGGCGCTTTGTGCCGGGCAGCCAGGCGCGCGGTTTCCTGCGTGGCAACAAGGCGCTCGAGACCGACCTGCAGTTTGTCCGGCTGGAGCCGCTGCTGGTCGGCAAGACTTCGCTGACCGGCAGCTCGACAGAACGGGTTGACACCCGCGTGCTGCAGGTCATCTACGCCTTCGACCAGAGCAAGTTGCGCGCCTACCCCGGCATGCTGCTCGATGTGTTCATCGAGACGCCGGCGGAGAAGGCGGCGGGCGGAGCTGGGGCCAGCAGCGCTGTGCCCGCAGCGGGCGGCGGGGGCGCGGCGCCCACCACACCGGCACCGCAGGCGCAGAATGCGCCCCGGACCGAGGCGCGAAAGGCGCCCTTGAACGAGGCGCGGAAGGCGCCGTGACTCCAGCGCAGTCTTGTCTGGTCCTGCCGCGCACCCTGCGCTTGGGCCTGGTGCTGCTTGCGACGGGCGCCCTGTCCGGCTGCAGCATGATCGGCCCGGATTTCATGCGGCCCAAGGTGCCGGTGCCGGCGCAGTTCAGCGCCACGGCCAGCACCGAGACGGCCAGCGTGAGCGGCTGGTGGCAGGCGCTCGGCGACCCGCTGCTGGCCGAACTGCAGCAGGCGGCGCTCGACGCCAACCCCGACGTGCAGGCCGCGCTGCAGCGGCTGCGCGCCGCGCGTGCGGTGTCACAGGGCGCCGATGCGCGCATGTTCCCCACACTCAACGGCAGCACCGGCGAGACCCGCGCCCGTACGGTGCCGACCACGCCGCTCACCCCCATCACCAGCACCTTCAATGCGCAGTTCGACGCCTCGTGGGAGGCCGACATCTGGGGCGGCATCCGCCGCAACCGCGAAGCGGCGCGGGCCGGCGTCGCTGCCAGCGAGGCCGACCTGGCCGATGTGCGGTTGGCGCTGGTCAGCGAGGTTGCCGCGCAGTACGCGAACTACCGCACCGCCGAGCGCAACGCCCTCTACACCCGCCAGACCATCGACTCGCGCGACCTGACCCGTGACATCGTGCGTCAACGCTTACGAGCTGGCCTGACCAGCGGCGACGAACTCTCGCGTGCCGAGTCGCAGTACCAGCTCGCCGACGCCAGCCTGGCGCAGACCCGGCAGGCCGGCGACGCCGCGCGCCTGTCGCTGGAACTGCTGTGCGGCCTCCAGCCGGGCCAGCTCGAGCCACGCATGGGGCAGGGCAGCGGTCCGCTCGCGCTGCCGGTGCCGACCGGGGTGCTGCCGGCCGAACTGCTCGAGCGCCGGCCGGACATCCGCCGCGCCGAGCGGCAGGCCGCACAGGCCATCGCCAATGTCGGCGTGGCCAAGGCCAACCGCCTGCCACGCCTGCTGTTCACCGGGCGCATCGGCGCCACCGACGTGACGCCCACCACCGGCTGGTTCAACCCGTTCTCGCTCGCCGTCGCCCTGAGTGGCGTGATCTGGGACGCGGGCGCGCTCGCCGCGCAGATCGAGCAGCGCGATGCGCAGGCCGCCGAGCTGATCCAGCGCTATGTGCAAACCGTGCGCAGCGCGGTGAGCGAGGTCGAGCAGCGCCTCACCGCCATCGAGCGCGGCCGCGAACGCATCGCCGCGCTGGAGAAACAGGTGGCGGCCGACCGCGAGACCGCCGACATCGCGCGCGAGCGTCACCGCATCGGCCTCACCACCTTCCTCGATGTCGCCGACGCCGAGCGCGTGCTGTTTGCCACAGAACTCGCGCTCAACCAGGCACGCGGCACGCTGGCGACCGACACCATCGCCCTCAACAAGGCGCTGGGTGGGGAGTGGCCGGGGCAGTGACGGTGGTGGGCCGGGCCTACCATCGGAGGGAGTGGGCGGCCCGCCACGGGTTTTGATTTGAGCGGCCCGCCTGCCAACCGGTTTACCCCGCCGCGTCAGCAGCCAATGAAATTGCGCAGCGCCGGCAGGTCGGGGATGCGGATGTGCTTCTGCGCCACCTCGATGAGGCCGTCCTTCTGCAGCTTGGTGAAGGTGCGGCTGACCGTCTCCGGCGTCAGGCCGAGGTAGCTGCCGATCTCGTCGCGGGTCATGCGCAGGATGAACTCGGAAGCGGCGTAGCCGCGTTGGGCGTGTCGCTCCGAGAGGTTGAGCAGGAAGGCGGCGAGCCGCTCGGCCGCCTGCGCGCTGCCCAGCAGCACCAGCAGATTGCGGTCCTGCACCATCTCGCGGCTCATGACGCGGTGCAGATTGCGCTGCAGCGCCGGCACGGCGCGGCCGAGCGACTCCATCTCGGCGAAGGGGATGACGCAGACCTCGCTGTCTTCGAGCGCCACCGCCTTGCAGACGTGGCGGTCGTCGCTGATGCCGTCGAGGCCGAGCAGCTCGCCGGCCATTTGAAAGCCGGTCACCTGTTCGCGGCCATCGGTCATCAGGCCCTCGGTCTTGAACAGCCCGAAGCGCACCGCGTAGATCGAGCGGAAAGCGTCGCCGACGCTGAACAGGGCCTCACCCTTGGCGATGCGCCGGCGCTGCGCGACGATCCGGTCGATCGCCTCGAGGTCGATCTCGTCCAGCCCGCCCGACAGACAGAGCTCGTGCAGCGAACAGCTGGAGCAGGCCGCCGGCAGGTGTTGCTGCGCCGGACGCCCCTGCGACTCGGTGATGCGGACACCGTGGAACTGCGTGTCGATGTGGCTCACAACGAGATCCTCCGCACTGTGGGGGATGTCAAGCCAGCCTGACATGGATCAGACGGGCGTACAGGCCAGCGGCCTAGAGTGACTCCACCAGATGTTTCCAGCCTAAATGAGAGAGACCGATGAACAAGACCCTGCTCCCGCTGATCGCAACAGCTGCCCTGGCCACCGCCGCGCTGCCCGCCGAGGCCAAGGAAGGCGACTGGGTGGTACGCCTGCGCGCCGCGCACATCAGCCCTGAGGACGAGAGCCGACTCGATCTTGACGGCATCGGCAAGGGCCAGCCGCGGGATGGCGCGAACTGGCTGGTGGTCGACTCCAACACCATCCCCGAAGTCGACATCTCGTATTACCTGACCGACCACATTGCGGCAGAGTTGATCCTCGCGGTCGGCAGCCGCCACCACGTGGACATCGAGGGCACCGCAGGTCAGCCGCTGGGCAGCGTCAATCTGCTGCCGCCGACACTCTTGGCGCAATGGCACTTCCGTCCGAACCAAACCATCGACCCCTATATTGGACTCGGTATCAACTATACCCGTTTCATGGACAACACCCTCGGGACGGGCGGGGGTTCGGATCGCAACATCCACACGGAGCGCAACGCCTTCGGCCCGGCCATCCAGTTCGGCGCCGATTACAACCTCGAGGGCGGCTGGCTCCTCAATGTCGACGTCAAGAAGGTCTGGATCGACACCGATGTGAGCCTGGCCGGGGTGGGCAAGATCGACAGGCTCGACATCAACCCGTGGGTGTTCAGCGTCGGTTTCGGCAAGAAGTTCTAAGCAGGCCGCAGGAAGGCAGGGCAGTCCCAATCAGGGCCGTTCAAACCGGCAGCGCAGTCGAACGCCATCGTTTCCGGGCTCGCGCCCGACAGGGGAGAAGAAGATGGGATCCGCAGCACACATCGCAGAGCACCCGGCGTCACGCCACGCCACCGTCGCCGATATCCACACCCCGGCCGACGCCATCCACCGGGCGGAGACCAACAACCTGGTCAGCCCGCGCTTCTACACCACCGACTACGCCTACATGAACCGCATCGACATCGAGCCGGTGCGGGCCGAGTGGGACCTCATCCAGGCCGAGTACGAGGGTGACAACAACCACGACCACTTCCAGCGCGATGCCGCTTTTGCCGCCGAGGCGGCCGGCGCGCTCGAGCGGCTCGACGACGACGCGCGTCGCGAGTTCCTCGATTTTCTGGTGACGTCACTCACCTCGGAATTTTCCGGTTGCGTGCTCTACAACGAGATCCGGCAGAAAGTCGATAACCCCGAGATCAAGCAGTTGATGACCTGGCTGGTGCGCGACGAGAGCCGCCACGCCGGCTTCATCAACGCCACGCTGCGCGACTTCGGGCTCGGCGTAAACCTCAACGAGCTGCGCCGCAACAAGGCCTACACCTACTTTCACCCCAAGTACATCCTCTACGCCACTTACCTCTCCGAGAAGATCGGCTACGCCCGCTACATCACCATCTTCCGCCATCTGGAGAAGCATCCGGACAAGCGCTTTCACCCGATATTCCGGTGGTTCGAGCGCTGGTGCAACGACGAATTCCGCCACGGCGAGTCGTTCGCGCTGATCATGCGCGCCAATCCCAAGCTGCTCGAAGGCGCCAACCTCTGGCTGATCCGCTTCTTCCTGCTGGCGGTGTACGCCACCATGTACGTGCGCGACCACACGCGGCCGGCCTTGAAGAAAGCGCTCGGCCTCGACCCAACCGAATACGACTACCGCGTGTTCGAGATCACCAGCAAAATCGCGCGGCAGGTCTACCCGGTCGAGCTCGACACCGACAATCCGGCTTTCCGCGCCGGCCTCGACCGCCTGCATCGTCGTGCCGAGGCGTTCTACGCCGCCAAGGAGGCCGGTGGTCTGTTGGGCAAATTGCGCCAGGCTTGGCATGGCGCGCGCGCCTTCGGCACCTTCGCGCGGCTCTACTTTGTGCCGGTCAAGCGCCACGCGCTGCCGGCGCAGGTGCGGGTGCAGCCGGTTTGGTGAGTGGGTGGCAGCCCAACGAAAGGCAAAACCGCTTGTTGACGACCCGGGACTCAAAACCACTTGGTGGCGGCCCCCGTCCGGTGGTCTCTCCGACGCGACCTTTGAGCGAAGCGAAGGGGAGCGAGGAGAGTGACCACCGGAGGTAGTGGGCCGCCCGCCACCGGTTTTCGGGCGCCTCAAAGCCCGGCGAGCACCCGGATGTGCGCCGCCACGCTGCGGCCGAGCGCGCTCAGGGCATAGCCACCCTCCAGCGTGGAGACGATGCGCCCGCCGCACAGCCGGTCCGCGATGTCCTTGAGCCGAGCCGTGATCCAGGCGTAGTCCGCCTCGCGCCAGCCGAGCATCGCCATGTCGTCCTCGCGGTGGGCGTCGAAACCGGCCGAGATGAACAGCATCTCTGGCTTGAACGCCTCCAGCGCTGGCAGCCAGACGCGTTCGACAGCGTCGCGCGCCGCCGCACCCTCGCTCCAGGCTGGTAGCGGCGTCGGGACGATGTGGACGTTGCCGGTGTCGGCACCGCTGAAGGGGTAGAAGGGGTGCTGGAACGACGAGCACAGCAGCACCCGCGCGTCTTCGTGAAAGATCGACTCGGTGCCGTTGCCGTGGTGCACGTCGAAGTCGCAGATGGCCACGCGCTGCAGGCCATGGTGCTCGAGCGCGTGCAGCGCGCCGACCGCGACATTGTTGAAGATGCAGAAGCCCGACGAATGGTTGCGGCTGGCGTGGTGACCGGGCGGACGTACGTTGCAGAAGGCGTTGGCGAAGCTGCCGGCCATGACGCCGTCGACCGCCTGCACCACTGCGCCCGCCGCCAGTTCCGCCGCCCGCAGGCTCCACCGGTTGAGGGTGATGTCGTCACCGAGATGCACCAGGCCGACGGATGGCGTCTGGTCCGCGGTCCAGCGCAGCAGCGACTCGTCGTGCGCGCGCAGCAGCTGCTGGCGGCTGGCGGGTCGCGCCTCGACGCGCAGCAGATGGTCCATCAGACCGGAGGCGACCAGCTGGTCCTCGATGGCAGCCAGACGTGCCGGACACTCGGGATGGCCGACACCCTGCTCGTGCCGGGCGCAGTCAGGGTGGGAGAAAAAGGCGGTGGCCATCGCCGCAGTCTAGCGCCGCCGTCGCGTGGGGGACCAAGCAGGAATCAAGCGCGGAGCCTCGCGGTCAGGGGAATCAGCTACCCGAGAGTGAGAGCCGACCCGCCCCGCAGGGGCAAAAAAAGACCCGGCGAAGCGACCGTTCCTCCTCCTTCCATGACCGCTACTTATTCGGACGACCGACCCCGCCGGGTGCTGGCAACGCGATAGCAAGTCAGGTCCGCCGACTGCTGTACCGCGTGATTTGAGAATAGGTCAACCGGTGGACTTTGTCCAGAACACCGCGAACCTTGTCCAGGCTGAAGGGGGGGGGCTCGTCTGCAACACATGGGGCGTTGTTCGGATCCCGGCCGACGCGCGCCCCGCGGTGCAGCGGCCGCTTGCGAGGCTTACACCGGCGTTTTTGCCGCCACCACGAAGAGACCGATGCACGCGGCAAGACCGACACCCCACACCAGCGAGCGCAGGGTGGGGCGGTTGCCGACGTAGCAGAGGATATAGGCGACGCGAGCCATCACGTAGACCACCGCCAGTTGGTCGATGACCGGCAGCGGCCCCTGCGTGAAACTGGCCACCATCACCGCGCCGACGAACAGCGGCAGTCCTTCGTAGCTGTTCTGCTGGGCAGCGTTGGCGCGCGCGCGAAAGCCGGTCTGTTGGGCCAGCCAAGCGCGCGGATGGGCATTGTCGTAGTCTTTGAAGCCCCACTTGGCAATGGCCGCGCCGACGATCGGCAGAAGGCTTGCGACGAGGATGCACCAGAGTGCGATGCTCATTCGTGTGTCTCCGTAGATTGGGTGTCGGATGCGTGCCGATCCACGAGGCTGGCTCGCATGGTGAGCCCACAGGGTCGGCATACTTGCGGCACAGCATAAACGAGACCTGTGTATGGAAAGCGTTTCTGCCATCGTCAGCCTGTTGTTCGCGGCATTTGTCGGGGCGGCTGTCGCCCTCTTGTTCGGCCGCGGTCGCGGCGGCGAGTCGCTGGCCGCCCTGCAGGCGCGCTTCGACGCCCTGCAGCAGCAGTCCGCTGCCGAGCAGGCGCGGCAGCGCGACGAACTGGAGGCCGAGCGTGCGCGTGCTGCACGCATGCGCGACGAGGAGCGCGAGCGGGCCGAGCGGCAACTGGCCGAGGCGCTCGCCCGCGACGAGCGGCAACTGGCGGCCGAACAGGCTCGCGCTGCCGCCGAACTGCAGGCGGCAAGGGCGCAGGCGGCGACCGACCTCGAGGCCGAGCGTGCGCGCCATCAGGCGGCGCTCGGGCAGCTTGAGCAGGTGCGTGCCGACCTGGCGCGGCAATTCGAGGTCCTCGCGCAGCAGGTGCTGGAGCAGCGCTCGCAGGCCTTTGCCCAGCAGAGCCAGACCAGTCTGCAGACGCTGTTGCAGCCGCTCAGCCAGCAGATCGGCGACTTCAAGGCCAAGGTCGAGGAGGTCTACCGCACCGAGGGCCTGGAGCGCTCGGCGCTGAAGAACCAGGTCGAGGAGCTGGCGCGCCTCAACCAGACGCTGCGCGCCGACGCGCAGAACCTCACTGAAGCGCTCAAAGGCTCGGCCAAGACGCGCGGCAACTGGGGCGAGCTGATGCTCGGCCGGGTGTTCGAGATGGCCGGCTTGAGCGAGGGCACCCACTACGACGTGCAGGTGAGCCGTACCACCGAGGACGGCAAGGTGCTGCAGCCCGACGTGGTGGTGCATCTGCCGGGCGACCGCCACCTGGTGATCGACGCCAAGGTCTCGCTGGTGGCCTGGGACAACTTCCATTCCGCCAGCGACGATGCCGCTCGCGAGGCAGCACAGCGCGACCACGTGGAGTCGGTGCGGATGCACATCCGCGGCCTGTCGCAGAAGAACTACACGCAGCTCTACCAGCTCGGCTCGCTCGACTTCGTGCTGATGTTCGTGCCGATCGAGTCAGCCTTCATGCTGGCGATCGGTCGGGACGACAAGCTGTTCCAGGAGGCCTGGTCGCGCAATGTGCTGCTGGTCAGCCCGTCGACGCTGCTGTTCGTGGTGCGCACGGTGGCGCACCTGTGGCGTCAGGAGGACCAGAACCGCAATGCGCTGCTCATCGCCGAGCGCGGCGCGGCCCTGCTCGACAAGTTCGCCGGCTTTGCCGAAGCGCTGAATGGCATCGGCGACAAGCTCGGCCAGGCGCAGGGCGCCTATGACGATGCGCTGACACGCTTTGCCGGCAACGGCGGCCTGCTGCGCCAGACCGAGATGCTGCGCGACTTGGGCGTCAAGGCGTCCAAGCCGGTCCCGGACAAGCTGCGCAAGCGTGTCGAGGCGCTCGGTCCGGTCATCGCCGGCGCGACCGATGCAGCGGCGGAGTTACCCCGGCTGGCCGGCGAACCGGGCCAGCCGGACGAGCTGGCTGCCGGCGACGCCGGCGTGGAGAGCGCCTGACAGCCGTGTCTGGCCCGCAGTTGTAGGCGTACTTGCCTAATCTGCCAGTTGGTTTCGGCGTTGCCGCTCCGGCCTACCGTCCCGGGTGCGGCTCCTGCGCGTTGTCGAGTGGCACGCGCGTCACCCGATAGCCGTGCTTCTTGAGTTCCGCGAGCAGGCCGCGCTCGCCCTGCAGGTGCAGCGCGCCGACCGCGATGAACGCGCCGCCGGCGTCGATCAGCGGCGCGGCGCGCGCCGCCATGCCCGGGTTGCGGCCGTACAGGACACTTTCGAGCAGCGCGTCCTGCGCCGCGCGCACGTCGGCCGGCAACTCGCCAGCCGGCAGATCCTGCAGGCTGAGGATGCCGTCGAGGTCTTCCTGCAGATAGCGTTTCAGCAGGTCGCGGACCGCATCCACCACCTTGTCGTGTTCGCGCGCAGCAGCGGTGAGCAGCAGCACCTGCTGCGCCTCCGGGATGGCGCGCATGGCGTCGATCTGCATCGCCACTGTCTCGAGGCCTTCCACCGGCTTGTTCTGCTTGAGCGCCATGCGGTGCAGCAGTTCGTCGACGGTGAGGCCCATGCGCGGCCCCGGCAGGTTGAGCGTGACGTAGGCCGACCATGGCGCCATCCGCTCGGTGACGTAGGGCGGGATGCCGTAGCGTGTGCGCAGAATGTCTTCGACCCGCGTGTAGTCCTCCGGGCTCATGAGCTGATCCAGGCTGCGGCCCTCGGTCAATTGCGAGGCCGTGGCAAAGGCCTCGACGCTGTCGGCGTCGGTGACCAGTTCCAGCGCCAGCACGCGGCTACCGGCCAGCGCCGTCTTGACCCCAGGGGCGAGCTTGAGCGCACGCGCGTCATCGATGTGCACCGTGCCATAGACGTGGCTGGGCGCGCCGCCGTTCGGCGGATCGATTCGCCAGAACAGGCCCTGGGCGAACTCGCCCGCGAGGGCCGCGGTGTTGAGCAAGAGCAGCGCCAGCGTGGCGAGCCACGCGGCGGCTAGGCGGCGCAGGGCGGGCTTTGCCGGACCCGGCGTCGAGCGCTGCGCGGCTTGGCAGGGCAGGGCGTGTGTGCGGTTCATGGTTTGCCTTGGTCCATGGTGTAACGAGGTTGATGGCTCACCCGGGTTCACGGTTCAACGGGGATCGTACGTGATTGGGTTCAGGATTGACTTGGGTGGATGGCTCACCCGGGTTCATGGTTCAAGGCTGTTCCAGGGCGGACCCGCCACGGGCCTGTCCTGGTTGATGCGCTGGCTCGGCGCCTGAACTCACTGCCGCAGAGCTGGCGGGTGAGCTGGCGCTCGGCCGGGCGCCGGCTTGCCAGAGCACGGCGCGGGTGCGCGGCAGCCGCCCGACATCCCAATGTTGCACGGCGCGCGCCAGACGGCGTTCGAGCGCACCGCCGCCGGTCGCAGGCTGGCCGAGCTGCGCCAGCAGCGGGTCGAGCAGGGCGTCGACATCGGCCGCACTCACCGGCTGCGCCAGCGTCTGCTTGCTGAGTTTTTCGCCGTCGGCGTTGACCAGCACCGGCAGGTGCAGGTAGCGCGGTGTTGGGACGCCGAGGAGTCGCTGCAGATGCACCTGCCGCGGCGTGCTGTCGAGCAGGTCGGCGCCGCGGACGATGTCGGTCACGCCGAGTTCGGCATCGTCGACCACCACCGCCAGCTGGTAGGCGAACAGGCCGTCGGCGCGCCGTACCACGAAGTCGCCGGTGTCGCGGGCCAGATTCTGGCGGATGGCGCCCTGCAGCCGGTCGTCGACGGTGATGTCGGCATCGGCCACACGCACGCGCAGGGCGCGCGCCGCCCGCCCTTCCAGACCGGCGCGACAGGTGCCCGGGTAGACCGGGCCGTCGATGCCATGCACCGAGGAGTCGGCGATCTCGCGCCGCGAGCAGGCGCAGGGGTAGAGCTGGGCGCCGAGCCGGGCCAGTGCTGCCTCGTAGGCCGCCGTGCGTGTCGATTGCCGCACCAGCGGGCCGTCTTGGTGCAGGCCCCAGCCGGCCAGCGTGTCGAGAATCTGTGCCTCCGCGGCGGGGACGCAGCGCGGCGGGTCGAGGTCCTCGATGCGCAGGTGCCAGGCGCCGCCGGCCGCGCGCGCATCGAGCCAGCTGGCCAGCGCGGTGAGCATCGACCCGGCGTGCAGCGGCCCGGTGGGCGAGGGCGCGAAGCGGCCGATGTAGCGCGGGGTCGGCATGGTGTGCTGGCCAGGTCGCAGCCGGACGCGGCGGTGCGTTCGCCGGACCGGCCGCCGCGCTCAGCAGCAGCGGGTCACGCCGTTGTAGCGCCGCTCGATCTCGCTGGCGTAAAAGTCTGCCGGCGACAGTGCGGGCAATTGTGGATGCAGCGCCTGGTGGCGGGCAAGGTAGCGCTCGTAGGCGTCGTCGCCGGTGAGCGCGCGCACGGTGTCGAGCAGGGCGCGCAGCGGGTTGGCCGCGGCCGCAGCACTCGCGGGCTCGCGCGCGCCGTTCACCGCGCCGCCTCTGCCGCGCCGAGGGGGGTTGCCACGCCATTGAGCGCGCTGCGCACATAAGGCGCTTCGCTGCTCATCCGCGTGCAGGTGCCGGCCAGATGCCGGCGCACGCCGAGCAGCATGGCGGCAATCACCGTCCACAGCACACCGACGAAGAGCACGGTGAGCACCGCGTCGAGTTGCTGGTTGAAGATCAGTTGCGGGGCCACCGCAGCTTTTTCGGGCGGCAGCACGCCACTGGCCAGTTTGTCGGAGAGGTCGCGCGCAGCAGCGAGGAAGCCGACCCGCGGGTCGCTGCTCAGCAGCTTCTCGCCGGCGGCCCAGGTGGTGATGAACGCCAGCCACGCTAGCGGCAGCCCGGTGACCCAAGCCTGGCGGGCCTTGCCGGTGCGCACCAGCGTGCCGGTGGCCACGGTGAGCGCGATGCTCGCCAGCATCTGGTTGGAGATGCCGAACAAGGGCCAGAGGATGTTGACGCCGCCGTTGGGGTCGATCACGCCAACGTAGAGAAAGTACCCCCAGCCGGCCACCACCAGCGCGCTGCACAGCAGCACCGAGGGGTACCACGAGGTGCGGCCGAGCGCCGGCACGACGTTGCCGAGCATGTCCTGCAGCATGAAGCGGCCGACGCGGGTGCCGGCGTCGAGCGTGGTGAGGATGAACACCGCCTCGAACATGATGGCGAAGTGGTACCACAACGCCAGCAGGCCGCCGCCGAAGGCGGCACTCAGGATCGATGCCATGCCCACCGCCAGACTCGGCGCACCGCCGGTGCGGCTCAGCAGCGTGGTCTCGCCCATCTGCTCGGCGAGCCCCTGCATCTGCGCGGCGCTGACCGGGAAGCCCCAGCCACTGATGGTCTCGACCGCCTTGGCCAGATCGGCGCCGACCACGCCGGCCGGGCTGTTGATGGCGAAATAGACGCCCGGTTCCAGAACCGTGGCAGCGGTGAGCGCCATCACCGCGACCAACGATTCGAGCAGCATCGAGCCGTAGCCGACCAGCCGGATGTCGGCCTCTGAGGTGATGAGCTTGGGCGTGGTGCCGCTGGAGATGAGCGAGTGAAAGCCGCTGATCGCGCCACAGGCGATGGTGATGAAGACGAAGGGGAAGAGTGTCCCGCCAAAGATCGGCCCGCTGCCATCGACAAAGCGCGTTACCGCCGGCATGTGGATCTCCGGCCGCAGCACGGCGATGCACACCGCCAGCAGCAGAACGGTGCCGAGCTTGACGAAGGTCGAGAGGTAGTCGCGCGGGGCGAGCAGCAGCCACACCGGCAGCACCGCCGCGGCGAAGCCGTAGACAATCACCGCACCGGCCAGCGGCAGGCCGTCGCGGTCAAAGAATGCCGCCAGCCCTTCGTGGGTTGTGACCCAGCCGCCACCGATCACCGCCAGCGCCAGCAGGACCAGACCGATCGCCGTGCCCTCGAGCACGCGGCCGGGGCGGACGTAGCGCAAATAGAGCCCGATGAGGAGCGCGATGGGGATGGTCGCTGCCACCGTGCTGGTCGCCCACGGGCTGTGCTTCATGGCGTTGACCACCACCAGTCCGAGCACGGCGATGAGGATGAGCATGATCAGGAAGGTGCCGATGAGCGCCGCGGCGCCGCCGACGTTGCCGAGTTCGTCGCGCGCCATCTGGCCGAGCGAGCGGCCGTTGCGGCGCGTCGAGAGGAACAGGATGACCATGTCCTGCACCGCGCCGCCGAGCACGCCGCCGGCGAGGATCCACAGCGTGCCCGGCAGATAGCCGAACTGCGCGGCCAGCGTCGGCCCGATCAGCGGACCGGGCCCGGCGATGGCGGCAAAGTGGTGGCCGAACACCACCCACTTGTGGGTCGGCACGAAGTCGCGGCCGTCGTCGATACGCTCGGCCGGCGTGGCGCGGGTGGCATCGACGCACAGCACCTTGGCGGCAACCCACGCGGCGTAGAAGCGGTAGGCCAGCAGGTGGGTGCAGACGGCGGCGGCGAGCAGCCAGGCGGCGTTGACCGTCTCGCCGCGGAACACGGCGATCTGCGCGAGGCTGAAGGCGCCGAGCAGCGCGACCAGCAGCCAGGGCCAGAACCGGGAGGAGCGGGTCGTCATGGGTACTTGCATCGCCGCATCATAGCCAAGGCCGTGGCTGACCGTGTGCATGTGCGCCGCAGTCGGGGCACACGGCCTCCGGACGCACGCGGTTCAGGCGCCGGGGCGCCGGCCGGGTAGCGGGCGGGCGCCGAGCATCATCCGCTCCTCGGCAGGGCGTGATAACCGGGGCTTTCAGTCGGTGCTGGTCAAACGGGGCCATTCAGCTGCTGCCACCGGCCAGGTACCACACGGCGTCCAGCGGGGCATGGTGCAGGCTGTGGGTGGCGAGCGCTTCGATCACCGGTTTGGGGCGGATGCCCACCGCCAAGCCGGCGTTGCGCATCAGGTCGGCGTCGTTGGCGCCGTCGCCCAGAGCAACGATCTGGCGCATCCGCAGATTGAGCCGCTTGGCCACCGCCGCCGAGACCAGCGCCTTGGACGGCCCGTCGAGAATGTTGCCGCTGAAGGTGCCCTTGAGCCGTTCGTCCTCGATATCGAGGCTGTTGCAGTACACCTCGGTGATACCCAGCCGGCGCGCGATGGGTTGCGCAAATTGGGAAAACCCCCCGGTCACCATCACGATCGGCCAGCCGGCCGTGCGCGCCAGCCGCATCAGGCGCTCAGTGCCCGGGCGCACGGCGATGCGCCCGGAGAGGATGGCCTCGATGGCGCGTTCCGGCATGCCGGCCATGGCGTCGATGCGCCTGCGCAGACTCTCCTCTACCGCAATGCGCCCGTCCATGGCGGCACGCGTGAGGGCCAGCACCGGTGCCGGGTCGGGGAGCAGGGCGGCGAGTTCGTCCACGCACTCGTTCTCGATCAGCGTGGCGTCCATGTCACAGGCCAGCATGCGGTAGTCGGTCACCTTGCGTTCGGCTGGCACCAACGCCCAATCAACGGCCTCCGGGGCGTTCTGCTGCACCATGTGGCCGGCGAGGTCGGGACGCTGAACCCACAGCAGCTTGAAGCCGATCTGCCCGAGCCGCTCGAGCCCGCGCGCGCCGCACCCCAGCGCCACCGTCTTCAGCCACGCGGTGGGCGGATCCGGGTGGAACAGCAGCAGATGCTGCGGCACCACTTTGGCCACCCCGTGTGCCACGTCGCCGCCGATCGGCGCGGACGCTTCACCCGGCCTGCTTGCCGGTCTGGTCGTGTTCAGGGCCGCCCGCGCGCGCATGCCTCACAGCTCTGGCTGTGCCGCCGCCAGACGCCCCAGCGCCTGATGGTCGATCTTGCCAGTGCCGAGCACCGGCAGGCTCTCGAGCGTGATGATCTGCCGCGGGATGGCCAGTTCGCGGATACCGAGCGCGTGCGCCGCCTCGGCGAGGTCGTGGCGCTGCAGGTCGGCGGCCGTGGTGAACAGGACGATGCGCTCGCCGCGCTGGCGGTCGGGTGCGCGGCTGGCAGCGTGCAGGTGCTCGGGCCGCGCGTGGCGCGCCAGGTCCTCGCTCAGCGCCAGCGACACCATCTCGCCGGCCACCTTGGCAAAGCGCTTGGCGCGGCCGCGGATGTGGACGAAGCCCTCGGCGTCGATCTCGACCACATCGCCAGTGTCGTACCAGCCGGGGCCGAGCGCCGTCGCCGGCGGCTCGAGCACGCCGGGTGCCGATGCGCGCAGATAGCCGCTCATGATGTTGGGCCCGCGCACCTGCAGGCTGCCGCCCTGCGCGATGCCCTCCACCGGCACCGCGCGGCCCTCGATGCCGGCGAGCAGGCGCCCGACGCTGCCGGGGCGGTTGGCACCCGGCAGGTTGACGGCGAGCACCGGGGCGGTCTCGGTACAGCCGTAGCCCTCGAGGATGTCGATGCCGAAGTCGCGCTGCCAGCGCTCTCGCACTTCGGGAGTGAGGCGCTCGGCGCCGGCCACCACCAGCCGCAGCGAGGCGAGGTCGCCGGGCGCGGCATGGTCGGCGTAGTGGCGCAGGAAGGTGCTGGTGCCAAACAGGATGGTCGCGCGCGATTGCTTGATGAGCCCAGGGATCTGCTTGTAATGCAGCGGGCTCACGTAGAGCACGCAGCGCATGCCGGTGAGCAGCGGCAGCAGCACGCCGGCCGTCAACCCGAACGAGTGGAACACCGGCAACGCATTGAACACCGCATGCTCGGTGCCTACCTCCAGCGCGGTGAGGATCTGCGCGATGTTGGCGAGCAGTGCGCGGTGCGACAGCACCACGCCCTTGGGCGTGCCCTCCGAGCCGGAGGTGAAGAGAATGACCGCCGGTGCGTCGCGGTCGCCGCGTGGCAGCAGCAGCCCCGGCGCAAGCCGTGCGGCGGCGATCCAAAGCTTGTCGAGGACACCGAGGTCGGCGCGCAGGTCCTCGATGCAATGCACCGTGGCTTGCAGACTGTCAATGCAGTCTTGCAAACCGGCTTTTTCGACGAAGGCGCGCGAGGTGATGATGACGCGCACCCGAGCGGCGCGGCAGGCGTCGTTGATGGCCTCGGCCCCGGCGCCGTAATTGAGCATGGCCGGCACCCGGCCCGCCGCCCCGGCACCGATCAGCGCGGCGAGCGTGCCGGCGACGTTGGGCAGCAGGATGCCCACCGCCTCGCCCGGCGCGGTCAGCTTGGCGACGATGCGTGCCGCGCCGAGGCTGCGCGTGAGCAGGTCCTCGCGGCGCGTCGCGCCGCTGCTCTCCTCGATGCCGCCGGGCCCGCCGCGATACAACGCGACGGCCTGTCGCAGCGCGGCAAACAGGGTGGCATCCGCCGGAGGATCGAGCCTGACAGCGGTTGGGAGCGCTCGCCGCGACGTCATCGAGACTGAGTCCATGACCCGATGGTAGCCGAGCCTCGGGGTGTGGCGAAACCAGGCTGATAAATAAGCCACCTATAGAAACTCAGCGATGCCGCGGCCGACCCGCTACCATGGGTTGCAAACGTCAAGCACATCCTGGAGGGGCAGATGGACGCAGTCTGGTTGCAGGGCTACCAGCCCCTCGGCAGCATGGCCACCTCGACGGCGCTGGCCGCCGTGCCGGTGCTGGTGATGCTCGGCGCGCTCGGCGTGTTCCACATTCGGGCGCACCTCGCGGCGTTGCTGGGGCTCGCGGCGGCCCTCCTTATCGCCGTCAGTGTCTACGCCATGCCGGCCGATCTGGCGCTGCGCTCGGCGGCGTTTGGCGCGCTCAACGGCCTGTTCCCGATCGGCTGGATCGTGCTCAACATCCTCTTCCTCTACCGCCTGGCGGAGGAGAGCGGCTCACTGACGCTGCTGCAGCGGGCTATCGGCGGCATCACCCCGGACCGCCGTCTGCAACTGCTGCTCATCGCCTTCTCGCTGGGGGCGTTCTTCGAGGGCGCTGCGGGCTTTGGCACGCCGGTGGCGGTGACCGCCGCGCTGCTGATCAGCATCGGCTTCACGCCGTTGGCGGCGTCGGGTCTGTCGCTGCTTGCCAATACCGCGCCGGTGGCGTTTGGTGCGCTCGGCACGCCGGTGCTGACGCTGGCCAAGGTGCACGGCTACGACCCGCTGCTGGTGGCGGCGATGATCGGGCGTCAGTTGCCGGTGTTCTCGCTGCTGGTGCCGTTCTGGCTGGTGTGGGTGTTCGCCGGCCGGCGCGCCATGTGGGAGGTGTGGCCAGCCATCGTCGTCTGCGGCCTGAGTTTTGCCGTGCCGCAGTTCCTCGTCTCCAACTTTGTCGGCCCGGAACTGGTCGACATCGTCGCCGCAGTGTGCTCGGTGGCGGCGCTGGTGGCGTTTCTGCGGGTGTGGCGGCCCGCGCGCGTGTGGACCCGTGCCGGGTTGCCGTTTGAAGTGATCGAGGGTGAGGGGCAGGCGAAAGGGGCCGATGCCGGCAGCGGCGAGGCGGCTGACCGCGCTGCCTTGGTCCGCGCCTGGGCACCGTGGGCCATCCTGGTGCTGCTGGTCTTTGTCTGGGGGCAGCCGGCGCTCAAGTCGGCACTGAATGAAGTTTTCGCGCCCAAGTTCCCGGTTGCCGGTCTGGATGGCGCCATCGGCAAGGTGCCGCCAGTGGTGGCGCAGCAGACTGGCATCGCTGCGGTGTTCACGCTGAATCTGTTGTCGGCCACCGGCAGCGGTATCTTGCTGGCGGCACTGCTGGGTGGCGCGATATTGGGCTTTGGCCCCCTGGCCCTGTTGCGCGCCTATCTGCGCAATCTCTGGGCGCTGCGCACGTCCTTGCTCACCATTCTGCTGATGGTCGGGCTGGGCACGCTGACGCACTTCTCCGGCATGGATTCGACGCTGGGGCTGGCGTTCGCCGCCACCGGCGCCTTCTACCCCTTCTTTGGCACGCTGATGGGCTGGCTCGGCGTGGCGCTGACTGGCTCGGATACGGCGTCGAATGTACTATTCGGCGGCATGCAGAAGGTCGCCGCCGAGCAGTTGGGCCTGTCGGCCAACCTGATGGGCGCGGCCAACAGTTCGGGCGGCGTGATGGGCAAGATGATCGACGCGCAGTCGATCGTGGTGGCGTCCACGGCGACACGCTGGATCGGCCACGAGGGCGCCATTCTGCGCTTCGTGCTGCCGCACTCCATCGCCCTGGCGGCGCTGGTCGGCGTGTGGGTGACGCTGCAGGCCTATGTCTGGCCGTTCACGCTCATGGTGGTCCGCTAGACGAGGGCGTCGCGGCCGATGCGCGTCGCGTCGGTCTGCCCGGTGAGCGCCATGCTGCGGTCGAGTTCCTCGCGCAGGATGGCGATGGCGCGCGCCACGCCGCGCTCGCCGTCCGCGGCCAAACCGTAGGCCAAGGCGCGGCCGGACCACGCCGCGCGGGCGCCCAGCGCCAGTGCCCGCAGCAGGTCCTGCCCACTGCCGATGCCGCCGTCGACGTGCACCTCGGCGCGCTCGCCGACCGCATCCAATACGCGCGGCAGGGCGTGCGCGCTGGCCGGTGCGCCGTCGAGCTGGCGGCCGCCATGGTTGCTCACCACCAGCGCATCGGCGCCACGTTCCACTGCGTGCCGCGCGTCCTCGGGGTCGAGCACTCCCTTGATCACCAGCGGCCCGTCCCACTGCGCGCGAACCCACTCGACATCGCGCCAGGTCACCGCCGGGTCGAACTGGGTCTCGATCCAGCTCACCAGCGAGCGCGTGTCGGTGCCGGCTGGCAGCAGGCCAGTGAGGTTGCCGAAGCCGCGGTGGCGGGCGCGCAGCAGGCGTGCGCACCACGCCGGATGAAGCGCGAGGTCGAGCAGGGTGCGTGGCGTCAGGCGTGGCGGGGTGGAGAGGCCGTTGCGCGTGTCGCGGTGGCGCTTGCCCAGCACCTGCAGGTCGAGCGTGAGCACCAGCGCGCGGCAGCCGGCGGCCCGGGCGCGGTCGATGAGCGCCCCGACCACGCCGCGGTCGCGCATCAGGTAGAGCTGGAACCAGATCGGCGCCGGGCTGGCTGCCGCCACCGATTCGATGGGGCAGATCGACATCGTCGAGAGCACAAACGGAATGCCGGCAGCCGCGCAGGCGCGTGCGGCGAGGACCTCGCCGTCGGCGCGCTGCATGCCCAGCAGGCCCAGCGGTGCCATGAGCAGCGGCAGGCTGGCCTCGTGGCCTACCAGCGGGGTGGCGAGGTTGCGCTGCGACACGTCCACCGCCACCCGCTGCCGCAGCGGCATGGCGGCCCACGCCGCGCCGTTGGCGCGCAGGGTGGACTCGCTCCAGCTGCCGGATTCGAGGTAGTCGATGAACATGCGCGGCACTCGGCGGTGCGCGAGGCGGCGCAGGTCGTCGATACAGAGGGCGGTGTTCATCGGCGCCAAGTTTACGGTGGCCGCAGGTGCGACAATGCAACCATGACCAAGAAGACCCTCAGCCTCGCCGGCCCGCGCGCCACCACCGCAAGCACCCCAGCGCGCAAGGCCGGCGTGCGCATGGTCAAGGCGCGCGTGCGCAGTGGCGCAGGCCCGGAGGCGCCGGCGCGCAGCGATGTGCGCAAACCGCACGGGGACGACCGCAGGCCGCGTCGTGCCGATGATTCCAGGCCGCCACGCCGAGGTGATGATGGACGCCCGCCACGCCGTTCGGACGATGCGCGGCCGCCGCGCGTCGACGACCGCAGGCCGCGTCGTGCCGACAGCGAGCCGGGTCAGTCGCGGCCGTGGGGCGCACCAGCGGAATCGCGCCCACGGCGCGAGCGCCCCGATGACTCGCGCCCGCGCCGCGCCGACGATGCCGGGCCGCCGCGCAGGAGCGATGACAGTCGGCCGCCACGCCGAGGTGATGATGGTCGGCCGCCACGCCGTTCGGACGATGCGCGGCCGCCGCGCGCCGATGACCGCCGTCCACGCCGCGCCGACGGCGACCCGGGTCAGGCGCGGCCGTGGGGCGCACCATCGGAATCGCGCCCACGGCGCGAGCGCACGGACGACTCGCGCCCGCGCCGCGCCGACGATTCCAGGCCGCCACGCCGGAGCGATGAC
>VEQZ01000084.1 GCA_018882975.1 Rhodocyclaceae bacterium | reverse complement strand
GTCGTGAAAAGGCTCTCGTTGTAACTGTCAGCGCCTCGCATCAGTGGCTTACCTCTGCTCGATCAATCTCGTCATGCTCGCTCAACCGGCTGCCGGCGTCGATCGGTATTTCAACGGCCTGTTAGGCCACCGGTTGAGCACACGAGCCGCATCAAGCGAAAGTTGTTCGTTGGCGGAAAGGGGTTTGGGGTGGATGGCTGCGGGTTTATTGCTTTCCGCGCAAGTAGTGAGTGCATGAACGGCTTCCGCCAGCTGTCAAAAATTGACAAGGACCAAAAAACACATATATTTTCGGACATGCGAACTTCTCGAGCAATCCGGCAAGCCATCGCGGGACAGCCCCGAGGGGCGATGTTTTCCAGTGCCGATTTCCTGTCGAAGGGAACGCGCGCGGCCGTTGACAAGGCGCTCTCCCGATTGATGAGGGACGGGGCGATCTTTCGGGTGGCCAGAGGGTTGTACGCCGTCGCCGGTCAGTCTTTGGATGCGCAGGCAGTGGCCAGCGCCCTTGCGCGCAAGACAGGCGAGCGCGTGGCACCTGCCCCCGTAGAAGGACATGGTGGCGCGCTTCTGGTGCCCACCTCGGGCCTGTCACGCACCCTGAAAACTGCGGGGCATACCCTGCAGTTCCAACGCATGTGCCAAAGAAAAGTCCAACTCGCGGCCAGCCCCAAGGGCAGGGTTTTAGTTGCGCTGTGGGCCCGAGGCATGAAAAACCTCACGACGCTAGAAATCCAGCGCGCCACGGCTGACTGGCTGGAGGCCGAAGTCGACAGCTATGCAACGCTGATCCCGGCGTGGCTGCGCACCGCCATCCAGCAAGCCAATGCGCCACGCAAGTCAGTCAAGATTGGTTTGTCGGGTGCGTATGACTGGTCAAACCCAAACATCAGGGACGATGTGCTGATTGGGAAAGTGCTTGAGAGGCATAAATTCGAGGACGTGGCGCGGCTGTGCATTTACTACGGTGTCCCAAAGGTCAAGCGAGTTTTCAAGCGACGGGCATTTGACCCCATGACCACTGCCAGCGTGGCCAGGATGCTGAGCAACATCAGCAAAGGCCTGCGAGCATCAAAGGTGCATGCCCATGCATGAACTCAAACTGGAACTCATGCCAGAAGCCACGCGAAAGAACTTTGCTCGCCTCAAGGACGACCCTAGGCTGGCTGGCTTTACCTTGGTCGGGGGCACTGCATTGGCCTTGCAAATTGGGCACAGGATCAGCGAGGACCTGGACTTCAATATCTTCGGCCAAAAATTGCCCATCAAGTCCATCGATGGGCTCCTGGATGAGTTGGCCGCCGGCGGTGCCGCAGTTGAGAGCCTGATCACATCTGAGCAAAAACTGCGATTCAAGATCAATACATCAGAGAACCTCGATCACTACCTTCAGGACTACCTGATCGATGGGGCCAAGGTGACATTTCATTCGCGCCGCGAAGGTGATCGACCCAAATCGCAAATTGACTTCCTGAAGTTAGCCCCCAAGGTGATTGTCTCCACGGGCGGATTTGATGTGCTCGGCCTCGATGGGCTTTTTGCCATGAAAAGTATCGTCGTCTATGACCGCGTGAAGTCTCGTGACATCTACGACTTGATGGTCCTCACAAGGGACCATGGCTATACCTTGGAAGATGTTTTTGCGGCCATTGATGCCTACCAGCCCATCAGGCACAAGGATCCCGAGCACTTCAAGCGCGTGGTCACGGGCGCGATCGCGCCAGACAAAGGCGACGAGGGATTTTCCAGCATCCGCCTAAACGTGAAGATGGATGACATGTACCAACACTTCAAAGACTTAATCAACGACTATGAAGTGCGGGCAGTTCAGAAATTGCGGCCTTAATTGCGCATTCCGGCGATGCCGTGCTGTTGTCCCCCCGCCCTGAACGCCAGGGCTTCCCGGGGCAAAGGCTCAGTCCTTGACCGCTTCGACCTGGATCAGCAGCCGCACGCTGTCGCCGATGGCCGGCAGGCCGTAGGTCATGCCGAAATCGGAGCGCTTGATCACGGCGCTGGCATCCGCCCCGCAGACCTCTCTTTGCAGCTTGGGATGAATGCCGCAGCGGAAGTTGTTGAGTGTCAGATTGAGCGGGCGGGTCACCCCCAGCAGGGTGAATTCGCCGACCAGCACCACCGGCCGCTCGCCGTCGAAACGGGCCGAGTTGGCGCGGTAGATGATCTCGGGAAAGCTCTCGGCGTTGAAGAAATCCGGGCCGCGCAGGTGCTCCTCGAGCTTTTCGAGACCGGTGTCGACGCTTGCCGCATCGATCTGGATCTCGGCGCTGAGGGTCTGCGCTGCCCGGTCATATTTGACCGAGCCGGCGCTCTTGTTGAAGCGCCCGCGCTGCGTCGAGAAGCCGAGGTGGCTGATCTCGAAGCTCGGGAAGGTGTGACGGGGGTCGATGGCGTAGCTGTCGGCGCGGGCAGGCCCGGCGGTCAGCAGCGCGAGTGCGGCAACGGCGAGGGTCGGGGTGCGCATGGATCCTCCTTGAGCATGGGGCGGGCCGCAGCGCCCGAGCCGCGATCAGAGCGCTGCGAAGGCCGCACGCGCTGCCGCCACTGTCTCGGCGATGTCGGCGTCGGTGTGCGCCGCCGAGACGAAGCCCGCCTCGAAAGCGCTCGGCGCCAGATATACGCCGGCATCCAGCATGTGGTGGAAGAAGCGGTTGAAGCGCTCGCGGTCGCTGTCCATCACCTCGGGGTAGCTCTTGGGCACGGCAGCACTGAAATAGACGCCGAACATGCCGCCCACCGACTGCCCGGAGAAGGCGACGCCGGTATCGTGCGCGGCGCCAACCATGCCGTCGACCAACGCACGGGTCTTGGCCGCCAGCGCGTCGTGGAAGCCGGGCGTCTGCAGGTGCTTAAGCTGCGCCAGACCGGCCGCCACCGCCACCGGGTTGCCGCTCAGCGTGCCGGCCTGATAGACCGGGCCGAGCGGGGCGAGGTGCTTCATGATGTCGGCGCGGCCGCCGAACACCGCCAGCGGCATGCCGCCGCCGACCACCTTGCCGAAGGTGCTCAGGTCCGGCGTGATGCCGTAATGCGCCTGCGCGCCGCCCAAGGCGACACGAAAGCCGGTCATCACCTCGTCGAAGATCAGCACCGACCCATGACGCGTGCAGACCTCGCGCAGCGTCTCGAGGAAGCCCGGCTCCGGCGCGACCAGGTTCATGTTGCCGACCACCGGCTCGACGATGATGGCGGCGATGGTGTCGCCCATCTCGGCGAAGACCTGCTTCACGCCCTCGATGTCGTTGTACTGCAGGACCAGCGTGTGCGCGGCGAGGTCGGCCGGCACACCGGCGGAGTCGGGGTTGCCGAAGGTGAGCATGCCCGAGCCGGCCTTGACCAGCAGGCTGTCGCCGTGGCCGTGGTAGCAGCCTTCGAACTTGACGATGCGGTTGCGGCCGGTAAAGCCGCGCGCCAACCGGACGGCGCTCATGCAGGCCTCGGTGCCGCTGCTGGTCAGGCGCACCATCTCCAGGCTCGGCACCAGCCGGCACAGCGTCTCGGCCATCTCGGCTTCGCGCTCGGTGGGCGCGCCGTAGCTCATGCCGCTACGCGCGGTGGCGCACACTGCCTCCACAATATCCGGATGCGCGTGGCCGAGGATCAGCGGGCCCCACGAGCCGATGTAGTCGATGTAGCGCTTGCCGTCGGCGTCCCACACGTGCGGCCCCTGCCCGCGTTCAAAGAAGCGCGGCGTGCCGCCGACCGAGCGGAAGGCGCGGACCGGCGAGTTGACGCCGCCCGGGATGTGCGTCTGCGAACGGGCGAAAAGGGTGTCGTTGCGGCTCATGGTGTGTGTTTGTGCGGAAGGTCGGGGAAGCTGTCGAGCAGGGCGCGCCACCCGCGCACCCGTTGCCGGATGTCCGGCGCGTCGAATACATCGCCAATCACGGCGAGCGCGTCAGCGCCAGCGGACAGTGTATCCGCAGCGCGCTCGAGCGTGATGCCGCCGATGGCGACGCGCGGACCGATGCCGGCAGCGCGCGCCTCGGCCAATACGGCACTGCCGATGGCCGGCGCCTGCGGCTTGCTGGCGGAGGGGTACATCGCGCCGAAGGCGACGTAAGACGCGCCGGCGGCCAGCGCGTCGCGCGCGCGCTGCAGGTCGCCGTAGCACGACGCGCCGAGCACCCGCTCGGGCCCCAGACGCGCCCGCGCGGCGGCCAAGTCGCCGTCGTCGCGGCCGAGGTGCAGGCCAGCGCCGTCGATGGCCAGCGCCAGTTCGAGGTCGTCGTTGATCACCAGTTGCGCGCCATACTGGCGGCACAGCATGGCGAGTGCAAATGACGTAGCGCGGTGCGTCACCGCATCGCCGGTCTTGTCGCGGTACTGCAACCAGCGTGCGCCGGCCGCCAGCGCCTCGTCGACTGCAGCCAGCAGCGGAATACCGCTCAGACGTTCCGGCGTGACGAGATAAAGGCCGGCCGGGGCGGCGGGCTCAGGCATCGGCGGTATCGGGCTCTTCCGGGTCGTGCGCCCAGAACATGCGGTCCGGCACGAGTTGGCCCATGCCCGGCCGAAAACCATGCGCCAGCGTGTTCCAGGTAAAGGCCTGAGCGTCCTGGCAGGCCTGCTGCAGCTCGAGCCCGGCCGACATCGCCGCCGCGAGGGATGCCGCCAGCGTGCAGCCGGAGCCGTGGTAGCTGCCCGGCAGACGGTCCCAGTGCAGCGACTGGATCAGCCCTTCGCTACCGTAGAGGCGGTTGGTGACCTGGGTGCCGGACTCGTGGGTGCCGGTGATCAGCACGAACTCGCAACCCATGCCGATCAGGCGGCCGGCGCATTCGTCGAGACTGAGGTCGTCCTCGTCGCCATCCTCGCTGGCCAGCCGCCGCGCCTCGAGCACATTGGGCGTAAGCACGGTGGTCTGCGGCAGCAACAGTTCGCGGATAGCCGCCACGACATGGTCGTCGGCGAAGCTGTCGCCGGCCTCCGAGGCCAGCACCGGGTCGAGGATGAGCGGGACGTCCGGGTAGTCCGACACCACTTCGGCGATGGCGGCGACGATCTCGACGCTGCCCATCACGCCAATCTTGAAGGCTGCCACCGGCATGTCCTCAAGCACGCAGCGCGCCTGGTGGACCACCCATTCGGCATCAAGCGGGTGCACGTCCTCTACACCGAGCGTGTCCTGCACGGTGATGGCGGTGACCACCGGCAGCGCGTGTCCGCCCATCGCCGAGATGGCCAGCACGTCGGCCGAGAGGCCGGCGCCGCCGCTCGGATCGGTGGCGGCAAAGCAAAGGATGATGGGCGGGGCGGCTTGGGTCATGGGGCGAGGGCCGGGTTCGGGCTGCGGCGGGGGACGACGTGGCGGCGAGGGTCGAGGCCCGATGGCGCATGCGGCGACGGGGCGAGGTCGGGGCGGGTTAGAATCCCGCAGTCTATACGGGCCGGGCCATGGTTGGCGCTGGCGGGCATCCAGGGAGAAGGGCGGTTCGATGAAGACCTATATGTGCGTGATCTGCGGGTGGATTTATGACGAAGCCAAAGGGGTACCCGACGAGGGTATCGCAGCGGGCACCCGCTGGGAGGACGTGCCACCGAACTGGACCTGCCCGGAATGCGGCGCGCGCAAGGACGAGTTCGAACTGGTGGAGCTGTGAGCGAGCGGAGCAGCGGGCGGGTGGCGTGGTGATCTGGCGGAGTCGTGGTCTGGCGGGTCTCGATCGGCTGGCGCTTTGACAAGGCCCTGACTCTGCGGGGCTGTATCCGGGGCGTGGTGCTGCAAAGGGCTGTTAGGTTTGCTAGAGCCCGCCGAGGTCGAGCGCGGGCCCGCCCTGCTCGATCACGCAGCGTCGCAGCACGTCGGCGAGTGTGGCGTTCTCGCGGCGCGAGAACCAGCGTTCGCCGTCGCGGGCAAAGTGGTACCCACCACTGCGCGCCGCCAGCCAGATCTCGCGGACTGGCGGCTGGCGGTTGAGGATGAGCTTGCTGCCATCGTCCAACTCGATGGTGAGGACACCGCCGGCAGTCTCGAAATCGAGGTCGGCCGCGTCGAGCAGGTCCTCGAGCCGGGCAAAAGTCCGGTCAGCAAGGCTGTGGAAGGTGGATTCGTCGGGCATGGTGTGTGACATGGGAGCAGGAAATTGAGAGTCGCCGGAGTTCTTTTGATAGTGGCATTGCTGGCCGGTTGCGGCTACAGGGGCTCGCTCTACCTGCCCGGCCGGACCCCGCCGCCGGCTGATACGGGCCGCTGATGGTAGCGGCCCGCCCCGACGCGTGGTTCCCGCTACGCGCCGGCCAGCGCTTTGCCGATGGTGTGCCGCTGGCCGACATCGCTGCGCGTTGCGGCACGCCAACCTTTGTGTACGCCCGTGCGGCGCTGTTGGCGGCATTCGAGGCCTACGACCGTGCGCTGGGCGGCCACCCGCACCAGGTATGTTATGCGGTCAAGGCCAACAGCAATCTGGCGGTCCTGAGCGTGTTCGCCAGCCTCGGTGCCGGCTTCGACATCGTCTCCGGCGGCGAACTGGCGCGCGTGCTGGCCGCTGGCGGCGAGCCGGGCAAGGTGGTGTTCTCGGGCGTGGGCAAGACCCGCGCCGAGATCGAGCAGGCGCTCGAGGCCGACATCCAATGCTTCAACATCGAGTCCGAGGCGGAGCTGACGCGCATCCACGAGGTGGCCGAGGCGCATGGCGCGGCGGCGCCGGTGTCGTTCCGCGTCAATCCGGATGTGGACGCGCAGACGCACCCGTACATCTCGACGGGCCTCAAAGAGAACAAGTTCGGCGTGGCGCACAGCGACGCGCTGGCGCTGTACCGGCGCGCGGCGGAGCTGCCGTATCTGGAGGTGGTCGGCATCGACTGCCACATCGGTTCGCAACTCACCGACGCCGCGCCGCTGCTGGAAGCAGCCGACCGCGTGCTGGCGCTGGTCAACCAGCTCAATCGCGAGGGCATCGAGCTCGAGCACATCGACCTTGGCGGCGGGGTGGGCATCGTCTACCGCGACGAGACGCCGATCGATCTTGACGCCTACTGCGGCGCGCTGACGCGCAAGTTCGCCGGTCGCCCGGAGATGCTCATGCTGGAGCCGGGGCGTTCGCTGGTCGGCAACGCCGGGGTGCTGCTGACGCGCGTCGAGTACCTTAAGCCGGGCGAGGGCAAGAATTTCGCGGTGGTCGACGCGGCGATGAACGACTTGATGCGTCCGGCGCTCTACGAGGCCTGGCACGGGGTCGAGGCGGTGGCGCCGCGCGCAGGTGAGGCACTCGACTGGGACATCGTCGGGCCGGTCTGCGAGTCGGGTGATTTCCTCGCACGCGGGCGGCGGCTTGCACTGGCCGAGGGCGACCTGCTGGCGATCCTCTCCGCTGGCGCTTACGGCATGAGCATGAGCAGCAACTACAACTCGCGGCCGCGTGCCTGCGAGGTGATGGTCGACGCCGACACGGTGCAGGTGGTGCGTGAGCGCGAGACGCTGGCGCACCTGATGGCCGGGGAGCGGGTCTGGGGCGGTTGAGGCGTTTCCCGCGACAGCGCTACGTCGCGCGCCCCATGAGCCGCCGCAGCGCGCAGCCGACGATGCGCCACTCGCCGTCGGGCTGACGCTCGATCTGGTAGGCCGCTGCCCAATAGCCGCCGCCCGCATCGGTGATCTCCACCGACTGCAGCATGACGCCGCCATCCTCGCCTTCTGGAAAGCTGGCCGGCTGAAACTTGAGAGAGATCGGGCGATAGACCGCAGCGTAGGACTGCCGGACCATCTTCATGAAGCGTGCCGCATCGCCGAACTTCTGCTGCACCTCAGGTGCGGCAAAAGAGAACGCGCGCTCGCCGTCATCGGC
>VEQZ01000014.1 GCA_018882975.1 Rhodocyclaceae bacterium | reverse complement strand
CTCCCGGCAGCACTCAAGAAACAGCGCGCTGAGCCGCCACGCGTTACGGCGCAACGTCACCTCTCCAAGCTCCAGAAATCCGTTCGGACAGATCTGATGACCACCTCCCACGACATCCTGCGCATCCGCCCCGACGACTACGACCCGGATGACATGCCGGTCGAGCGTGCCCGTGCCTTCATCCTCGATCGCCTGAAACCCATCGACAGGACCGAGCGTCTGCCCATCCTGCAAGCGCTCGACCGCGTGCTGGCGGCTGACGTCACCTCGCCGATGAACGTCCCCGGCCACGACAACTCGGCCATGGATGGCTACGCGCTGCGCCATGCCGACCTCGCCGCCGGCGGCGCGACCACGCTGGAGGTGATCGGCACCGCATTCGCCGGCAAGCCCTACGCCGGCAGACTCGGCCCCGGTCAGTGCCTGCGCATCATGACCGGCGCGCCAATCCCGGCCGGCGCCGACTGCGTCGTCATGCAGGAGAACGTGTTGGCGCAGGACGGCCGCGCCACCATCGGGCCCGGCCACCGCTCAGGCCAGAACATCCGCCGTGCCGGCGAGGACCTCGCACAGGGCGGCATCGCGCTCGCCGCCGGCCGCCTGTTGCGCCCGGCTGACCTGGGCCTGCTGGCATCGCTCGGCATCGGCCAGGTCGACGTCTGCCGACGTTTACGGGTGGCGATCTTCTCCACTGGCGACGAACTGGTACCGGTCGGGCAGACGCTGGGCGACGGCCAGATCCACGATTCCAACCGCTACAGCCTGCACGGCCTGCTCGCGCGACTGGGTTGCGAGGTGGTCGATCTGGGCCTGGTGCGCGACGACCCGGCCACCCTGGAGGCGGCGCTGCGCGAGGCCGCGGCTGGCGCCGATGCGGTCATCACCTCCGGCGGCGTATCGGTTGGCGAGGCTGACTTCACGCGCGAGGTGATGGCGCGTCTGGGCACCGTGCTGTTCTGGAAGATCGCCATGAAGCCCGGACGGCCGCTGGCCTACGGCGAGATCGGCAGCGCCCAGTTCTTCGGCCTGCCGGGCAACCCGGTCAGCGTGATGGTGACCTTTTACCAGTTCGTTCGCGACGCGCTGCTGCGCATGCAGGGCCGCGCGCCCGAGCCGCTGCCGACCTTTGCCGTGCGCTGTACCGCGCCGCTGAAGAAGGCGCCCGGCCGCACCGAGTTCCAGCGCGGCATGCTGCGCCTAGAGGGTGACGAATGGGTGGTGGCGCCGACCGGCGAACAGGGCTCGGGCATCCTCAGCTCGATGAGCCGCGCCAACTGCTTCATCGTGCTCGAACAGGCGCGCGGCCGCGTCGAGGCCGGCGAGACGGTACGGGTGCAGCCCTTCGAGGGCCTCGTCTGAGAGGTCCTTCGGGGGCGGGCACCCCGGCTCCCCCTGCTCAAGCCGAATCGGCCCAAACCGCGAATCGCCCCGGACTGCGAACCGCCCCAGACTGCGGACCGGCTCAAGCCGCGCTGTCGCTGCGCTGGCGCTTGTCGTCCTCCGCAGCCATCGTCGCGATAGGGGAATTCTCAAGCCGGAGTTCCTGCACCAGCACCGACACGGGCACCTTGAGGAAGACCGACACCTTGCGCAGACCCGACTGCAGACCCTCGACGTCCCTGGGGTTGGCCAGCCGCCGGGAAAATTCGACGGCAAGCCTGACCATCTCGGCGGTCAGCGGTGCGTCGTCGGTCGGCTTGATCAGCAGACGGATGAGTTCCGGCAACTTGAAGCGCCGCAGTACCTTGAGTTCTAACTCATCCCACTCAAAGCCGAACTCCATCCAGCGCGTCAGCGCCAATTTGCGGCGCGGATTCTCGCGCACCACCTGCTCGAACTGCAGCATCTTGTCCGGGGCATAGATCCAGGCCAGCAGGTCGGTGATCTCGTAAAGCAAGGCGGCCAGTGCCGCCGCGCCCTCGTTGCGGTCGAGCCGCAGCCTGGCAAAGGTCCGCGCCAGCATCGCCGCCCGCCGTGCCCGCGCGGTACAGCGCAGGGCGCCGAGCAAGGCCTCCGGACGATTCACCAGCACGGCGTCGATGGTGGGCAAGGTCAATGCCCGTTTGGCGAAGTTGCCGCAACCGAGCATCATCAGGGCTTCTTCGATGTTCTCGATCTCGGTCGGTCGGCTGCTCTGGTAGCGCCCCATGGTGAGCATGAGGTTGACCGTCATCATCGGGTCACTCTCGACGACATTGGCCACGAAGCGTACCGGTATGTCGTAGATCGACTCTTCGAACTTGGCGAGTTCATCCTGCGAGCGCTTGAGCACCGGCGGCGCGTTGCGCGCGAGGATGTTCACCCAAGCGTCGGGCACCTTTGGCCAAGTTGTCGCGGACGCGTCCGAAGCCTCAGCCATGGGTCGCGAGCAATGAGTCAGTTTGACGATGCATGATGCGCAGCCGCTCTCCTGCCGAGGCTTGAGCGAGATCACTCGCCCCAATGTACTCTGATATCGGACGTACTGCTTGACAAAGGTCAAGACCTTTCATGCTGTTTTGGAAACGCGTTTCGGCACCGTCTGCTGTCAGCATGACCGGACCCACGGCAGCGCGGCTCATGCCCCGGGCTCCGGTTCGATCGACTGCATGGCCGTCGGCAGTTCGATGCCGAGCCGCGCTGCCACCGCAACCACCGGGAGCTTGAGCAGGTCGCCGATGTCGCGCAGGTCGTCGGGGATCGCCGGATCGTCCCAGCCGCGCTGCGAGTGGCGTGCCAACGCGGCGGCAAGGCGCACCGTCCGGTGGCTCGGGTGGTTGCCGGCTTGCTCGTCGTCCATCAACTCGATCAGGTATTCCGGGGCCTGCCACTGGCGGTTGAGCGCCAACTTGAGATCGTTGAAGGTGAACCCGAACAACTCGGTCTGGATGTCTGCCGTGCGTCGCCGCGGGAACTTGCGGCAAACCGCATCGACCTCGAGCATGGTGTCGGGCGCGTAGATCCACGCCAGCAGTTCGGCGATGTCATGCAGCAGCGCGGCCGTGGCGATCTCGAACACGTGCAGGTCATTGCGGAACACCGCCCAGTCAGTGGCAAAGCGCGATGCATTGCGCGAACGGCCGGCCACGCGCAAGGCGCCAACCAGCGCTTCCTGGCGTTTCTCAAGCATCTTCTCGACTGTCACCACGCGCGAGAAGGTTTCCAGAAAACGCACCACGCCGATCATCAGCAAGGCCTGCTCGGTGGTCTCGATGTCGTGGGTGGCAAGGCCGCCGCGCCGCACCTTGGCCACGTACACCAGCAGACGGCAGGTCATGAGCGGGTCGTTGCGGACCACCGCGGCCGCCTCGCGCACGCTGACACGTTCGAGGTCCTGGCGCATCAGCGCCAGCGCCTCGGCGGTGCGCCGCAGCACCGGGATCTCGACCCGCTCCAGGCGGGCGACCCAGTTGTCCAGCTGGCGGGTTGGGGAGGCCTCCATCGGGGTGTCCTCGCGACCTCAAGCCTCTATCATCCGCCGGTCTGCAGGTAATTGAAAAGGCTCAGCCCCTGGATGCGCACAAAGCTCTGCTGGGTGGCCTGCAGCACGGTCTGCTGCTGCGTGAAGCGGGTGATGGCTTCGGCCAGATCGACGTCCTTGAGCGCTGACTTGAGGCCCTTGAGCGAGAAGTCGGAGTCTTCGATGGCGAGTTGCACGGCATCGATCTCGTTGAGAAAGGCGCCGACACTGGCGCGCTCGGTGACCAGCCGATCCTCGAAGTTCGCCAGCCGGCCGAGGACGTTCTGAATCTGCGGGCCGACGCTGACAGGTGCCGGCGTCTGCGCAGCAGCCACCAGATCCTGCAACACGGCGAACACCGAATCCTTGACCGGGTTGCCGCTGGCGTCGAGCACCGGGTTGCCGCCGGCGTCCAGCACCGGCGAGGCGACGTCGAAGAACACCTGCGACCCCGGCGACGCGGTTGGCAACTGCCGCGTGTTCGACACGCGGATCAAGCGCGCGGTCTCGTCGCCGTTGTAGGTCCAGTAGGTCTTGCCATCGGTCTGCGAGACGAACGACTGCACCGGGGTGGTGCTGGTGAAGTTGCCGGCGAACATGCGCGCCCCGTCCGCATCCTGGGTGTTGGCCAGCGCCGCCATGGACCGCAACAGGGCGTCGGCCTCGGCGCCGATGCCGCGGCGGGCCCCGGTGCTCAGGGAGTCGTTGCCCAGTTGCACGGTGAGTTCGCGCGCGCGTTTGGCGAGCTCGCCCATGCGCGACAGCGCGGTCTCCTCCAGTTCGAGGCGGTTCCGGGCGACATCGCTGGCGCCGCGGTACTGGGTGTTCTCCGAAAGCAACTGGCTGATGCGCAGCACCTGCACCGCGTCGGTGGGGTTGTCGGCAGCGGTCTGCAGCTTGGAATTGCTGGAGATCTCGGTCTGCGCCCGCACCAGACGCGACTGCGCCAACTGGATGGCATACGCGGCGTTGTCGTAGAAGGTGTTGGTGGCGACGCGCATGGTTCGACCTCCCTCAGTTGATGGCGAGGATGGAATCCAGCAGGCGCCCAGCCAGCGCGATGAGCTTGGAGGACGCCTGATAAGCCTGCTGGTAGCGCAACAAATTGGCCGCCTCTTCGTCGAGGTTGATGCCGGAGACAGCCTGCTGCTGGGACTTGAGCTGTTGCACCAGGGCGGTCTGGGCGGCGTTGCGGGTCTTCGCCGAGGCGGCCTGCACCCCCACCGTCGATGCCAGTTGCGAGTAACCCTCGGCCAGCGTGTTGGCGCCGCCGATGGCGCCGGTGCTGCGCTGGATGTCGGCCATCGCCTGCGCGTTGTTGCCGTCGCCGGTGGCGCGCGGATCGCTGCTGCTCGAAGCCGCGATCAGGCGCGGGTTCTTGGCGATGTCGCTGTTGAGGACCATGCCGCCGGCCAAGCCGGCCGTGGGTCGCAGGTCGAAGTGGTCGCCGGCCACCGCGACACCCGACATGGCGATGCGCAGGCCCTCGAACTCGTAGTAGGTCTTGGCCGGATCCGGGCGCTCAGGGTCGGCAGGGTCGCCAGGCGTGATGGTCGGCGCGACGAAGCGGCCGTCGCTGCTGGTGATGCGCCACGTGGTGCCGTCGAAATCGAAGCCGTAATAGAGCCCGGTGAGCTGCGAAGCATCGACGATGGCGCCGGCGAGCACCGCGGTGGAGTTGATGTTGTTGCGCGCCGACGGCGTGGCCGTGCCGATGTCGGTCTGGTCCTGAAACAGGCGGGCGCCACCCACGCCGTTCTGGTCAAAGCCGCGCTGGTGCTGGACGTTGATGGCGCTGGTGATGGCCACGGCGATCCGGCCCAACTGACCATCGGCGAAATTGAGCGTCTTGTTGCGCACCTCGAGCAGGGCGCCGATCCGCCCCCCGGTGATGGCGCTGTCGCGCAAGAACGTGGTGGTGTCGCCCACCGTCACGGTGATCACCTTTTCCGCCGGGAATTCGGGGTTGAACGAGGCTCCGATCGGGCGCGCGGCGTTGCCCTCGACCAGCGCGCGGCCATCGGCCACCGACACGGTGGCGCTGCCATCGGCGCGGTAGACCACGCTGGCATTCACCAGCCCGGAGATCTTGTTGACCAGGGTGTCGCGCTGATCGAGCAGATCGGCCGCCGGCAAACCGCGCGTATCGAGCGCCGACTGCTGCACCAGGTCGTTGATCTTGGCCAGCTGCAGGGCAAACGAATTGAGGTCGCTCACCGCGCTGCTGATGCCATCCTCGACGCCGCGCCGGATCGAATTGAGGCGGTCCTGCAGGGAGGCAAATCGGTCGGCCATCACGCTGCCGTTGGAAATCACCAGTTGCCGGGCCGGCGTCGAGGTTGGCGAAGCCGCGACCGCACTGAGCGCAGTGAAGAAGGACTGCACGGTCGGCAGCAGCGAAGCCTGGTCGCTGGACAGCGCGGCATCGACTTGGCCGGTCTGCAGTTCGAGCGTATCGAGAAAGGCGGTGTCGGCGCTGGCATCGCGCAGTTGCTGGTCGATGAAGCTGTCGAACACCCGCTGCACCGTCTGCACATCGACGCCGTTGCCGACGAAGAAACCATTGCGCAGCTGCGGCTCCCTGGGCGTCAGCACCACCACCTGCCGGTGGTAGCCCTCAAGGCTGGCATTGGAGATGTTGTGGCTGGCGGTGGCGAGCTGGGTGCCGGCAGCGTAGATGCCGCTCAGACCTGCCTCGGTGACCCCTGCGAAAGACATGACGCGCCCCCCTGCCCTCAGGGCCTTGTAACGGCCGATGCAGCGCCGACTTGAGCGCCCGACGCGGCGGCGCGGCTGGCCTCGATCTGCCGCAGCAGGGCATCGGCGATGCCGATGCCGCCGGCCTTGGCCAGCTGTTCGCCCATGCGCTGGTCGACCATGCTGTTCCAGGTCTGCGCCTCGGGGCTGTCGAACAGCCCGCCCGGCATCATCGGCTTGTGCATCTGCTGCAGCATCTGCGTCAGCAGAATGGCCTCGAACTGCTGGGCCACCGCCTTGAGCGCCGCTGGCGACTGGTCGGCAGCGGCGCGGCGCAGCGCGGCGATCTGCCGCGGGTCGAGCAGGTCCGCCGGGCGCTGCGCCGGATCAAGTCGCAGATCGGCCATCAGATGATCTCCAACTCGGCCTTGAGCGCGCCGGCCGACTTCATCGCTTGGAGGATGCCGAGAAGGTCCTGCGGCGTCGCACCCACCGCGTTGAGGGCGCGCACCACGTCGTTGAGCGAGGGCGCCGCCGGCATGCTGATGACCTTGCCCTGATCGCTCTTGATCTCGACACGGGCCTGCTCGGTCGCCACCGTCTGGCCACCCGAGAACGGCCCGGGCTGGCTGACCAGCGGCTGGGTCTGCACCGAGACGGTGAGGTTGCCATGCGAGACGGCGCAGGGCGCCAGCGTCACCAGCTGGTTCATCACCACACTGCCGGTACGCGCGTTCATGATCACCTTGGGCGCAGCCTCGCCGCTGGTGATCGACAGGTTCTCCAGGCGCGACATGAAGGCCACGCGCTGGGTCGCGTCCACCGGCGCCGCTACCCGCACCTGCCGGCCATCCACCGCGGTGGCCACGCCGTCGCCAAAGGCGCCATTGATGGTTTGGATCACGCGCGCCATGGTGGTGAAGTCGGCGGTCTGCGCCTCAAGGAAGACAAAGTCGCCCTGCCCCAGCGGGCTCGGCACGGCGCGCTCGACCGTCGCTCCGCCGGGAATACGTCCGGCCGAAAGGTGGTTGACGGTGGTGCTGGTGCCGCCGGAGGCAGCGCCGGCGCCTGGCACCAGCAAGCTGCCCTGGGCAATGGCATAGATCTGTCCGTCGGCACCCTTGAGGGTGGTCATGAGCAGGGTGCCGCCGCGCAGGCTCCTCGCATTGCCCATCGACGAGACGGTGACGTCGATCGGCTGGCCCGGCTTGGCGTAGGCCGGCAGGGTGGCAGTGACCATCACGGCGGCCACGTTCTTGAGCTGCGGGTTGGTGCCAGGTGGCACCTGCACGCCCAGATTGGAAAGCAGACTGTTGATGGTCTGAATCGTGAACGGCGTCTGCGTGGTCTGGTCGCCGGTGCCATCCAGACCCACCACCACACCGTAGCCGACCAACTGGTTGCTGCGCACGCCCTGAACCGACATCAGGTCCTTGATGCGGTCTGCTGCAAGCGCATCGAACGGCAGCATCACAGCGACCAATAGAGCGGGAAGAAAATGGAATGGACGCATGACGGGCCTCAGAAGAGCGTGGTGGCCTTGATGAAGAAGCGCATCAGGCCGCCAAGAATGGCGTTGTCCCCGAGCGCGCCGTCTTCGCGGTACTCAAGCCGGGCATTGGCCACGGCGGTGGACTGGATGGTGTTGTCCGGCCGCACGTTGACCGGGTTGACGATGCCCGAGAAGCGCAGGTGCTGGACGCCATAGTTGATCTGGATCTGCTTGTCGCCGGCGACCAGCAGGTTGCCGTTGGGCAAGACCTCGGCCACGGTGGTGGCGATGGTGCCGGTGAACTCGCCGCTCTGCGTCGAACTGCCGCTGTTGTCGGCGCTGTTGTTCTCGCTGGCGGAGAACTGCAGGCCCTGCAGCGTCTTGAACGGCAGTCCCGAGACCGCGCCGACCGAATCGTCGATGGCCGACTTGCGCGCGAGCTTGGTGCCGGCCTGCTTGCTGCTGCTCACGTTCTCGCGCAGCACCACGGTGATGACGTCGCCGACGTTGCGCGCGCGGCGGTCGTCGAACAGGCCGCGCTGGGCGAGATCGGGCCGGAAGATCGCGCCGGTTGGCTCGGCCGGCGGACGCACCAGCGTCGGGCGGGTCATGACCGGCGCCAGTTGCTGCACCTCGCTGCGGTTGGCACAGGCGCTGCCCAGAACCGCGACGGCCAGCAGCACGACCAGGCGGCGCAAGCGGCTCATCACAGTTGCCCCAGTTTCTGCAGGATCTGGTCGGAGCTGGAGATGGCACGCGAGGCCACCTCGAACGCCCGCTGGGCCGTGATCAGGTTGACCAGTTCCTCGGCGACGTTGACGTTCGAATTCTCCAGCGCCTTCTGTGTGAGTTCGCCAAGCCCGTTGATGCCGGGGTTGCCGGTCACCGCCTGGCCGCTGGCGGTAGTCTCGGCATAGAGATTTCCACCAAGCGAGCGCAGGCCGGGCGGGTTGATGAACGAGGCGATCTGCACTTGGCCGATCTGCTGCACCACGCCGTTGAAATCGAGACCGGTGGCGAGCCCGTCGCGGCCTATCGCCACGGTATCGGGCGTAACCCCGGTGACGGTCAGTTGCGGCAGCACCAGATAACCGTCGTTGGTCACCAGCGCGCCGTCGGCATTAAGCTTGAACGTGCCGTCGCGCGTGTAGCCCGTGGTGCCGTTGGGCAACTGGATCTGGAAGAAGCCCGGCCCGCTGATTGCGAGGTCGAAGGGGTTGCCAGTCACCACCGTGGTGCCCTGGGTGAAATTGCGCGACGTGCCCACCACCACCGAGCCATTGCCCAATTGCAAACCGGTCGGCACCAGCGTGGTCTGCGAACTGGCGGCACCCGGCGCGCGAACGATGTCGTAGAGCAGGTCCTGGAACACGGCACGCGACTTCTTGTAGCCCGACGTGCTGACGTTGGCGAGATTGTTGCTGACCACGTCGAGCAGCGTTTGCTGAGCCTCGAGACCGGTTTTGGCGACTTCCAGTGAACGCAGCATGATGTCCTCAGCGGATGTTCAGAATGCGCGATGCCGCATCGGCATTGCTCGAGACGCGCTGGATCAACTGCATCTGCAGTTCAAACGCGCGGGCGTTGCGAATGGTCGCCAGCAAGCCGTCCACTGCATTGACGTTGCTGCCTTCGAGCGCGCCGGGCTGCACCTGGACGACAGCGTCCGCCAGCAGCGGCAGCCGGTCGGCGGTGCGAAACATGCCATCCTCGCCGCGCTCGAGCTTTGCCGTATCCGGGTTGACCAGCTTGAGCCGGCCGATCACCGCGGTTTCATTGAATGGCGCTGTTTGCGGTAGCGAAGTGATGGTGCCGTCGCTGGCGATATTGATCTTGCGATCGGCAGGGATGACCAGCGGACCCGCCTCGCCCAGCACCGGGCGGCCAACGCGGTCGACCAGCGTGCCGTCCGGCCGCAGGCTGAACTCGCCGGCGCGCGTGTAGGCCTCGCGGCCGTCGGCATCCTGCACCGCGAACATGCCCGGGCCGGTGATGGCGAAGTCGAAGGTGTTGCCGGTGGTGGCGACCGGCCCGTTGCGGAAATCGGTCGCGGCGGTGGTGTCGATGCCGTAGACGCGCGTTGGCAGCGACGCGCCCTGCACCGGCACCGTGCGGAAGGCGCTGATCACCGCGCGAAACCCGGTGGTGTTGGCGTTGGCGAGGTTGTGCGCCTGCGCCGCCTCCTGCAGGGTGACATTGCGGGCGCCGGTCATGGCGACCCAGAGTGCGCGGTCCATGGCGGGGTTTCCTCAGCCTCTCAAGCCTGAACCATGTGTCAGATGGCCTGCAGGATGGCCTGCGCCGCCTGGTTCTGCACCTGGATGGTCTTGGCGTTGGCCTGGTAGTTGCGCTGGGCGGTGATCAGCCCGACCAGCTCCTGAGTCAGATCGACATTGGACAACTCAAGGGTGCCCGGCTTGATGACACCCAGCCGGCCATTGGAGGTGTTGGAATTGGGCGCGGCGGTCTGCGGTGCGCCGCTGTCCTGGGTGGCGGCGTAGAGGTTGCCGGTGACTGCGCGCAGTTTCTCCGGTGTCTTGAAATTGGCGATCGCGATCTGGCCCTTGACGTCGGTCAAACCGTTGCTGTAACGGGCCAGCAGGTTGCCATCGTTGTCGATGCTGAAGCCGGCGAGGCTGCCGCTCTCGTGGCCATCCTGATCGAGCTTGTTGGGCGCGAAATTGTCGGCGAAGGCGGTGGTGGCAAACGCCGCGCCCGGGTTGATGCTCGCCAGATTCAGGCGGAATGCGAACGGCGTGGTCGCGGTAGGGCTGGTGCCGTTGACCGCATTGGTCAGGTCGAACGACAGGTCGACGAAGGCGGATTCCTGATTCTGCATCACGCCCGAGCCGCTGAAGTCGAGGGTGAGTGCGACCGGCGACACCGGCGTGAAGTTGGACACCGTCTGGTCGGTGAATGCCACCGCGGTGTTGGGTCCGGTGTAGTCGATGCCGCCCACGGTCCTCGAGCCATCGGTGAGGTCCCGGATCGGAATGCCGCTGACCGCCGGACCGGCATAGGTGAGTTTGACCGATTGTCCGGGCTGGACCGGGTTGGCAAGGGTGAGCGTCAGCGTCTTCTTGATCGGGTCGATGACCGGGTCGAAGCCGGCACCGGTGCGAAATGGCGTCGACAGGGGCTGACCGTCCACGGTCACCGAGAAATCCGAAATCGGCGGCACCGACTTGCGGTCGAGGATGCTGGTGTCGGAATAGGCGAGGACCACCTTGTTGCCGTTGACCGAGACCGAACTCAGAACCGGCTTCACCACGTCGGTGCTCGAGTCCGGAGTGAGGTTCGCTGCACTCTGGCTGGTGAATCCGGTAACCAGGTTGCCAGCCTTGTCCTGCAAAGGCGCGATGGTCGGCGGCGTGTAGGAGACGCGCAACGACTTGCCAGCGGGGATGGCATCGGTGTTGAGGGTGACGCGGTTGGTGACCGGATCGACCGCCACCGAGTTGACCGCGTAGGACGTACCAGTGGTGTCGGAAACGACGAAACTGGCGGCGGCGGGCAAGGGCGAATCCGACAGGCTCTTGTTCTCGCGGTACTGCAGGATGACGTCGGTACCCCCCGCCGAGAACCCTCCGGCCGCCGCAGCCGGGACGGCGAACACGGTGTCGAGCACCGGCTTGATGGTGTCTTCCGAGAGGTTGCTGCCAGTCGGGGCGGGTGCCGGCGTGACGCTGGGTTTCAGCGAATTGTCGCCATCGGACAGCAGGGTGTAGACGTTCCATTTCTGCGCGTCGATATGGCGGAAATACATGGTCAGCGTGTGCGGGGAGCCGATCTGGTCGAACACGGTCACTGAACTGGCATTGTTGTAGCTGTCGGATTTGGTGGGGTCGAAGGGGCCGTTGAGCGCATCGGTCTTGATCTTGTCCACCGCGTTGAGATTGAACGAGGCGTTGATGTTGGTGGTCACGGTGGCGTCCTTGGACCCGGTCGGGACCTGCAGCGCCACATCCGGCGGGCCATTGCGCGGCACGCCGGAATTCGGCGAGTAACCCAGCACGCGCTGGTTGCCGGCGGTGGTCAGGAAGCCCTCGGCATCGACGTTGAACTGGCCTGCACGGGTGTACAGGTTGGTGCCAGTGGCCACGTCCTGCACCACGAAGAAACCGTCGCCACTGATGCCGACATCGAGCGGGTTGTTGGTGGTGGTCAAGCCGCCTTGGGTGAAGATGCGGTTGATCGCCTGCACGCTGACGCCCAGACCGATCGGGTTGTTGTTGGTGGCCGACACCGAGTTGGCGTAGACGTCGCCGAACGAAACCCGCGAGCGTTTGAATGCGGTGGTGCCGGAGTTGGCGATGTTGTTGCCGAGCACGTCGAGCTGCTGGGCGGCGGCGTCGAGACCGGTGAGGGCCTGCTGGAAGGTGAAGGACATGGCGTTGCTCCGTGTTCCGGGTGTTGAGGGCCGATCAGAGAATCTTCTTGATGGCGGTCAGGGCGACCTGGCTGCCGTTGCCGAGATCGAGCAGGGGACCGCTGCCACCGAGGGTGATGCTGGTGACCTGTGCCGCCGAATAAGTCTCCGCCGGCACCGCGACGCCGCCGGCGGTGGCACGGACGCGGTAGGTGTAGCTGCCGTCGGGCAAGGGGTTGCCCTGCAGATCCTTGCCGTCCCAGGCAAAGGCGACATCGCCGGCCTTGCGCGGCCCCAGTTCAAGGGTGTCGAGCAGCGCGCCGCCGGCGCTGAGCACATCGACCTGCACCTGGGTGGCCGTGCCGGCCAGCCGGGCTGCGCCCAGCGCCTGCCCCCCGGCAAGGCTGAGCCCGTTGCCGGCGAGCAACACGGTGTGGCCGATCAGCCCGGCCGCCTGCGAGGTCTGCGAGGCGAGCAGCGCGTTCATCGAACTGTTCAGGTTGGCGATGCCCTGCACCATCGACAACTGCGACATCTGCTGGGTGATCTGCGTGTTGTCCATCGGGCTCAGCGGGTCCTGGTTCTGCAACTGCGCGATCAGCAGCGTGAGGAAGCGGTCCTGGATCTGCTGCGGCGTCTCAAGGGCATTGGCGATAGCGCTGTTGCTGCTGCGCGCGGCCGCGCCGGCAGCAGGCGTTGCGGGTGCGGTGCTCACGTTCATGACCATGGTCAGCGTCCAATCTCGAGCGTGCGTTGCAGCAGCAGGCGCGAGGTGTTCATCACCTCGACGTTGAATTGGTAGGCGCGTGAGGCGGCGATCATGTTGGTCATTTCCTCCACCGGATCGACGTTGGGGTAGGTGACCATGCCGCTGGCATCGGCCTGCGGATGGCCCGGCTGATAGACGTGCCGGAAGGCGGCCTGGCTCTCGACCACGCGCGCCACCCGTACACCGGCGGCGCCCTCCGGTTGCGGCAGGCCGATGGCATCGGCGGCGGCGCGGCGCGGCGGACGCAGGTCCTGCAGCGGCTGCACTTGGAACACCACCTGCCGCGCACGGTATGGCTTGCCATCGGCCGCGGTACTGCTGTCGACGTTGGCGAGGTTGCTGGCGATGGTGCTCAAGCGCTGGCTCTGCGCCGTCATGGCCGAGCCGGCGATGTCGAAGAGCGAGAACATGCCCATGCTGCGCCCTTACGCCGGCTGGCCGGTGATGGCGAGACGCATCTCGCGGATGGCATCGCCGAGGAACTGCGCCCGCGCCTGATAGACCAGCGCGTTCTCGGTGAACAGCGCCGCCTCGCGATCGACCTCGACGGTATTGCCGTCGATGGCGTCTTGCGCCGGGATGCGGTACTTGATGTCCACGCCATCGGCGCCGCGGCGCCCCTGCAGATGGCCAGCCTCGGTGGTGGCCAGGCGCAGGCGTGCGGCACCGGCACGGCCGAGGGCTGCGGCAAAATCGAAGTCGACCGCCTTGTAACCCGGCGTGTCGGCGTTGGCGATGTTGCCGGCGAGCAACTGCTGACGTTGCGCACTCAGCTTCAGACCAGCGCCGAGGGCATCCAACTTCTCATTGATGGCATTCATGCTGCTGCGTCGCTCCACTTTTTGCCGACCACGCTCGCAATACGAGCTGCGAGGACTCAAAGCAAGCGCCGTGCCAAAATCACACCGAGGTGCTCGGGGTTTTGGAAATCGTCTTGAAAACAGAGGTCTGCGCCGCCTTTCCCGGGGCACGAGGGGACGCAGCACGGCAGCCCCGACGCGGCGGTTGCGGCGGGTTTGCGCAGCGCGGGCGGCAAACTTTGCCTGCCGGCGGCAAACCCGCTCGCGCCTTTTGCTGCTATACCCTGCACATGGACAGACGCGCCTTGACTTGCCTCGGCACGACCCTCGGCGGCCTGCATCTGGCAGCGGCGCTGGCGGCGCCGGCGCCGACCTGGCAGGACATGGGCGCGGTGGCCGCAGTGGCGCGCGAGCATGTGCTGCGATCGGTGGGCGAACCGGCCGGGCGACTGGTAGTCACGGTGGCGCCACCCGACGACCGCCTGCGTCTGCCGGCTTGCGCCGCGCCGCTGGCAGAGACGCCGGAAGGTCAACGTCCTTGGGGCTGGATGCAAGTGCGGGTGCGCTGCCCGGGCGAGGCCGGCTGGAGCCTGAGCCTGCGGGCGCGCGTGCAGGTCTTTGCGCCGGCGGTGATGGCCCGCCGGGCGGTCACCGCGGGTCGCACCATCGAATCCGACGACGTGCACCTGGCCGAAACCGACCTGACCGGCCTGCAGCGCCCGCCGCTGCGCGACAGCCAGTTGGTGGTGGGCCGAATCGCTCGGGTCGGTCTCGCCGCCGGACAGGTGGTGGTCGCCGAACACCTCCGTCTGCCGGTGCTGATCCGACGCGGCAGCGCCGTCGAAGTCACCGCGACCATCGGACAGGTGACGGTCAGCAGCACCGGCACGGCGATGCAGGATGGCGCCGCAGGCGAACTGATCCGCGTCAAGGTCCCCGGGGGGCGGTTGGTCGAAGGCATGGTCACCGCGGATGGCAAGGTGGCGGTATCCTCGCCCTGAGTCACATCGGCCCGCTGAGCGGCGCTGCTGAGTCAAACTGACCTGCCGGGCGGCACCCACGCGGCGTGACTGCGTCACTCAGCCTTACCGCTTGACCCCCTCCCGGCATGGGCCTTGCAGCAGCACGCCCGTGCCGTCATAATGAGCGGTTCTGACAAATGTCTCCTAGGGAAACGCGTCATGCAAGCCGACATCCACCCCGCCTACAACGAGATCGACGTGTCCTGCAGCTGCGGGAACAAGTTCAAGACCCGCTCGACCATGAGCAAGCCGCTGCAGATCGAAGTCTGCTCGAGCTGCCACCCGTTCTTCACCGGCAAGCAAAAGATCGTCGACACCGCCGGCCGCGTTGAGCGCTTCCGCCAGCGCTACGGCAACAAGAGCCAGTAGGGCCCGTACGGCGCCGACACCAAGGCAGCCCAGGCTGCCTTTTTTGTTTCCAGATGCCCATGGCGAGGCTGCTTGATCGGCCCGGTGACCTTAGCCGGCGATCCGGACGCCGTGATGGTGGAAATGCGGGACGGGCTCTCCGGCCACTTTCAGCAGCGCATGGCTTTCAAGCGAGAACGCCGCCTGCCGAAAACCGTCAATCTGCATCACTTCACGGATGGTCGCCAGGCGACGCTGAAACTGCTCGGCGTTGCGAATAACCTCGGGTTTGCGCCGCCCCCCCATGTCCAACCCCTCATGCTGGTGCGGCAAGCCCGTGAAGGTGCCATCGCGGTGGCCGATCGCGAGATTTTGGGCACGGCAACGTGCCAGCAACTCGGTGTCCTCATAGCCCCAGCCCCAATAACTGTTGGGGTAGCCGTTGGTCACGTCAAGATGCGCTTTTGACAACAGCACGACGCCACCAAAAAAGCTCTCCTTGTCCTCGCGCAGACGCAAGCCATGCCAGATCGCCCGCGTTGGCCACTCGGGAAACGAGTAATCCGCCCAAATCGGCAGGTAGTCAACGTCGTGAAAGCAGAAGTAATCCGCCGAATCCCAACTCAGGCGAACGCCCGCGTTAAGCAAGAGACCGCGGTTGAAAGGCGCGTCCCCCAGTTGCTCGACGATATGCAGCGACATCCGGAGGTGGCGGTCGACCTTATCCCGCTCGAAATACGCTTTTAGGTGCGGCAGGAACTTCTCGAGATGCTGTGCGCGGTCCCGGTAGGGAACGACGACGGCCAGCCGCTTTCCCAGCGTTTCACTCGGAAACAGGCAGGCGTGCGGGTACTCGGTTGTCATGAGTCAGGCGGCCCTGCGGCGCACCGGGTTCGCAGCGGCATCATGGGGGCCAAGCGCCCTCGCCCGCGCGTTCCCTAGCCAAGAGCCGATCGATCAAGCGGTCGATGAACACCGGGAAATTGTAGTCTCGCAGCACGCTCTCGCGGGCTTTCTCGATCGCGCTGTCGTCCCGTGCGCCACGCTCGAGTTCTTGGACGATGATCTCGACCGCGCGGTCGGCTTGGCGGATGTCGATCGGGACCACTGCCTGTGGCGAAAAGTATCGGCCGATCTCGGTTGCACCATGGTAGAAAACTTTGCAGCGGCCGAGCAGGGCGTCGGCGAGTTTCTCGGTCCAGTAATTCGGGTGCACGGCGTTCTCGACCGCAAGGTGGTAGCGGTAGCCCGCCAGCGCATCGCGTTTGTCCGGGACGGGCCGGTAAGGGTGGCCGAAGACATCCAAACGGTCGCCAAGGGCTTCCTTGAGCAGCGCGGTGAAGCAGATACGATCCCGATGACCCGGGAGCCATGTCTTGGCCGACATCACGGTGGATACCCAGCGGGTTTTCGGCGTCGGCGGCTCGGCGAGGATCTCGTCGAAACGCATGAACCGCCCGGCGGGTGAGTGGCCGTCCATCTCGATGCCATACCACCAGAAGAGACCGGACGTCACATCGAGGGTGAGCCGGCTTGGTGGACAGTCCAGCGGATACGGGCTGACGACATGGCCAAACTGCTCCAGCACGTTCTGGCTTGATTGCCAGAACTCGGGCGGCTCTTGAATCAGAAAAATGCGCCGATGCACGGGCACGTTGGATGTGATCTGTCGTGGCAGCGGCGTGCCGCAAATCAACCAATCCGCTTCGAAGCGGTCACCCCCCGGCGGGATGAAGAGGATGTTGCCAACCACCGAATCGGCGCGCGGCCAAACACCGGGCAATTGTCGGAAAATGTGCGCCGGGTACGGGCGCGCCAAGTCACACGCTATGGTCGCTGTTCGCAGCATGGTCCGCCGGAATCGGGGCGCTCGGGTCCTGGATCATGTAGGGGGGCCGCAAAGCCGGATGCGGTACGGTAGGCTTGGCATGACCGGATCGCGGGGCCGGTCGCTGCGTCGAGCATACCGCAACCCCGGCTGTCGGGTCCCCGTGCTGTCGTGCGAGCATCCACGCGCCGATGCGCCGGTCAAACCTCGGCCCGCCAGGCCGGGCCTGGCCGGCTGCCGCTACACTCGTGGCCATGATGCGACACCCTTTGCGCCTCAACCTGCGCCTCACCGCCCTGACCCTCGGCGCAGCAGCCCTGTTCGGGCTGGGCAGTTGCGCGGTCAACCCGGTCTCCGGCAAGCAGCAGTTCAACCTGATGTCGGAATCGCAAGAGGTGCAGACCGGCCGCCAGGGCGATGCCGAGGTGCGCCGGCAATACGGCGTCTACGACGACGCGGCGCTGCAAGCCAGAGTCGGCGAGATCGGCCGCGGCCTGGCCGAGCACAGCCACCGCCCCAATCTGCCCTACCGCTTCACCGTGCTCGACAGCACCGAGGTCAATGCCTTCGCGCTCCCCGGCGGGCCGATCTACATCACGCGCGGCCTGCTCGCATACCTCAACAGCGAGGCGCAGCTCGCGGCAGTGCTTGGTCACGAGATCGGCCATGTCACCGCCCGCCACGGTGCCCAGCAGTACAGCGCCACGCAGGCCACGCAACTGGGCATGGCGCTGCTCTCGGTGCTGTCGCCGGACATTGGCCGCGCCAGCCGTTCGCTGATCAGCCCCTTGGCAACGGCGTGGCTGCGCGGCTACGGCCGCGAGCACGAACTCGAGGCTGACCGGCTCGGCGCCGAATACCTGGCGCGCACCAACCGGCCGCCACAAGCCATGGTCGAGGTCATCGGCGTGCTCAAGAATCAGGAGCTGTTCGATATTGACCAAGCCCGCCGCGAGGGCCGCCAGCCGCGCGTCTACCACGGCGTGTTCGCCACCCACCCGGACAATGACACCCGCCTGCGCGAGGTCATCGACGACGTGCGCCATCTGGCACGTGACGACCTCAAGGCCGAACCGCCCGGCGCTTTTCTCGCCAGGCTCGACGGCCTGGTCTGGGGCGACAGCCCGGCGCAGGGGTTGATCCGCAACGGCACCTTTCTGCATGGCCCGCTGGGCTTTGGCATCGACCTGCCAGCCGGCTGGCGGACGCAGAACACGACGCAGGCGCTGACTGTGCAGTCGCCCCGTGGCGATGCGCAGTTGCAGCTGCTCAGCCTTGGCGAAGCCCGCGGCGACCTCGCGGCCCGTTTGTATCAGGCGCTTGGCAAGGCGCCCGGGGTGTCGGTCAAGCGCGCCACGGGTGGCGATTTTGAGGCTGCGCTGTCGCGCGGCCACGCCAATGGACAGCCTTACGAAGCGCTGGCTTTCCGCGTCGCCGGGCAGGACCTGCTGCTACTCGGCCTGGCGCGCGACCGCAATACCGAGGGGCTGATGCGCGACGCGGCCCGAGCCAGCGCGGCCAGCCTGCGCCGGCTTGACGACGGCGATCGCGCACAGTTGCGGCCGTTGCGCATCCACCTCGTCAAGCTCGACCGCAAGACCACCTACCGCGAGTTGGCCAAGGGCTCGCCGCTGGGCGCCGATGCCGAAGCCACGCTGCGCCTGCTCAATGGCGATTGGCCCGACGCCGAACCGGAGCGCGGCCGCACCGTCAAGGTGATCCGCTAAGCATGCTCGGACACGCGCCGCCCAGCCCCATCCTAGGCCAGCGCCCGCACCCGCCGCTGTATTGGCTGCTGCTCTGGGTCGCGGCGTGGACGCTCACCGGCCTGCTCGGCCACACGCCATGGCGCGGCGATGAGTCGGTGCAACTGGCGCTCGCGCTCGACGCCTTGGAACAGGGCGAATGGCTGGCGCCGCGCTTGGGCGGGCTGGCGTGGCTGGAGACTCCGCCGCTCGCCGCGTGGTTTTCGGCGATCGCGATCGGCGTGTTCGACCCTTGGCTAGCGCCGCACGACGCCGCGCGCCTGCCCGGCTTGTGCGCCTTGCTGGCGAGTTTCTGGGCGTTGCTGCGGTGGGCGCTGCCACGTCTGCAGCGCCGCGAGCGCTGGGCGGTGGGGCTCGCACTGTTCAGCGCCCTGTCACTGGCCATTCCCGCCCACGCCGGCGCAGCCGAACTGTGGACTCTGGCCGGTTTTGCGCTGCTCGCCGCCGGCCTGGCGCGCCCCGACCGGCGCTGGCCGCGCACCACGGTGCTCATCGCCAGCGGGCTGGCGATGGCATCTCTGGCGGGCGGGACGCAACTCTGGCTGGCTGGCGTGCTCGCCATCGCGGCGGTCAGTCTGCTGGCACCCCGGCGCAGTCCGCATCGGGCGCATCTGCTGGGCGCCCTCGCCGGGTCGCTGCCGCTGCTGGTCTGGGCCTTGGCGCTGCGTGACCACGGTCTGCTCGGCGTCTGGGCCAGCACCGACCCGCTTCTGGGCGTGGTCACCGGTGCCACCGGGCCGGGTGGTGGTTTTGTGGCCGAGGTTCGCGGGCTGCTGTGGTCGTGGCCGCTGTGGCCCTTGGCGCTGGCGGCGCTCTGGCAACGCCACCACAACATCATCACCGATCCGCGGCTGCTCGGACCGCTCGCGCTGGTGGGCAGCGCCCTGCTGGTGTGGTGGCTGACGCCGGGCGGCCGCGACACGCGCGCAATCGCCTTGCTGGCGCCCCTCGCGGTGCTGGCCGGCCCCGGCCTGCTGCGACTCGAGCGCGGCGCAGCACAGGCACTTCACGCGTTTGGCATCGTGCTGTTCTTCAGCCTGCTGGGCCTGCTGTGGTTGTTTTGGGCCGGCGCTCACCTCGGGGCGCCAGAGCCGTTCGCCGGCCGGGTCGACCGCCTGCTGCCGGCCTATGACGGCCGCTGGTCCATGTGGCACGTGGTGCTGGCGGCAGTGGCCAGTGTCGGCGCGGCCCTGGTGGTGGCCAGCCTGCGACGCACGGCTTTGCGGCCGCTGCTGGCCTGGTGCACGGGCGCCAGCGTCACTTGGTTGCTGGTGGTCGTGCTGGGCGGGAACTGGCTGGAGAGCCGCTGGAGCTACCAGCCGCTGGCCCGTTCGCTCGCGGCGCACTGGCCGGCTTCGGGCTGCGTGGCAGCCGCTCCCGGCCTGCGACCCGCGCTGGTGGCGGCGGTGCGCGCCCACGGCGGGCGGGAAGTGCGGCGCGGCGCGCTGGGGGCGCGCTGCGAATGGGTGCTCGGCGCCTTCGACCGGGCGCGCGCGACTGCGGGCACACCCGGCGCTCCACCGGCTGGGGCCGAAATCGTCTGGCGCGGCCGCTGGCCGGGTGAGAGCCACGAGATTTACCTGCTCTATCGGGCTCGCTGAAACCTTTGCCCAGTTATGCAAAATCCGGCGACGGGTCTAGAATTACGGTCGCAGCACCATTCCATCTGAGGAGAGAGTCAATGAAGGTTCTGTCGTTCGTCGGCGCTGTCGCACTGGCCGCGTCGTTCAGCAGCACGGCACTGGCCAGCCCGGAACTCGCCACCAAGAGCGGATGCCTCGCCTGTCACGCCGTGGACAAGAAGGTGATCGGGCCCGCCTACAAGGATGTCGCCAAGAAGTACGCGGGTGATGCTGGCGCCGAAGCCAGACTCGTCAAGACCGTGAAGAATGGCAGCAACCCTGCCGAGCTGCACTGGAAGGAAGTCACCGGCGGCATGCCGATGCCGGCCAATTCGCACGTGTCGGATGCCGACATCAAGACGCTGGTCAAGTGGGTCCTGTCGCAGAAGTAAACGCCCGCTGACAAGCAACGGAGAGCCAGCCGCAGGCTGGCTCTTTTGTTTTGCTGGCGACTGTGTTGGTGGAGACCATCCGGCAGCGACACGGGTGTCTGCACGCCCGGGGCCCCACGCGCACCCTGCCTTCGATGCGTCCTGCCTCGCCTCCTCGCAACGCCCCTCACCACGCCCGGAGCGGCCATAATCCGTCCATGGAACCGCCGCCCCTAGCCTCCTCGACCCGTCCGGGCGCCAGCCATGCGTGCCGTATGTTGTCTGCGCTGGTGCGCGCCGCGCTGGGCCTTGCCGCTGTGCTGGTCCTCTGGCCAGACATGGCCGCGGCCGAGCGGTTGGTTCGCATCGGCTCGGTAGCGCCACTCACCGGGCCGCAAGCGCACCTGGGCCGCGACAACGACAACGGCGTGCGCCTGGCGGTGGAGCAGGCCAACGCGCGCGGCATCACGCTGGGCGGCGAGAAGGTGCGTATCGAGGTGGTCAGCGAGGACGACCAAGCCGACCCCAAGACGGCGACCATCGTTGCGCAAAAATTGATCGACGCGGGCGTGGTGGCGGTGGTCGGCCACCTCAATTCCGGCACCACTATCCCTGCCAGCAAGCGCTACCACGAAGCCGGCATCGCGCAGGTCTCGCCCTCGGCTACGGCGATTGCCTACACTGCGCAGGGCTATGCCAATGCCTTCCGCGTGATGGCCAACGACAGCCAGCAGGGCGGCGCGTTGGGGCGCTTCGCGGTGGACGGGTTGCGCGCCCAGCGCATCGCCATCGTGGACGACCGCACCGCCTATGGGCAGGGCCTCGCCGACGAGTTCGAAAAGGCGGCGCGCGCCGCCGGCGGCAACATCGTCGGGCGCGAATACACCACCGACCGCGCCACTGACTTCACCGCCATCCTCACCTCGCTCAAGGGCCGCGGGCCGGATGTCATCTTCTTCGGTGGCATGGACGCGCAGGGCGCGCCGATGGCCCGCCAGATGCGCGCGCTCGGGGTGCAGGCGGTGCTGATGAGCGGCGATGGCCTGCAGAGCGCCGAGTTCCTCAAGCTCGCTGGCCGCGCCGCCGAGGGCGTGGTCGCTTCGACGCCGGGCTTGCCGCCAGCGCAAATGCCGGGCGGCGAGGCTTTCCGCCGCGATTTCGTCGCCAAATACGGAATCATCCAGAACTACGCACCGTATGCGTATGACGCCGCGAGCACGCTCATTGCGGCAATGCAGAACGCGGACTCGGCCGAACCGGCGCGCATCGTCGAGGCGCTGCACAGCATCCAGCGCGATGGCGTGACCGGGCCGCTGGCCTTCGATGCGAAGGGCGACATCCGCGGCGGTGCGGTGACGCTGTACCGCGTCGTCGATGGCAAGTGGCAAGTGGTCGAGGCCGCCCCGACCCTGCCCGCACCCGAGGCACCGCCCGGGCCCGGGGCGGTGTTCACCCAGCAACTGGTCAACGGCCTTACGGTCGGCGCGCTCTATGCGCTGGTCGCGCTCGGCTACACCATGGTCTACGGCATCCTTGGCCTGATCAACTTTGCCCACGGCGAGGTGGTGATGATGGGCGCGATGATCGCGGTCAGCGTGGTCGCCGCGCTCGGTGGTGCGCCGCCCGGCGCTTGGGCGCTGGCGGCCGGCATCGGCGTCGCGGCGCTGGTGTGCATGGCGCTGGCCGCCACCGTCGAGCGCATCGCCTACCGGCCGCTGCGCAACGCGCCCAAGCTCGCCCCGCTGATCACCGCCATCGGCGTCTCCATCGTGCTGCAGAATGTTGCCATGCTGATCTGGGGCCGACAGTACCGCACCATGCCGGAGACCCTCGACAACGCGCCGTTTGCGCTGCTCGGCGCGGCGGTCAGCCCGCTGCAATTGCTCATCCTCGGCGGCACGGCAAGCGTGTTGGCGGCACTGTGGTGGCTGGTGCACCGCACGCGTCTGGGCCGCTCGATGCGCGCCACGGCGCAGAACCGCGACGCCGCCCAGCTGATGGGCGTTGACACCGACGGCGTGATCCGCGCGACCTTTGTGATTGGCGCGGGGCTGGGCGCCTTCGCCGGTGTGATGGTGAGCGCTTACTATGGCTTGGCGCACTATTACATGGGCTTCATGCTCGGCCTCAAGGCCTTCTCGGCGGCGGTGCTGGGCGGCATCGGCAACCTCGGCGGTGCGGTGCTCGGCGGGCTGCTGCTGGGCGTGATCGAGAGCTTCGGCGCGGGCTACATCGGCTGGCTCACCGGGGGCTTCCTCGGCAGCCACTACCAGGACGTGTTTGCTTTTGTGGTGCTGATCGTCGTGCTGGTGCTGCGGCCGTCGGGGCTGCTGGGGAGCAAGGGGGCGGACCGTGCGTAAAGCTTCGTGCCGTCATCGCCAGCCCGGGCTTCCGATGCGTGCGTCTGCCTGCGAGGCAGCCTGCCGATGAGCGCCCGACGTCTCCTCTTGCTCCTGCTCGCTGCCGTCGCGCTGGCTGCCATCCCGTGGCTGGTCGATGGCCTGCTCGGCGTCACCTGGGTACGCATCCTCAGTTTTGCGGCGCTGTATGTGGTGCTGGCGCTCGGCCTCAACATCACGGTGGGCTATGCCGGCCTGCTCGACTTAGGCTACATCGCCTTCTTCGCCGTCGGCGCCTACACCTACGCGCTGCTCTCCAGCCCGCAGTTCGGCCTGCACTGGCCGCTGTGGGCGACCCTGCCCCTGTCCGCCGGCGCGGCCGGGCTGTTCGGGCTGCTGCTCGGCACGCCGCTGCTGCGGCTGCGCGGCGACTACCTGGCCATCGTTACGCTGGGCTTTGGCGAGATCACGCGGATCTTCATCAACAACCTCAATTCGCCGGTGAACATCACCAACGGTCCCCAAGGGGTCAACCAGATCGACGCGCTCAGGGTCGGCGGTGTCGACTTCTCGCAGGCACTGCATGTGGGCGGATTCGAGGTACCGGCGGCTTACATGCCCTGTCTGCTGTTCATCCTTCTCGCAGCGCTGCTGGCTTGGGCGTGCACCCGACTCCAGACCTCGCGCATCGGCCGCGCCTGGCAGGCCATCCGCCAGGACCCGCTGGCGGCGGCGGCGTGCGGCATCGACCTGCGGCGCTACAAGTTGCTCGCCTTCGCATTGGGAGCGAGCGCTGGCGGCATGGCCGGCGGGCTCTTCGCCGGATTTCAGGGCTTCATCAGCCCGGAGAGCTTCTCGCTCACCGAGTCGATCATGGTGCTATGCATGATCGTGCTGGGTGGCATGGGGCACGTGCCCGGCGTGATCGTCGGCGCGCTCATTCTCGCCACCCTGCCAGAGGCGCTGCGCGCGCTCGGGCCGCTGCAGCAGGCACTGCTCGGCCATGTCTGGGTGGACCCGGCCGACCTGCGCATGCTCGTGTTCGGGCTGGCGCTGGTGGCCATGATGCTGGTGCGGCCGGCCGGGCTGTGGCCACGGGGTGCCGGCCGATGAGGGTCGCCACATGAGGCCGCTGCTCGCCGCCTCTGGTATCGGCAAGCGCTTCGGCGGCCTGCAGGCGCTCGACGGCGTCACGCTCGAGGTCGCTGCGGGTCATATTCACGGGCTGATTGGCCCCAACGGCGCCGGCAAGACCACGCTCTTCAATGTGCTGACCGGGCTCTATAGCGCCGACGCCGGCACGGTGCAACTGGATGGCGAGGTCATCGGCGGGCTTGAGCCCCACCGCGTGGTCGCCGCCGGACTGTCTCGGACCTTCCAGAACATCCGCCTGTTCGCCGCCACCCCCGTGCTCGACAATGTGCTGGTCGGCGCGCACCTGAGGGGAAGCGAAGGCCTGCTCGGCGCGCTCTTCCCGTCCCCCGCGCTGCGGCGTGAGCAGGCGCGGCTGCGCGACCAGGCACTCGCCCTGCTCGACTACGTCGGCGTCGGCAAACACGCGGCGCGGCCGGCCGGCGAGCTCTCCTATGGCGACCAGCGGCGGGTGGAGATCGCGCGGGCGCTGGCGGCCGAACCAAAATTACTTGCCTTGGACGAGCCCGCCGCCGGCATGAACCCGGCCGAGACCGAGGCGCTGCGCGACCTGCTGGCGCGCATCCGCCACGACGGCACCACACTCTTGCTCATCGAACACGACGTCAAACTGGTGATGGGCCTGTGCGACCGCGTCACCGTTCTCGACTTCGGGCGGCGCATCGCCGATGGTGCGCCGGAGGCGGTGCGCAATGACCCGGCGGTGATTGCGGCGTATCTCGGCAGCCCGGCGGGAGGCGCACCCGAATGACCGCGCCCCTGCTCCACATCGACAAGCTGCATGTGGCCTATGGCCGCATCGAGGCGCTGCGCGGCGTGTCGCTCACGCTGGCCGCGGGCGAGCGGCTGGCGCTGATCGGTGCCAACGGCGCCGGCAAAACCACCCTGCTCAAGGCGGTGGCGGGGCTATTGGCCGGCAAGCAGGGCCAAATCCAGTTGGATGGCCAGCGCATCGACCGTCAGCCGGCGCATACCCGCCTGCGCCTGGGCATGGCGCTGGTGCCCGAGGGGCGCGGCATCTTCCCCGAAATGTCGGTGCGCGAAAACCTGCTGATGGGCGCGCACTGTCGCAACGATACCGACGGCGTCGCCGGCGACCTCGAGGCCGAATACGCGCGATTCCCGCGTCTGGCCGAGCGCAGCGCACAACTCGCCGGCACGCTCTCCGGCGGCGAGCAGCAAATGCTCGCCATCGGCCGTGCGCTGATGGGCCGGCCGCGACTGCTGCTGCTCGACGAGCCATCGATGGGCCTGAGCCCGATCATGGTCGAGAAGATCTTCGCCACCCTGCGCGAGGTCTGTGCGCAGGGCGTGACGCTGCTGCTGGTCGAGCAGAACGCGCGGCTGGCCATGGACCTGTGCGAGCGCACCGTGGTGCTCGAACACGGACAGCTCGCGCTCGAAGGCGCCTCGGCCGATCTGGTACGTGACCCGCGGGTGCAAGCGGCGTACCTCGGGCAGGCCTGAATCCATATCCAACAAAAAGGCCACCCGCAGGTGGCCCTTTTGCGTCACTCAAACCGGCCGCATCAACTGCCGGCAAACAACTTGAGCGCCTTCTGCACCGTCTGCCAGACGCCCCAGGCCAACGGTATGCCCACTGCAGCCCACGCCAGCAGCGCGAAGCCACTCAGCCCACCGGCGCTGCCGGTCACGCTGGTGCCGGCATCCTTGGCCGACTTCTCGTGGGCCAGGCGCTTTTCCTCGGCCAATTCGGCATCCGTCATGAACCACTTGTCGGCCACCGGGCGCACGAGCAGGTTGGCGATGAAGCCCACCACCAGCATCCCCGCCAGCGTGAAGAAGATCGGCGAGTAGATCTGGTCGAAGGGCACGCCGGCCTCCTTGCGCACGTCGTGCATGTAGTTCACCACGACCGGGCCGAGGATGCCGGCCGTCGACCACGCGGTGAGCAGACGCCCGTGGATGGCACCGACGAACTGGGTGCCGAACATGTCGGCCAAATACGCCGGGATGGTGGCAAAGCCGCCGCCATACATCGACGCGATGACGCAGAACGCGCCCACCAGCAGCGCCAGCGATTTCCAGTCGGCGCCAAAGGATGCCGCCACATACAGGGCGGCTCCGAGCACGAAGAAGATGAAGTAGGTCTGCTTGCGGCCGAGCTTGTCGGATGAAGACGCCCAGGCGATGCGGCCGAAGATATTAAACAAGGAGATGAGCCCGACGAAGCCTGCCCCCACCGCCGCCGCGAGGTCGGTGAGCGCCTGGTCGGCCTTGATCTCGGCAAAGCCGATCTCAGGCTTGCCGATCAGCGCGCCGCCAAAAGTCTCCTGCAGCATGGGCGCAGCCGCGCCAATGATGCCGATGCCCGCCGACACGTTCATGCACAGGATCACCCAGAGCAACCAGAACTGCGGCGTCTTGTGCGCGTTCTTGAGGTGCACATGGCGCGTCGCGATCATGGTGTTGGTGGTCGCCGCAGCGGGCGGTGTCCAGCCCTCCGGCTTCCAGCCGGTCGGCGGCACGCGGTAGCCAAAGGCGCCGCAGAGCATGAAGAACGAGTACACCAAGGCCAGTACGACGAAGGTCTGCCACACGCCCGGGTCGGTCGGCGTGGCAAAGTTCTTCATCAGCAGCGTGGCGAGTGGCGAACCGATCATGGCGCCGCCGCCAAAGCCCATGATGGCCATGCCGGTGGCCATGCCGCGCCGGTCGGGGAACCACTTGATGAGCGTGGACACCGGCGAGATGTAGCCAAGCCCTAGTCCCACCCCGCCGATGACGCCGGATCCCAGCCACATCAGCCATAGCTGATGGATGTGCACCCCGTAGGCGGAGACGAGCATGCCGCCGCACCAGCACACCGCCGACACCAGGCCGGCCTTGCGCGGGCCGGCGCGTTCCAGCCAGCCGCCCCACACCGCCGCAGCGATGCCGAGCAGCACGAAGAACAGCGTGTACATCCAGCCGAGGTCGAACTGCGACCAGTTGCAGTCGGTGGCGGTCAGCGCACGGACAGTGCCGGCCCACTTGTCGGCGAAGGTGGTGGCGCCAGCCGCGCACTCGGCCAGCGGCTTGCCATCCTCGCCCACCAGCGCCTTGCCCAGCGGCTTCCAGAACACCGAGAAGCCGTAGGCCATGCCGATGCACAGGTGAATGGCGAGCGCGGCCGGCGGCACCAGCCAACGGTTGAAACCGGGGCCGGCGATGGTCTGTTCCTTGTCGAGAAAACTCACGCGTTCTCCTCCGTCAGATGTCTTGTTTTGCCGTCTATGGTTCGATTGGGGCCTGCAATGCCCCTGCGCAGTGTAGTCCCAAAGCCCCGCAGCGAGTCAGGCCGCAAACGACGCTCCCGCTCCGGCCAGGGTGGCAAGGCCCAGCAGGGCGAAGATCGCTGCCGCCACACCGTGCACCAGGCGCATGGGGATGCGTGCCGAAAAGCGGTCGCCGAGAAAAACCGCCGGCACGTCAGCCACCAGCATGCCCAGCGTGGTGCCGGCCACCACTGCCAGCGGCGCGCCGTAATGCGCGGCCAGCGCCACGGTGGCGACCTGCGTCTTGTCGCCCATCTCGGCCAGAAAGAAGGTGATGAGAGTGGCGCCGAACACGCCCAGACGCTCGGCGATGCGCAGTTCGTCGGATTCGATCTCGTCGGGCACCAGCGTCCACGCCGCCATGCCGAGAAAGGACAGGCCGAGCACCCAGCGCAAAACATCCGGGCTGACGCTGGCGGTGATCCAGGCGCCCAGTGCGCCGGCCAGGCCGTGGTTGAGCAGGGTGGCGCAGAGGATGCCGAACACGATGGGCAAGGGTCGGCGAAAACGCGCCGCGAGGAGAAAAGCGAGCAGTTGCGTCTTGTCACCGATTTCCGCCAAGGCTACGACGCCGGCAGACATGAACAGGGATTCCATGGTGGGCAATCCAGAAGCGAAAGTAGGGCTTGATTCGGGGAACGGGCGGGCGAACTTGCCGGCAGGGCCGGGCCAGAGTCAGACGGGCCGCACCAGATCGGCAGTCTGGCGCAGTGGCTCTCCGCATGGATCGGGCAAGGCCTCGCGGATGCGCTGCGGTGCGGTGCGGTGCGCAGGGCTGACCGGCTGGTTGCGCGCCCACAGCAGGTTCCCGCGGATATCGAAGATGTCGGTGGCGGCGATGATCGAGCGCGTCTCGCTGGCCTCGAGAATCATCGCCAGCGCGTGCGGGTTGCTCGACTTGAAATCGCCGGCGGCGGCCTGGGTCATGGGCGGACTCACGCGAATCGTTCTATGCATTATGAGCCCCCGTGGGAACGGGCAGCAAAAAGGCCGGGGGGGAGTCGAATTGCCGGCATTTGCCCGACATCGACAGGCCTATCTGGATGACGAGGTCTACCGCGCGCTCCAGACTGCGCTGCTCGCAAATCCGCTCGGTGGATCCGTGATTGCAGGCACCGGCGGGCTCAGGCAGCGGTTGGCGGCGAAGCGCATCGGTGGGTTGGCCGATTCCCTCCCGCGCGCATGCCGGACACACTGCGATTCCCCGCCCAGGATCCATTGCCATGGCCACCCCGTCGAACCCCGGTAGAGTAGGATGGAATCCTATTATTCTGCCAGAGGCGGCCATGCGCTCGACCCAACAGTTCAGCATCACGCTGCCGCATGACATGGCTGAGGCAGTGCGTGCCAAGGTCGCTTCCGGGCAATACGCCACCGAGAGTGAGGTGATCCGCGATGGACTGCGCGCGCTACTGGTGCGTGACCGGGCCATCGAAGACTGGCTGCGGCGTGATGTCGCCGCGGCCTGCTACGCGTTGGCCAAGGACCCGACGCGCGCTTTGGACATCGAGCAGGTCAGAGCGCGCATGGCGGCGTTGCAGCCCCGGGCTGCAGGCGAGGCTTGAAGCGCTGGCGGATTCCCACGCCCAAGAAGCTGCCCGAACATCTGGCAACCACCCGCCCCGCACGACCTACGGTTGTGTATACACTTGTCCATCGACATCGAGTTTGACCCCGCCAAGCGGATGGCGAATATCGCTCGTCATGGGGTCGATTTCGTGATCGCCGCGAACGTGCTGCTCGACCCGGACGCACTGGACCTGCCCGACCGACGGTTCGATTACGGTGAAGAACGACGGGTGTGCATCGGGGAAGCAAGCGGCAGGGCGTACGTCCTCGTCTATACGCGTCGCGAAGGAGTGGTCCGCGTCATCTCTGCAAGGAAAGCCAATGAGCGTGAACAAGCCAGATACCGTGCGTTACGCGCTGGGTGAGCGCCCCGAGGGGGTGCAAGCGGTGGCTACGGACGAGACGCAGCCCATCGACTACTCGGACATCCCGGAACTGGACGATGCGTGGTTCGCCGCCGCGCTCCAGGCGGCCAACCGGCCGGCCAAACGCGCCATCAGCCTGCGGGTGGACGAAGACGTGCTCGCCTTCTTCAAGGCTGGCGGTGGGCGCTACCAGACCCGCATGAACGCAGTGCTGCGCGCTTGGATGGTAGGTCAGCGCAAAGGCTGACGGCGAAACTGGCGAGCGCGCCGCAGGCTCACTTGCTGCGCCCGCCCCTGTCGTCCTGAACACCCTGCCCGCCCTCCCCGGGGGGCCTCTCTTTTTTCGGCACTTTAGCAATGCAAGCCACTGTTTGCCAGGTTGTTCGCATTTTGCTATCTTTTGCCTATGTACGCGGTCGAATATTCCAGCGAAGCGGCGAGGGTTCTTGAGCGGATGCCGCGCAACGTCGCAGAAATGGTGGTCGCAAAGATCGAGCAAGTTGCCGCAGCGCCATACGAGGCGCCGAATGTCAAAAAACTCGCCGGCTCTCCGGCATATCGGCTGCGCGTTGGACAATGGCGCGTCATCTACTCGCTCAACGACGGTCTGCTGCTGGTGAGTGTGTTGAAGATTGGTGCGCGTGGAGGGATCTACAAATGAATGATGTGCAAGTGATCGAGCAGAACGGCAAGCCAGCGTTCTATGTGGTTCCGGCCGCAATCTGGGAGTCTGTGCGTGACGCCATTGAAGATGCGGAAGACGCGATGGCGGCCAGCCAAGCGCTTGCGAACGACGATGGGATCAGGTTCCCCAACGAGGTGATGAAGGACATCATCTCCGGGGCCTCGCGCCTGCGAGCTTGGCGCAACTATCGTGGCATGACGGTGCAAGCCTTGGCGGAAGCCGCAGGATTGAGCAAGGCCTTCGTCAGCCAGATCGAGAGCGGCAAGCGCACCGGGACAACGGACTCGCTGAGCAAACTGGCCCGCGCACTGGGCGCGCCAATCGGGGCAATCATCGCAACTACCGACTGAGGGGCTCACCTGGCGCGCCCCACCCCTGTCATCCTGAACGCCCTACCCGCGTGCCGGGCCACCAGGAGACCACCCATGAGAACCGCGATGATCTGCGCCGCGTGCTTGGCGCTCGGTGCCGCCGCGCCGGCGCACGCCGAAACCTCGCTGGACTATAACGCCAGCCCGCTGAACTACCAGAACAGCGACCTCAACTACGACAACTCGCCGCTCAACTACCGCAACAGCCCGCTGAACTACGACAACAGCCCGCGCAATCTCAATTCGAGCAACGGTATCTTCGACAGCAGCGGCAAGCGCATCGGCTATGGCGGGAAGGCGCCGTCGGGCGTGGTCAACGTGTTCGACAACGACGGCAACCGCGTGGGGTACAGGCCGGCGCCGAAGAGGGGGAGGGGGCGGTAGCGGGAGACAGGGCATGAGCCCAAGGCCAAGCGACTAACTACCGCCACCGATTGACCCGACCCGCTCGCGGCGGCAGCATGTGCATTCGCCCACAACAAGACAGAGAGGCGCGGGGTTAGGCCATGGGGCTCAGTCTGGTGGTCGCGGTGACCGATAGCGACTGGTTCGACATGCTGCGCAAGCGTGCCGATCTGGAGGAAGTCAACTTCTGGGCACCTTCCGGCCGTAAGGTATTCCGCGCGCTGCAACGCGGCGAACTCTTCCTGTTCAAATTGCACGCGCCCCGAAATTTCATCGTCGGGGGCGGCGTATTTGCCTACGCCAACTCCTTGCCGCTTTCCTTGGCTTGGGAAGCATTTCGCGAATCCAACGGCGTGGCGTCCCTCCAGGAGATGCGATCACGCATCGCGCGCTACCGTCGCGTGGACCCGGGAGACCGATCCGATTTTGAGATCGGTTGCCGCATCCTGACGCAGCCTTTCTTTTGGGAAGAACGGGACTGGATACCGGTGCCGCCGAGTTGGTCCCGCAATATCGTGCAGTTCAAGGGCTACGCCACCGACGACGCCGAAGGTTTGGCCCTCTGGGATGCAGTAAATGAGCGGCTTCAAAGGCGTGAACTGGTCGGCGTTGCAGAACCGGCGCCGCGTTATGGTGAGCCGCGCATCATCCTGCCGCGACTGGGTCAAGGCGCCTTCCGGGTGGTGGTGACCGACAGTTACCAACGGCGCTGCGCCATCACTCGCGAGCGCACACTACCTGCACTCGAAGCTGCACACATTCGGCCTTACGGGGACGGAGGCGCGCACGAAGCCAGCAACGGCATCCTTCTGCGGCGCGACATCCACAGTCTTTTCGATTCCGGGTACGTGACCGTCACGCCAGACCTGCGATTCGAGGTCAGTCGGAAGATCAAAGAAGAATTCGAGAACGGCAAGCACTACTACGAATTGCATGGCGAGCCGATCCAGACACCGGAAAAATTGATGGCGCGACCGGACCCGGCGGCGCTTCGGTGGCACAACGAAACGATTTACCGAGGGTGACTTTTTTGCCGACGGTGAGATCGTCGCCGTTGAGGGGGTTACCCGTTTGTTACCCGAAGCACAAAAACAAACGGCTTGCATCTCTGCAAGCCGTTGTTTTTACTGGCGTCCCCACGGGGATTCGAACCCCGGTTACCGCCGTGAAAGGGCGATGTCCTAGGCCTCTAGACGATGGGGACTTCTAATCGTCTGGTGGAGGTAAGCGGGATCGAACCGCTGACCTCTTGCATGCCATGCAAGCGCTCTCCCAGCTGAGCTATACCCCCAGAGAGCCGCGCAATATACCGACACGGGGGGCTCTTGTAAAGGAAAGTCGCCTCAACGTGCGCCGGCCGCTCGCGCCTCGGCCTGCGGCACGAAGCCGTCCCTGTTCGGCATGCGCACCGCCGGCAGGCTGCGCGCGTCCAACACCGCATCGGCCGCCAGCACGCCACCGAGGTGCAGCACATAGGCGGTGAGTGCGTAGGTCTCGTCTGCCGTGAGCTGCCATGGCGCCTGCGGCGGCATGGCGCGGCGGATGTAGTCGAACACTGTGGTGGCGTAGGGCCAGTAGTTGCCCACCGTGCGGTCGGGGTTGGGGCCGTTGAGCGGGCTACGCC